>JAEVZY010000315.1 GCA_023392035.1 Pseudomonadota bacterium | reverse complement strand
ATCCTGGTGCACGCCGATATCGACAAAGGCGCCGAAGGCCGCCACGTTGGTGACCACGCCTTCCAGCAGCATGCCGGGTTGCAGGTCCTTGATCTCTTCCACCCCTTCCTTGAAGCTGGCGGTGGTGAATTCCGGCCGCGGATCGCGGCCCGGCTTGTCCAGTTCGCGGATGATGTCGGTGATGGTCGGCACGCCGAATTTTTCGTCGGCGTATTTGCCGGGCGAGAGCGACTTCAAAAGGCTGCTCTGGCCGATCACGGCCTTCACATCCTTCTTCAGGTCGGCCAGGATTTTTTCCACCAGCGGATACGATTCCGGGTGCACCGCCGAGGCATCCAGCGGATTGTCGCCGTCCATCACACGCAGGAAGCCGGCGGCCTGCTCGAAGGTCTTGTCGCCCAGGCGCGGCACCTGGCGCAGGTCCTGGCGCGAACGGAAGGCGCCATGGCTGTCGCGATAGTTGACGATGCCCAGCGCCACGCTGGCGTTCAGGCCGGAGACGCGCGCCAACAGCGGCGCAGAAGCGGTATTGACGTCCACGCCGACGGCGTTGACGCAATCCTCCACCACCGCATCCAGCGCGCGCGCCAGCTGCGATTGGCCGACATCATGCTGGTACTGGCCCACGCCAATCGACTTCGGATCGATCTTCACCAGCTCGGCCAGCGGGTCTTGCAGGCGGCGCGCAATCGAGACTGCGCCGCGCAGGGACACATCCAGCTCCGGCAATTCGCGCGAGGCATATTCGGAAGCGGAGTAGACCGAGGCGCCGGCTTCGGACACCACGATCTTGTTCAGCTTCAGTTCCGGCAAGCCCTTGACCAGGTCTTGCGCCAGGCGGTCGGTCTCGCGCGAAGCGGTGCCGTTGCCGATCGCAATCAGCGAAACCTTGTGCTTGACTGCCAGCTGGCCCAGCACATGCAGCGAACCGTGCCAGTCATTGCGCGGCTGGTGCGGATAGATGGTGGCGGTGTCGACCACCTTGCCGGTCGCATCCACCACCGCCACTTTGACGCCGGTGCGCAAGCCCGGGTCCAGGCCCATGGTGGCGCGCGGGCCGGCCGGCGCGGCCAGCAACAGCGATTTCAGGTTGGTGGCGAAGACCTGGATCGCTTCCGTCTCGGCCTGCTCGCGCAGCGCCGTCATCAGCTCGGATTCCAGGTGCATGAAGGCTTTCACGCGCCAGGTCCAGCGCACGGTGTCGGAGAGCCATTTGTCGGCGGCGCGCCCCTGGTTGCTGATGCCGAAGCGTTGGGCAATGCGCGCTTCGCAGGGATTGTGCGGGGCGTCCCACTTGGGTTTTTCTTCCTCGCTGTCCAGACGCAAGGTCACAGTAAGCATTTCTTCGCGCCGACCGCGGAACAAGGCCAGGGCGCGATGCGAAGGCACGCTGGACCAGGGCTCGGCATAGTCGAAATAGTCGGCAAATTTTTCGCCGGCTTCTTCCTTTCCGGCCACCACTTTCGATTCCACCACGCCATGGTCCTGCAGGTATTCGCGCAGCGACTGCAGCAGTTGCGCGTCTTCGGCGAAGCGCTCCATCAACACCTGGCGTGCGCCATCCAGCGCGGCCTTGGTATCGGGCACGCCGGGGTTGTCGCCGTTGTCGGTGGTGAAGGGCGCTTTCAGGAAGCGCTCGGCTTCCTGCTCGGGGTTCCTGGTGGGATCGGCCAGCAGCAGGTCGGCCAGCTCCGCCAAGCCAGCTTCGATGGCGATCTGGGCCTTGGTGCGGCGCTTTTGCTTGTAGGGCAGGTACAAGTCTTCCAGCCGGGTCTTGTCTTCGGCCAGCATGATTTGCTGCAGCAGCTCGGGCGTCATCTTGCCTTGCTGCTCGATGGAGGCGATGACCGCCGCGCGCCGGTCTTCCAACTCGCGCAGATAGCGCAGGCGCTCTTCCAGCAGGCGCAATTGGGTGTCATCCAGGCCGCCGGTGGCTTCCTTGCGGTAGCGGGCGATGAAGGGCACGGTGGCGCCTTCGTCGAGCAGGGCGATGGCGGCGGCAACTTGCGCCGGCCGCGCCGAAAGTTCAAGGGCAAGGCGTTGTTCGATTGAAGGGAGCATCAGCAAAGCGCCGGGTGGTCCGGACTAACAGTGAAAACCAGCGAGGAATGATACGCAAATGCGCCCGCCGCGCCAGTCTTGACAGGTGCGGCATTCTGACGCTTTCAGCTGGGCAGGCGGCCGCCCGAAACGCGCTCGATGCCGGCCAGGTCTTGCCAGCTTTGCACGTCGAGAAAGCCGCGCGCGCAAAGCATCTGGCGCAGCGCCGGCGCCTGGTCGTAGCCATGTTCCATCAGCAGCCAGGCGCCGGGCACCAAGTGCCGGGGAGCGCCTTCGATGATGGCGTCAAGCGCGCTCAAGCCGGTGCTGCCGTCGGTGAGGGCCGATTGCGGCTCGAAGCGCAGATCGCCCTGTTCCAGGTGCGGGTCGCCGGCGCGGATATAGGGCGGGTTGGAGACGATCAGATCGAACTGCCGATCTCGCAGCGGCGCATACCAGCTGCCATGCAGCAGTTCCAGTTGCACCTGGTTGTCGCGGGCATTGATGCGCGCCACCTCCAGCGCGGCGGCGGAAAAATCGGTGGCGGTGACGATGGCGTCGGCATGCAGATGCGCCAGGCTGACCGCGATGGCGCCCGAGCCGGTACCCAGGTCCAGCACCCGCATGGCCGGGCGCGTGATGCGCGCACTGGCCAGTTCCACCAGCAATTCAGTCTCCGGGCGCGGGATCAGCACATCGGGCGTGACCGCGAAAGACAGCGCATGAAAATCGCGCCGGCCCAGCAGATAGGCCACCGGCTCGCCCCGCGCGCGGCGCGCAAACAGGGCGCGTGCGGCAGCGGCCTGTTCGGCCGGCAGGGGATCGTGCCCGCGGGTCAGCAATTGCACCCGGGTCAGGCCGCTGGCATGCGACAACAGCAGGCGCGCTTCGAACCGGTCGATGCCGGCCGTGGCCAGCAGGGCTTCGGGCGTGAGATCCACTCAGGCGGGCGCCTTCTTCAGCAGCAGGCGCGCCAGCAGCACGATCATCAATACGAACCACAGCAGCGACCATTGCGGAATGGACAGGCCGAGGATGGGCTCGTAAGGCGCGCTGCACAAGCCATCGGCCTGGAACAGTTGCGGCAGCAGCTTGGCCGGAAAGATGGCGTTGAGCGAAGTTTCCAGCGGGTCGATGCCGCAGGAGATATTGGGATGCGCCTGCACCCACAAATGCCGGATCGCCACGCCGGCGCCGGTCAGCGCCGCCAGCAAGCCAAGCGCGCCGGCCAGGCGTGCGGCCAGCGGATTCAGGAAAGCGCCGACCAAACAGAAAATGGCCACCGCCAGGAAGGCATAGCGCTGCAGGATGCACAGCGGGCAGGGCAACATGCCGCGCACGATCTGCAGGTAGAGCGCAAATCCCAACAGGCCCAGGCAGACCAGGGCGATGGCTATCAAAGTACTGCGGCGGCTTGCGTTCATGGTTCTCCTCAGGATTCCTCGCCCATGGCGGCCAGCATTTCAGCCTGGTGTTCGGCCATCAGGGCGGACGTCAGTTCGTCGAGATCGCCATCCATGATGAAGTCGAGTTTGTACAGGGTAAGGTTGATGCGGTGGTCGGTCATCCGGCCTTGCGGGAAATTATAGGTGCGGATGCGCTCGCTGCGGTCTCCCGAGCCGACCAGCGACTTGCGCGTGGCTGCCTCCTTCGATTGCTGCTCGCGCATTTGCACATCCTTGATGCGCGCGGCCAGCACCTTCATGGCCTGCGCCTTGTTCTTGTGCTGGCTGCGGTCGTCCTGGCATTCGACCACGATGCCGGTCGGCAGATGGGTGATGCGCACCGCCGAATCGGTCTTGTTGATGTGCTGGCCGCCGGCGCCCGACGCGCGGAAGGTATCGATGCGTAATTCGGCCGGGTTGATCTGCACGTCTTCCACTTCGTCGGCTTCCGGCATCACCGCTACCGTGCAGGCCGAGGTATGGATGCGGCCCTGCGCTTCGGTGGCGGGCACACGCTGCACCCGATGCCCGCCTGATTCGAACTTCAGGCGCGAATACGCGCCCTGGCCGATCACACGCACGATCACTTCCTTGTAGCCGCCCAGTTCGGAAGCGGATTCGGACACCATCTCGACCTGCCAGCCGCGGCGCTCGGCGTAGCGGCTGTACATGCGCAGCAGGTCGCCGGCAAACAGGGCCGATTCATCGCCGCCGGTGCCGGCGCGAATTTCCAGGAACAGATTGCGCTGGTCGTTCGGATCCTTGGGCAGCAGCATGGCGCGCAATTGCTGGTGCAGGTCTTCCATGCGCGCGCGGGCGGCGGTGATTTCCTCCTGCGCGAATTCCTTCATTTCCGGGTCGGACAGCATGTCTTCGGCGGCCGCCACATCGGACTGGGCTTGCCGGTATTCGAGATACAGCGCCACCAGTGGCTGCAATTCGGCATGCTCGCGGTTGAGCTTGCGGTATTGCTCCATGTCGGCGGTGGCGTTTTCCTGCACCAGCAGCGCGCCCACTTCTTCCAGGCGGTTGGCCAGCTGGTCCAGCTTGGCGAGCATTGAAGGCTTCATTGCGGTCTTCGAGAAAATACAGGACGCGGCACAACAGCGGCCGCGGGCGAGGCGAGAGTCATCGCGCCGCTAGCGGCGGGTGCGGAACAATTGCGGCAGGAGTGCGGCCAGGCGCGCGCGTTCGTCGCCCTGGGCGGCATGCAGCGCATGCTGCGAGCCATGCAGGAACTTGGCGGCCAGGCCACGCGAGAGCGCATCCAGCACTTCGTCGACGTTTTCGCCCTTGGCCAGCATGCGGCGCGCGCGCTCCAGTTCGGCCAGGCGCATGTGCTCGGTATGTTCATGCAGTTCCTGGATCACCGGCACCACGGCCCGGCTGTCCACCCAGTGCATGAAGGATTGCACCCGGGTTTCGATGATGGCTTCGGCCTGGGTCACCGCCGCTTGCCGGCTTTCCATGCCGGCCGCGACGGTGGTCGCCAGATCGTCCACGGTGTAGAGGAAAACGTCGTCCAGGCCGCCGACTTCAGGCTCGATATCGCGCGGCACCGCCAGGTCGACCATGAACATCGGCTTGTGGCGGCGCGCCTTGACCGCGCGCTCCACCATCCCCAAACCGATGATGGGCAGGGTGGAGGCGGTGGAAGACACCACGATATCGAAGCTCGACAGTTGCGCCGGCAGATCGGCCAGGCGAATCGCGCGGCCGCCCAGCTTTTCGGCCAGCGCTTCGCCGCGTTCCACGCTGCGGTTGGCGATGGTGAGCGACTTGGGCGCCTGTGCTGCGAAGTGGGTGGCACACAATTCAATCATTTCGCCGGCGCCGATGAACAACACGTTTTGATCGCCCAGGCGATCAAAGATCCGCTGCGACAGCCGCACCGCTGCCGCTGCCATCGACACGCTGTGCGCGCCGATTTCCGTGGTGCTGCGCACTTCCTTGGCCACTGCAAAGCTGCGCTGGAACATCTGGTGCAGATAGGTGCCAAGTGCGCCGGCGGCGTCGGCCTGGCGCACTGCGTCTTTCAACTGTCCCAGGATCTGGGCTTCGCCCAGCACCATGGAATCCAGCCCCGAGGCAACGCGGAAAGCATGGCGCACCGCCTGGTCCATCGGCAGCGCGTACAGGTGCGGACGCAATTCGGAAAGCGGCAAGCGGTGGTATTCAGCCAGGAAATGCGCGGTGCGGTCGACCGCCGCTTCCATGCCCACGCTGGCACGATTGGCGCAATACAGCTCGGTGCGGTTGCAGGTGGAGAGGATGGCCGCTTCGGCCGAGACGATGGAGCTGGCGTTGCCTTCCAGCCAGGCACGCGCCGCCGCCACCGCTTGGCCCAGCCCTTCGGTAGGAAAAGCGACCTTCTCGCGGATGGAAACCGGCGCGGTGGTGTGGTTCAGGCCGACGGCAAGCAGCTGCATTTGCTGGTTGGACGATGCGATTGAAGAGCGAACAGAACGGCGACTATTATAGCTTGTTGCTCCTGTCCACTTCGAGCTGCCGCAAGGACATGATCAGCCTGACATGATCAAGCCAGCATGTTCGGGCCTGGATCATCAGGCCGACATCTGCTCCAGCCGATAGCCGTAGCTGTACACCGGCGCCAGCCGGTAGCCATGTTCCGGCCGCAATTTCAATTTGCTGCGCACGCGCGAGACGTGGGTGTCCATGGTGCGCGAGGGGACATCGATATCGCGCGCCCACACTGCTTCCAGGATGAAGGCGCGCGACAGGGGCCGCCCCAGATTGCGGAAAAACAGCAGGGCCAGGTCGAATTCCTTGTGCGTCAATTCCACCGCCTGGCCATTCACCGTGAGGCGCCCGGTGCGCGACTCGAACACGAAATTGCCGAACTGGATTTGCTCGACGCCGTTCTCGGCCGGATATGCCCGCCGCAGCAGGGCCTGCACCCGCGCCACCAGCTCGCCCCGGCGCACCGGCTTGATGATGTAGTCGTTGGCGCCGCAGGCCAGACCGGCGATGATGTCGTCCTCGCTGGAGCGGCCGGTCAGGAAGATGATGGGAAAGCCCTGGGGCATGTTTTCGCGCAGGGTGGTCAGTACCTGGGCCGGCGCCTGATCGGTTGGCTGCCAGTGGATCAGCAGCATGTCCATGCTTTCCGGGTTGGCCGCTTCCACCAGGTCACTGCCCCGCTCAAAGGGAAGACAGGTATGGCCGGCAGATTTCAATACCTGGCAGAGCAGGTCACGCTGGGCGCGTTCTTCATCGAGCACTGCGATTCTCATAGTCGTACTTGGTCGATAGTCGTACGAACGAACAGGTTTCAGTCAAGCTACCCAAAAAATAATCGAAAGTCCATTACTTCTTGACAATTTTTTAAAAGAGGCAAGCCGGAAGGTAAAATTTGTCGCACATTCATGCGGGGGGAACCGATCCCGCATCGCAGCAAAGTGTTTCAACCGCATTCCACAATTTCGGAGGAAATCCCATGATTCTCGAGCTGGCAGACATCAAGGTTCAGGCAGGCAAGGAGCAGGAATTCGGCGCCGCCATCAAGAAGGGCGTCAAGGAAGTTATCAGCAAGTCCCGCGGCTATATCGGGCACCAGATCAATCACGGCATTGAGGATCCGCAGCGCTGGGTCCTGATGATTTACTGGGAAACCTTGGAGCATCACACGGTCGATTTCCGCGGCTCGGCGGCATTTGCCGAATGGCGTTCCATCGTCGGCCCCTACTTCGCCCAGCCGCCGGTGGTGGAGCATTTCAATCTCGCCGAAAAAAATCATTGAGAGGGCAGCCATGATCAAGGTCTTGGGAAGACTGACTTCCAGCAATGTGCAAAAAGTGGTGTGGATGCTGGATCTGCTGGGCCAGGCTTACGAACAGGAAAACCGCGGCGGCGCCTTCGGCGGCACCAAAAGCGAGGACTACCTGGCCCTGAATCCGAATGCCACCGTGCCCACCGTCATCACCGACGAAGGCGCGATCTGGGAATCGAACACCATCCTGCGCTACCTGGCCAACCGTCACGGCGCGGCCCATCTGTATCCGGCCTCGCCAATGGCGCGCGCCATGGTCGACCAATGGCTGGACTGGCAGCTGGGCGTCCTGGCGCCGGCGCTGCGCCCGCTGTATGTTGGCCTGGTGCGCGAGCAAAAGCCCTTGTCGGAACTGGGCAGCCAGCGCCAGGCGGTGGCCGATCTGATGGTCTTGCTGGACCGCCAGCTGGCCCGCCATGCGCATATTGCGCTGGACCACTTCACGCTGGCCGACATCGCCATCGGTCCCATCGTGCATCGTTGGTATGCGCTGGAGCTGGCGGTGCCGGAAACGGCCAACCTGCGCCGTTACTACGAAGGGCTCAGCGCCGACCCGCTGTTCGCCAAACACGTGATGGCGATAAAGATGTCTTGACCGAAGTCGGGGCGGCCGGAACTCCGCTTTTGCTTGCCGGCCCAATCTGCGGTGGACTTCAAACCGGAGTTGGGCGATGGCAAGCAAAGACGAGAAGGACCCTGGCGAGCAGGGCGCAAAGGCGACCGCCGCGCAGCAGCGCAAGATCCAACGCGACACCGACGCCCGCGAAAAGAGCGCGGCCGCCGGCAGCAGCGATGCCGGGGTGCAGGCCGGCGCGCGCGCGCAGCCGGACCTGCCTTATCCGCCCCAGCATCTGTCCAAGCCGGGGCTGGAATCCGAACTCACGCCGCGCCCCAATTTCCAGGCGCCCGATTACAAGGGCAGCGGCAAGCTGCAGGACATGGTGGCCCTGATCACCGGCGCCGACTCCGGCATCGGCCGCGCGGTGGCGGTGCTGTTCGCGCGCGAAGGGGCGGATGTGGCGATCGGCTACCTCGACGAGCAGGGCGACGCCGAGGAAACCAAATCCTGGGTGGAAAAGGAAGGACGGCGCTGCCTGCTGTTGCCGGGCGACGTGCGCAGCCCGGAATATTGCGAAGAGGCGGTCACGAAGACGGTCGATACCTTCGGCAAGCTCGATGTGCTGGTCAACAATGCCGCCTTCCAGTTGCATGCGCAGGGCATCGAAGACATCAGCGACGAACACTTCGACATGACCATACGCACCAACCTGTATGGCTATTTCCAGATGGCGCGCGCCGCCACCCCGCACCTGAAGAACGGCGGCTGCATCATCAATACCGGCAGCGAGACCGGGCTGTTCGGCTCTTCGCACCTGCTGGATTACTCCGCCACCAAGGGCGCGATCCATGCGCTGACCATGTCGCTTTCGGCCAATCTTGCCGCGCGCGGCATACGGGTGAACGCGGTGGCGCCGGGCCCGGTGTGGACACCCCTGAATCCGGCCGACCAGCCGGGCGACAAGGTCACCCATTTCGGCGCCGGCACGCTGATGAAGCGCCCGGCCCAGCCGGAAGAGATCGCGCCGGCCTATGTGTTCCTGGCTTCGCCGGTGTGCGCCTCCTATGTCACCGGCGCCATCCTGCCGGTGATGGGCGGCTCGCGCGGCTGAACCGATTCGCAGCCCGGGGGAAGCATGACTTTGCCGCGCAAAGGGCAGTTCCAGGGCATGCTCGGGCGCGAGGCGTTCCGGTAGCGCTTCCTGGCGTCCTTCAGCCATCCTTCCTACGACGCCGTGGCCGAGGCCATGGCCCAGGTCGAGCAGGTGGCCTGGGACAATTACATCAACGACCACAAGCTGGCCGGGACCGTCAAGGCCGGCGCCGGCTTTGCCGATCCCGATTACGACCTGTCGGTGGAATGGCTGGAGACCAGCCGCCGCCTGCAGCAGGCTCAACAGCGGCAAGCGGATGCGGCCACGCCTTCGCGCATCCTGGTGGTGTGCGGCGCCGACCGCAATGACGGCAGCTGTCCGGGCGAAATCTCGAAATCCTGGCGGCTGGCGCGCATGGCTTGCGAGGTGATTGTCGAAGCCGGGGTGGAGGCCGACCTGCTCGACCTGTCGCGCCTGATTTCCGACTACGACCGGCACATCCATCCCTGCAAGGGCTGCGTTTCGACCGCCATGCCGCTGTGCCACTGGCCCTGCAGTTGCTACCCCAACCACGGCCTGCGCCAGACCAATGACTGGATGGCCGAGATCTACGAGCAATGGGTCAGCGCCCACGGCGTGATCCTGGTCAACCCGGTCTACTGGTACCAGTCGCCCAGCGCCATGAAGCTGATGATCGATCGTCTGGTCTGCGCCGACGGTGGCAATCCCGATCCCAGCTCCACCGCCGGCAAGGACGCGGCCAAGGCCAAGTCGCTGGAATTGGCCGGCTGGGACTACCCCAAGCACCTCGCCGGCCGCGCTTACGGCTTGCTGGTGCATGGCGACGTGGCGGGCATCGACGGCACCCGCCGCGCCACCTCGGACTGGCTGGACTGGATGGGCCTGATCGATGCCGGCATGCTGTCGCGCATCGAGCGCTACATCGGCTATTACGAGCCGTATGCTACCAGCCACGATGTGCTGGACCAGGACTTCGCGCTGCAGAAGGAAATGAAGAACGTGGCGCGCGCGGTGCTGGAAGCGGTCCGGCAATTGCGCGAGGGACGCCTGTCCAAGCCGGACGACATCGTGCAACCGGCCCGGCGCAAGTAGACACGCCCCGGGGCCGCCCGGTCCGGTTCGCAGCTGTCAAAGGTAAGCGCCCGCTTGCGGTTTTCCGCCCGCACTTTCGCGCTTTTTCCACATGGTTTGCCGGATTTTATTGACCCATCGCAAGCCAATTCTGGCACTAAACACATGTGTATACGTGAGGCTCTTCCTTCAGTGTCTCACGTAAGTGCTTAAATCCAATCAGAAATGCCTTTTTCGGCGGCTTTAGAAAAGGCCCGTAAGTCCTTAATTTCATTGGAATTACGAGCTGTTTCAACTGGGAATTTTCCTTGACCACCAAAAAGTCATCCTCTAAAGTGGGCGCCAGTGTGAAAAAGTGTTTTTTTGTGGGAAGAATTCCTGCCGAAAAGCGGCGAAAGCCGGGCGGGAACCGGGAAAAGCGATAAGAAAAAGGCTAGCGACCAAGTGTTTCAAGGCGTGTCAGCACTGAATCTCGATGCGAAGGGTCGAATGACGATCCCTTCGAAGCATCGTGACGCCCTGATGGTCCAGTGCGAAGGCCGCGTGACCCTGACCAAGCATCCGCATGGATGCCTGTTGTTCTTTCCGCGCCCGGTGTGGGAAAGCCACCGGGAGCAGATCGCCAGCTGGCCGATGTCGGCCAAGGCCTGGCAAAGGATTTTTCTGGGCAATGCTTCGGACGTGGAGCTCGACAGCGCGGGACGGATTCTGGTCCCGCCCGAGTTGCGCCGTGCAGTGAGCATTACCCGCGACGTGATGTTGTTGGGCATGGGCAGTCATTTTGAAATCTGGGATGCGGCCAAGCTGGAAGAAAGCGAAGCCGAGGCAGTCGCCAAGGGCATGCCGGATGTGTTGAACGATTTTTCATTCTGACCCGTGATCAAACCCGAAACGGTGCCTGGACTGGAGCACCGTACCGTATTGCTGGATGAAGCCATTGCGGCGCTGGATCTGACCGGCGCGCGCTGCGATGGCGTGTACGTGGACGGCACCTTCGGCCGTGGCGGGCACAGCAGGGAAATCCTGGCCCGGCTGTCCGAACGTGGCGCCCTGCAAGCCTTTGACAAGGACCCGCAGGCGATTGCCGTGGGCCGGGCGCTGGCACAGCGCGACGCGCGCTTCGCGATCGCCCACGACAGTTTTGCGGCCATGGATGCGGCGCTCGATGCGCGCGGACTTGGCCAGCTCGATGGCGTGTTGCTGGATCTGGGCATTTCCTCGCCGCAGGTGGACGAGGCCGAACGCGGATTCAGTTTTCGCCAGGACGGCCCGCTGGACATGCGCATGGACACCACGCGCGGCATGTCGGCGGCCCAGTGGCTGGCCAGCGCGAGCCAGCAGGAACTTCAGGAAGTGATACGCGATTATGGGGAAGAACGGTTTGCTGTTCCGATTGCAAAGGCGATTGTTGCTGGCCGCGCAGTCACGCCAATTTCAGGCACACGACAGCTTGCCGAGCTCGTGGCAGGCGCTGTCAAGACCCGCGAAAAAGGCAAGGATCCGGCCACTCGCACCTTCCAGGCCATACGCATTTTCATCAACAAGGAACTTGAAGACCTCGAAGTAGGATTGGCGCGCGCCTTTGCGCGCCTGGCCCCGCACGGGAGATTGGTGGTGATCAGCTTTCACTCGCTGGAAGACCGCATCGTCAAGCAGTTCATGGCGCGCCACGCCAAACTGCAAGAGCCCGACCGTCGCCTGCCGATCCGTTCCATCGATTTGCCCAAGCCGCCCATGAAGCTGCTCGGCCGCGTCATGCCGGGCGAAGCGGAAGTGGCCGCCAATCCGCGCGCGCGTTCTGCCGTGATGCGCGTGGCCGAGCGCCAGCCGGAAGGGAGGGCCACATGAGCTCGCGCCTGACCGCCGCACTGGCCGCTCTCCTGATCCTGTGCGCGCTGTCGCTGGTGACGGCGCAGTACCAGTCGCGCCGCCTGTTCATCGAGCTGGAACGGGCGCAGGCCGCGGCGCGCCAACTGGAAATCGAATGGGCGCAGCTGCAGCTGGAGCAATCCACGCTGGGCAAGAGCGCGCGCATCGAAGCCAATGCGCGGCGCGACCTGGCCATGGTGCCGGTGACGCCGGCGCGCACCCAGTACCTGACCCTGGGAGGCCAGTGATGCGGCCCGCCGGCGCCCGTACCGCCGCCGCCCGCGGCCACTCCTTTTCCACCAGCCCGCTGCTGGCGGTCAAGCTGCCGGCCTGGCGTTCGCGGGTGGTGTTGTTTGGCCTGTTCATCGCCTTCGTGGCGCTCATCGGACGCGCGCTCTGGCTGCAGGGCATGTCCACCGACTTCCTGCAGAAACAGGGCGAATCGCGTTATGCGCGCACCCTGGAGCTGCCCGCCACCCGCGGCAAGATCACCGACCGCAACGGCCAGGTGCTGGCTTCCTCCTTGCCGGTAAAGGCGGTGTGGGCGATTCCCGAAGACGTGCTGGAAGCGCCGGCCGACAAACTGCGCGAACTGGCGCGCCTGCTGGACATGAGCGAGCGCGAGCTGCGCAAGAAGCTCGATTCCGACCGCAGCTTCGTCTACCTGAAACGCCAGGTGGAACAGGAGACGGTCGACAAGATCCTGAAGCTCAACATCGCCGGCATTGAAACCCGCAAGGAATACAAGCGCTTCTATCCGGAAAGCGAAGTGATGGCGCACGTGGTGGGCTTCACCAGCGTGGAAGACGCCGGCCAGGACGGCATGGAGCTGGCCGCGCAAAAGACCCTGGCCGGAGTGGCCGGCAGCCGGCGCGTGATCAAGGACAGGCTGGGGCGCATCGTCGAAGACATCGGCGCCGTGCGCGACCCGCATGATGGACGCGACCTGGTGCTGTCGCTGGACAGCAAGATCCAGTACATCACCTTCACCCAGTTGCGTGACGCGGTGGAGCAGAACAAGGCCAAGGCCGGCGCGGCGGTGGTGGTCGATGTGCAGACCGGCGAGATCCTGGCGCTGGCCAACATGCCGACCTACAACCCGAACGACCGCGCCCACATGTCGGGCGCGCAATTGCGCAACCGGGTGCTGACCGACACCTTCGAGCCGGGCTCGATCCTGAAGCCCTTCACCATCTCGCTGGCGATGGAAAGGAAACTGGTCACACCCAACAGCGTGATCCAGACCGCGCCCGGCCATCTCACCATCGGCAAGGCCACCATCCACGACGCCCACCCGCATGGCGCGCTGACGGTGGCGCAGGTGATCGAGAAGTCTTCCAACGTCGGCACCGCCAAGATCGCCCTGCAATTGCCGCCCGAAGCCATGTGGGACATGTTCACCGAGTCGGGCTTCGGCCAGCAGCCGCGGCTGGGTTTCCCGGGTGCGGTGGCGGGGCGCGTGCGTCCCTGGAATTCCTGGCGCCCGATCGAGCAAGCCACCATGAGCTATGGCCATGGCATCTCCGTTTCGCTGATCCAGATGGCGCGCTCCTACATGCTGTTTGCACGCGACGGCGACCTGATTCCGCTGTCGCTGCAAAAAGTCAGTACGCCGCCCGAGGGGCAGCGCGTAATTTCGGTGCAAACCGCGCGCGCCATGCGTGAAATGCTGGAACAAGCGGCCGGCCCCGGCGGCACCGCGCCCAAGGCCCAGGTGGCGGGCTATCGCGTGGCCGGCAAGACCGGCACCGCGCACAAGCTGGCCGGCGGCCAGTACGTGAAGAAATATGTGGGCTCCTTCGTCGGCTTCGCGCCCGTATCCCATCCGCGCATCATCATCGCGGTGATGATTGACGAACCGAGCAATGGCAAGCACTACGGCGGCGATGTGGCCGCGCCGGTGTTTTCGGCCGTGGCCGCCAGCGCCCTGCGCGCGCTGAATGTGCCGCCGGATTCCTCGGTGACCAACATCATCATTCCCAAAGACGCCTTGGCGGAGAGTCTGTGATGCTGCTGACCGACGCCATGATTGCTGACACCCTGGCCTGGATGAAGCAGGTCGCGCCCGGCGGGCAGTTGTGCCCGGACTCGCGCCGCATCCAGGCCGGCGACCTGTTCTTCGCCTACCCCGGCGACAGCGCCGATGGCCGCCGCTATATTGCCGACGCCATCGAACGCGGCGCGGCCGGCGTCGTGTTTGAAGAAACCGCCGACTTCCAATGGGACGACACGCTTGCCACGCCGCATCTGGCGCTGGCCGGATTGCGCCGGCTGGCCGGTCCAATCGCTGCCGCCTGGTACGGCCAGCCCGACCATGAGATGTACACCGTGGCCGTCACCGGCACCAATGGCAAGACCTCCTGCAGCCAGTGGCTGGCCAGCGCGCTGTCGCATATCGATGGCCCGGCGGCCGTGGTCGGCACCCTGGGCGCCGGCCTCTGGACCAATGGCCGCAGCGGCGAATTCGAGAGCACCGGCTACACCACGCCGGATGCGGTGCAATTGCAGCGCCTGCTGGCCAATCTGCGCGATGCCCATGCCACTTCGCTTGCGATTGAGGCTTCTTCCATCGGGCTGGAGCAGGGCCGCATGGACGGCATGCATATCGATTGCGCGCTGTTTACCAACCTGACGCGCGACCATCTCGATTTCCATCGCAGCATGGAGCAGTACGAAGCCGCCAAGAACAAGCTGTTCGACTGGCCCGGCCTGAAGGCGGCGGTGGTGAATCTGGACGATGAAGCCGGCCTGCGCCTGGCGCGCCGCCTGAAAGGACGCAAAGGCCTGCAAGTGGTGGGCTACAGCATCGAAGGCGCGCAGGAAACCGATCTGCCGGTGCTGCATGCCACCGACATCAAATCGACCCAGGCCGGCACCGGTTTCACCCTCAGTTCGCCCTGGGGCCAGGGACCGGTGCGCACGCAACTTGTGGGCCGCTTCAATGTCAGCAATGTGCTGGGCATTGCCGGCGTGCTGCTGGCTCGCGGCGGCGAATGGGAAACCACCATCGACCAGATCGAAAGCCTGCAGCCGGTGCCGGGTCGCATGCAGCAGCTGGGCGGACAGGATGCGCCGCTGGTCGTGATCGACTACGCGCACACCCCGGACGCGCTGGAAAAAACCCTGGCCTCGCTGCGCCAGGTGGCCAATGACCGCGGCGGCAAGCTGTGGTGCGTGTTCGGCTGCGGCGGCGACCGCGACCCCGGCAAGCGGCCGCAAATGGGCGCGGTGGCGGAACAGGCCGACAGCGTGGTGGTCACCAGCGACAACCCGCGCAGCGAAGAGCCGGCCGCGATCATCAGCCAGATCCTTGCCGGCATGAACACCGTGCCGCAGACGGTGGAAGACCGCGCCGCGGCCATCTTGTGGGCCGTGCGCCATGCGGCGCGCGCCGACGTGGTCCTGCTGGCCGGCAAGGGCCATGAGAACACCCAGGAAATCAAGGGACGCAAGCAGCCATTTCTGGACGCGGATCATGCCGCGCTGGCCTTGCTCTCGCGAGCGACGATGAAAGGAAATACATGATGCAGTCATCGTTGGCTCATCTCGCGCGCCGGATCGGCGGCGCCAACATGACGGCGGAGGCGGCCTTCCACGGCGTCTCCACCAACAGCCGGGACATCGCGCCCGGCACCCTGTTTGTCGCCCTGCGCGGCGAACGTTTCGATGCCCACGACTTCCTCGACCAGGTTGAAAAGTCGGGCGCGGCCGCGGTGGTGGTGGAGAAGCTGCCCCCGGGTTATTCGCTGCCGGCGCTGGTGGTGCCCGACACCCGGCGCGCGCTGGGCGAGATCGCCAGCTTCTGGCGCAGCCAGTTCAAGATTCCGCTGATCGCGGTCACCGGCAGCAACGGCAAGACCACGGTCAAGGAAATGATTGCCTCGGTGTTGAAGGCTGAGTTCGGCGAAGACAATGTTTTGGCCACGCGCGGCAACTTCAACAACGACATCGGCGTGCCCCTCACCCTGTTCCGGCTGGAAGCGGGGCACAAGGCGGCGGTGCTGGAATTGGGCATGAACCATCCGGGCGAGATCGCCTTGCTGTCCGCGATTGCGCAACCGAGCGTCGGCCTGGTCAACAACGCCCAGCGCGAACACCAGGAATTCATGGCCAGCGTGGAAGCGGTGGCGGTGGAGAACGGCAGCGTGATCAAGGCCTTGCCCTCGCGCGGCGTGGCCGTGTTTCCGGCCGACGATACCTTTACTCCGCTGTGGCGCGGCTATGCCAGGAACGGCAGCCATCGCAAGATGCTGTCTTTCGGCTTGAACGAAGAGGCCGACGTTTCCTGCACCTGGACCCCCAGCGAATTCGGCAGCGATTTGCAGGTCAAGGTCAAGGAACACAGCTTCCCGCTCAGGCTGCAGGCGGCCGGCGCCCACAACGTGCGCAATGCGCTGGCGGCGATTGCCTGCTGCCTGGCGATCGGCGTGCATCGCAAGGCCATCGTGCGCGGCCTGGAAGAATTCGCGCCGGTCGCCGGCCGCCTGCAGAAGAAGCAGGGCAGCGGCGGCGCGGTGGTGATCGACGACACCTACAACGCCAATCCGGATTCGGTGCGCGCCGCCATCGATGTGCTGGCGCAATGTCCGGCGCCGCGCAGCCTGGTGCTGGGCGACATGGGCGAAGTGGGCCAGGAAGGCCGGCAATTCCACATCGAGATCGGCGCCTATGCGCGCGGTCGCGGCATCGAAAACCTGCTGACCCTGGGCGAGCTGGCGCAGCATGCCAGCCTGGCCTTCGGCGCCCACGCCCGTCATTGCGAAGACATGGAGACGCTGCAGCAGGCCGCCGCGGCGCTGGCCAAACCCGGCACGACCTTGCTGATCAAGGGCTCGCGCTTCATGAAAATGGAACGCGTGGTGCAGCATCTGACCGGCGAATCGCGCGGCAAACCCGGACAGGAGGCCCACTGACATGCTGCTCTGGCTAGCCAATATGTTCCAGCAGGAATTCGGTTTCCTGCGGGTGTTCAATTTCATCACCTTCCGCGCCGTGTTCGCCACCCTGACGGCGCTGGCGATCGGCCTGTTCTTCGGGCCGGCGGTGATCCGCATGCTGACCCGCTTGAAGGTGGGGCAGGCGGTGCGCACCGACGGACCGCAGACCCACCTGGTGAAATCCGGCACGCCGACCATGGGCGGGGCCCTGATCCTGATCGCGATCTTCGTCTCCACCGTGCTGTGGTGCGACTGGAGCAATCGCTTCATCTGGCCGGTGATGGTGGTGACCTTCGGCTTCGGCGCCATCGGCTGGGTGGATGACTATCGCAAGGTGGTCTACAAGGACCCCAAGGGCATGCCCTCGCGCGAAAAGTATTTCTGGCAATCCGTGATCGGCTTGCTGGCGGCGCTCTACCTGGCCTTCTCGGTGTCCGGCGTGACCTATGCCAAGGTGCTGGAGCTGTTCATGGAATGGGTGCGCTCCGGCTTTTCCATGTATTTGCCGCCCAAGGCCGACTTCATCGTGCCCTTCTTCAAGAGCATCAGCTATCCGCTGGGCGTATGGGGCTTCATCGCGCTGACCTATTTCGTGATCGTCGGCACCAGCAATGCCGTCAACCTGACCGACGGCCTGGACGGGCTGGCGGTGCTGCCCACCGTGATGGTCGGCGGCGCGCTGGGCCTGATTGCCTACCTCACCGGCAGCGCCACCTACGCGCGCTACCTGTTCATTCCCTACATACCGGGCGCCGGCGAATTGCTGATCTTCTGCGGCGCGATGGCGGGCGCCGGGCTGGCCTTCCTTTGGTACAACGCGCATCCGGCGCAAGTCTTCATGGGCGACGTCGGCGCGCTGGCGCTGGGCGGCGCGCTGGGCACGATCGCGGTCATCGTGCGCCAGGAAATCGTGCTGTTCGTGATGGGCGGCGTCTTTGTGGTGGAAACCCTGTCGGTGATGCTGCAGGTGGCCTACTTCAAGTACACCAAGATGCGCACCGGCGTCGGCAAGCGCGTGCTGCTGATGGCGCCGCTGCACCACCACTATGAGCAGAAGGGCTGGAAGGAAACGCAGGTCGTGATCCGCTTCTGGATCATCACCATGATTCTGGTGTTGTTCGGACTCTCCACATTGAAATTGCGCTGATGGATTACTCGGGCAAACAGGTTCTCGTGCTTGGCCTCGGTGAATCGGGGCTGGCGATGGCACGCTGGCTGGCGCGTTGCGGCGCCACGCTGGTCGTGGCCGACACGCGCGAAGCCCCGGCACGCCTGGCGCCCTTGCAGCAAGCCGTGCCCGCGGCGCGCTTTGTGGCGGGAGAATTCACGCCCGCCTTGCTGGAAGGCTGCGACCTGGTCGCCGTCAGCCCTGGCCTTTCGCCGAACCAGGAACTGGCGGCGATCCTGCCGGCCGCCGCCGAGCGCGGCATGGCGGTGCAGGGTGAAATCGAATTGTTTGCCCAGGCCCTGGCCGGCCTGAAGGAAACGCGGCAGTACCAGCCGAAAGTGATCGCCATCACCGGCACCAATGGCAAGACCACCGTCACCAGCCTGACCGGCTTGCTGTGCCAGCGCGCCGGTTTGTCCACCCGCGTGGCCGGCAATATCAGCCCGGCCGCCCTGGATGTGCTGGGCGAGGCGCTGGATGCCGACGCCTTGCCCGAAGTGTGGGTGCTGGAGCTGTCCAGCTTCCAGCTGCATTTCACGCAGACCCTGAATCCGGATGTGGCGACCGTGCTCAACCTGACGCAAGACCACCTGGACTGGCACGGCAGCATGGAAGCTTACGCAGCCGACAAGGCGCGCATCTTCGGACCGTCCACCCTGCGCATCCTGAATCGCGACGATGAACTGGTGCTGGCCATGGCCGCGCCCGGCACCCGCGTGCAAAGCTTCGGCCGCGACGCGCCGCAGCAAGCCGACAGCATGGGCCTGGTGAATGACAACGGCATGGCCTGGCTGGCCCTGGCCAGCAGCGAAGAGGATGGCGAAAAGCGCGGCCGGCGCCGCAAGAACGCCGAAGAGCCGGAATTGATGGTGACGCGCCTGATGCCGGTGGATGCCTTGAAGATCCGCGGCCATCACAACGCCATGAATGCGCTGGCCGCCCTGATGCTGTGCCGTGGCATCGGCCTGACCCTGGCGCCGCTGCTGCACGGCCTGCGCGAGTACGGCGGCGAGCCGCACCGGGTGGAGCTGGTGGCCAGCATAGGCGGGGTCGAATACTACGACGACAGCAAGGGCACCAACGTCGGCGCCACGGTGGCGGCCATCCTCGGCATGGGGCCGGTGTGCCATGGCCGGCTGGTGCTGATCGCCGGCGGCGATGGCAAGGGCCAATCGTTTGCGCCGCTGGCCGCGCCGGTGGCGCGCTATGTGCGCGATGTGATCCTGATCGGCCGCGACGGCCCGGCCATCGGCACGGCGCTGGATGGCACCGCCGTGCCGCAACACGTTTGCGACAGCATGGATGCGGCCGTCAACAAGGCGGCCGAACTGGCGCAGCCGGGCGATGCGGTCCTGATGTCGCCGGCCTGCGCCAGCTATGACATGTTCCGCAACTACCTGCACCGGGCCGAGGTCTACATTGCCGCGGTGCGTGAACTGGGCCTGTCGCGCGGGGAGGTGATCGGATGAAACTGTCCGCCCTGATTCCGGACTGGAGCAGCAAGACCGTGGCCGGCGGCTTCAGCCAGCGCTCGCGCATGCTGGAGTACGACCAGCCGCTGGTCTGGGTCACCATCCTCCTGATGCTGTTCGGCATGGTGATGGTGTATTCCGCATCGATTGCCTTGCCGGATTCGCCCAAGTTCGCCGGCTACAAGCCGACCCATTTCCTGGTGCGCCAGGCCAGCTTCATTGCGATTTCGCTGGTGGTGGGCTTCATGGCGTTTCGCATGCCGGTCAAGACCTGGCAAAAGCTCGCGCCCTATCTGTTCGTCGGCACCCTGGTGCTGCTGGTGCTGGTCCTGGTGCCGGGTGTGGGCAAGGGCGTCAACGGCGCGCGCCGCTGGCTGCCTTTGAAGATCATGAATGTGCAGCCGTCCGAATTGATGAAGCTGGTCGTCGTGCTGTATGCCGCCGACTACACGGTGCGCAAGCAGCAGTTCATGCACAAGCTGACCAAGGGCTTCATGCCGATGACGGTGGCGGTCGGCTTTGTCGGCCTGTTGCTGCTGCTGGAGCCGGACCTGGGCGCATTCGGCGTGATCGTCTGCATCGCCATGGGTATCCTGTTCCTGGGCGGCATCAATGGCGTGTGGTTCGGCGGCATCGGCGCCACCCTGGTCGGCATTTTCACCATGGTGATCGTACTTTCGCCGTGGCGGCGCGAGCGCATCTTTGCCTATCTCAATCCCTGGCAGGAAGAGAACGCGCTGGGCAAGGCGTATCAGCTGTCGCATTCGCTGATTGCCTTCGGCCGCGGCGAACTGTTTGGCGTGGGCCTGGGCGGCAGCGTGGAAAAGCTGCACTACCTGCCGGAGGCGCATACCGACTTCCTGCTGGCGGTGATCGGCGAGGAACTGGGCTTTGCCGGCGTGCTGGTGGTGATCCTGATGTTCTACTGGATCATCAAGCGCGCCTTTGAAATCGGCCGCCAGGCGATTGCCATCGACCAGACTTTCGCCGGCCTCACCGCCAAGGGCATCGGCATCTGGATCGGCGTGCAGGCCTTCATCAACATGGGTGTGAACCTTGGTTTGCTGCCGACCAAGGGTTTGACCCTGCCCTTGATGAGTTATGGCGGTACCGGTGTGCTGATCAATTGCGTCGGCTTGGCGATCCTGCTGCGCATCGATTACGAAAATCGAGTGCTCATGCGCGGAGGCCGCGTATGAAGCGCCTGCTCATCATGGCCGCCGGCACCGGCGGACATATCTTCCCCGGCCTGGCGATTGCCGACACCATGAAGTCGCGCGGCTGGCAGGTCAGTTGGCTGGGCACCACCCATGGCATGGAACGCGAACTGGTGCCGCGCCACGGCGTGGAGATGGACAGCATCGAGTTTTCCGGCCTGCGCGGCAAGGGCTTGCAGCACACGCTGTCCGGCTTGGGCAAGATGCTGGCCGCCTTCGGCAAATGCCGCGCCATTCTCAAGGCGCGCAAGCCGGATGTGGTGCTGGGCATGGGCGGATATGTGACGGTGCCGGGCGGCCTGATGGCAAAGTTGTCCGCCAAGCCGCTGGTGCTGGTGAACGCCGATGCGGCGCTGCTGCTGTCCAACAAGACCCTGCTGCCGGCGGCGCGCAAGGTTCTGTTCGGCTTTGACGCCGACTTCGGCCCAGCCGCGGGCAAGGCGGTGGTGACCGGCAATCCGGTGCGGCGCGAAATCCTGGAATTGCCGCAGCCGGAAGCACGCTATGCCGGGCACGAAGGCCGCTTGCGCATCCTGGTGATCGGCGGCAGTCTGGGCGCCAAGGTCTTGAACGATACGGTGCCGGCGGCACTCGCCCTGTTGCCGCCCGAAGCGCGGCCGCAGGTGGTGCACCAATCCGGCAAGCAGCATATCGAGGCCTTGCGCGCGGCCTACGCCACGGCCGGCGTCCAAGCCGAGGTGCTGGACTTCATCGACGACATGCCGCGCCGTTATGCCGACGCCGACCTGGTGATCTGCCGCGCGGGCGCCATCACGGTGTCCGAATTGACGGCGGCCGGCGTGGCCAGCGTGCTGGTGCCGCTGGTGGCTTCCACCACCTCGCACCAGCGCGACAACGCGCAGTGGATGGCGGCGCAACACGCAGCCATTCATCTGCCGCAATCCGAACTCAATCCCGGCCGGCTGGCCGAACTTCTGAAAAGCACCACGCGCGCGGATTGCCTGCGGCTGGCGCAAGCCGCGTGGCAACAGGGCCGGCGCGGCGCCAACGAAGCCATCGCCGCCGTGCTGGAAGACATGGTGAAGACATCATGAAGCACAAGGTCAAGAACATACATTTTGTGGGCATCGGTGGCTCCGGCATGAGCGGAATTGCTGAAGTCTTGCTCAACCTCGGCTACAAGGTTTCCGGCTCCGACCTGTCGTCCAACCCGGCCACGCAACGCCTGGCCAGCCTGGGTGCGCGCGTGCAGCGCGGCCATGCCGCCGAGAACATCGATGGCGCCGACGCGGTGGTGATTTCCACCGCGGTGAAGGGCGACAATCCGGAAGTGATGGCGGCCCGCGCGCGCCGCATTCCCATCGTTCCGCGCGCCATCATGCTGGCCGAGCTGATGCGCTTGAAGAGCGGCATCGCGATTGCCGGCACCCACGGCAAGACCACCACCACCAGCCTGGTGGCCAGCGTGCTGGCCGAAGGCGGCATGGACCCGACCTTCGTCATCGGTGGCCGGCTCAACAGCGCCGGCGCCCACGCCAAGCTGGGCAAGGGCGATTTCATCGTGGCCGAAGCGGACGAATCGGACGCGTCCTTCCTCAACCTGTCGCCCGTGATCGAAGTCATCACCAATATCGATGCCGATCACATGGAGACCTACGACCACAGCTTCGCCCGCCTGAAGCAGGCCTTCATCGAATTCACCCAGCGCCTGCCGTTCTACGGCGTGGCGATCGTCTGCATGGACGACGCCAACGTGCGCGAGATCATGCCCTTCATTTCCAAGCCGGTGGTCAGCTACGGCTTCCATGAGCAGGCAGAAGTGCGCGCCGTGGATGCGGTGGCACGCGGCGGCAAGATGCATTTCACGGTGCGCCAGGAAGGCTATGCCGACATGCAGGTGGAGCTGAACCAGCCCGGCATGCACAACGTGCAGAATGCCTGCGCGGCGGTGGCGATCGCGCGCGAGATCGGCGTGCCGGATGCGGCCACCTGCAAGGCGCTGTCCGAATTCAACGGCGTCGGCCGCCGCTTCACCCGCCACGGCGAAATCGCTTTGCCTGGCGGCGGCAGTTTCACCCTGGTGGACGACTATGGCCATCATCCGGTGGAAACCGCGGCCACCATTGCTGCCGCGCGCGGCGCCTATCCGGATCGGCGCCTGGTGCTGGCCTTCCAGCCGCATCGCTATACCCGCACCCGCGATCTGTTCGAGGACTTCGTCAAGGTGTTGTCCACCGTCGATGCGTTGCTGCTGGCCGAGGTCTATCCGGCCGGCGAGCCGCCGATCGTGGCGGCGGACGGCCGCTCGCTGGCGCATGCGCTACGGGTGGCGGGCAAGGTGGAACCGGTGTTTGTCGCCGAGATCGGCGACATGGCCGGCAGCATTCTCACGGTCGCCCGCGATGGCGATGTGGTGATCACCATGGGCGCCGGATCGATCAGCAGTGTGCCGGCCCAACTGGCCAAAGCGCAGGAGGCCGCATGAGCACGCCCACACCCATCATCGATTTCGGCCGCGTCGGCGTGCTGTATGGCGGCCGTTCGGCCGAGCGCGACGTCTCCCTGATGTCCGGCGGCGGCGTGCTCAAGGCCTTGCAGGAGCAGGGCATCGATGCCCATGGCTTCGACACCGGGAAGCAGAGCCTGGCGGAACTGTCGGCGCAAAAATTCGACCGCGTCTTCATCGCCCTGCACGGCCGCTACGGCGAGGACGGCAGCATCCAGGGCGCGCTGGAGCAACTGGGCATTCCCTATACCGGCTCCGGCGTGATGGCCTCCAGCATTGCCATGGACAAGGTGATGACCAAGCGCATCTGGGCCAGCCAGGGGCTGCCGACGCCGGCCTTCGCCGAGCTCGATTCGCGCCTGGCGACCCAGGCCGAGCTGGAGCAGGTGGCGGCCCGGCTGCAGCTGCCCTTGATGATCAAGGCGCCGCATGAAGGCTCCACCATCGGCATCGCCAAGGTGGAGCAGTTGTCGCAATTGCGCGCCGCCTTCGACGACTGCGCCCGCTATGACGAATTGCTGCTGGCCGAAGCTTTCATCCGCGGCCGCGAGATCACGGTGCCGGTGCTGGGACGCGGCCCCAACGCGCGCGCCCTGCCGGTGGTGGAAATCCGCGCGCCGGGCGGCAACTACGATTACCACAACAAGTACTTCAGCGAAGACACCAAGTATTTCTGCCCGGCGCCCTTTGCGCCGGAGTTGACCGCGCAAGTGCAGGAACTGGCGGTGCGCGCTTTCAACGCGCTGGGTTGCAGCGGCTGGGGCCGGGTCGACTTCATGATCCGCGAGGGCGACAACGCGCCCTTCCTGCTGGAGATCAACACCTCTCCCGGCATGACCAGCCATTCGCTGGTGCCGATGTCGGCCAAGGCCGCCGGCATCAGCTACCAGGACTTGTGCGCCCAGATCCTGGCCATGGCCAGGCTGGAACTGAAACCGCATGCGCCGCCGGCGGATTCCGGCACGGGAGGGCAGTAAGCCACATGTGGCACGACGTCAAATTGTTGAACGGCCTGGCCAACACCTTGTTCGGGATCGCGCTCGCGGCTGTGCTCGCCAGCGGCCTGTGGTGGGTGGCGCAACGTCCGCTGTTCACCTTGAGGTCGATCCAGGTGGAAGGCGACCAACAGCCCTTGCGTCATGTCAGCGCCTCCACCATCCGCAACACGGCCTTGCCGCGCATCCGCGGCAATTTCTTCACAGCCAACCTGGATGCGGTGCGCGCCGCCTTCGAGGCGGTGCCCTGGGTGCGGCGTGCCAGCGTGCGCCGCGCCTGGCCCAATGGCCTGGTGGTGACGCTGGAAGAGCACCAGCCCTTGGGCACCTGGGGCGAGGACGGCAAGCTGTTGTCGGTGAATGGCGAAGTCTTCACTGCCAACCTGGCGGAAGCGGAAGAGGATGGCGAGCTGCCGTCCTTTGCAGGTCCCCCGGGCAGCGAGAAAGATGTGGTGACGCGCTATCGCGAACTGGGCGAATGGCTGCAGCCGGTGAAGTTGAAACCGGAAGGATTATTCCTCTCCGGGCGCTACGCCTGGACCGCCAAGCTGGACAACGGCACCACGCTGCAGCTGGGGCGCGAGCAGGGACGCGAATTGCAGCGCACCCGGGTGCAGCGCCTGGTGGCGATCTGGCCGCAACTGGTGGCGCGCCTGCAGAACCGGATCGAGAGCATCGACATGCGCTATCCGAATGGATTGTCGCTGAAGGCGCAGGGACTGGATTTGAAAGACCCACGCAAGCCGCCGGCGCGCGTGGCGAAGAAGCAGTAGCAGCGGATCAGGGACTCAGGGAATGAAGGCGAGGCTGCAGCCGCAAACCGGCTGCACGAAGAAAGAAGTGAAAAGAAGCGGACAACATGACTAAAGACGCGAAAAACCTGATCGTCGGACTCGACATCGGCACCTCCAAGATCGTGGCGGTGGTGGCCGAAATCATGCCGGATGGACGGCATGAAGTGATCGGACTGGGCCAGCACGATTCCAAGGGCCTGAAAAAGGGCGTGGTGGTCAATATCGAGGCTACGGTGGAATCGATCCAGCGCGCGCTGGAAGAAGCCGAGCTGATGGCCGACTGCAAGATCAGGAACGTCTATACCGGCATTGCCGGCAACCATATCCGCAGCTTCAACTCCAGCGGCATGGTGGCGATCAAGGACAAGGAAGTCACGGCCACCGACGTGGCGCGCGTGATCGAGACCGCCAAGGCAGTCAACATTCCGACCGACCAGCAATTGCTGCACACGGTGCCGCAGGAATTCATCGTCGACAGCCAGGAAGACGTGCGCGAGCCGATAGGCATGAGCGGCATCCGTCTGGAAGTGAAGGTGCACATCGTCACCGGCGCGGTGTCGGCGGTGCAGAACATCGTCAAGTGCGTGCGCCGCTGCGGGCTGGAAGTGTCGGACCTGATCCTGCAGCCGATGGCTTCGGCCGAAGCGGTGCTGACGCCGGATGAAAAGGAACTGGGCGTGGTGCTGGTGGATATCGGCGGCGGCACCACCGACGTCGCCATCTTCACCGAGGGCGCGATCCGGCATACCGCCGTGATTCCCATCGCCGGCGACCAGATCACCAACGACATCGCGATGGCGCTGCGCACGCCGACCGCGGAAGCCGAGGAAATCAAGCTGCGCTTTGGCGTGTGCAAGCAGGTGATGGCCGATCCGGCCGAGGCAATTGAAGTGCCCGGTCTGGGCGATCGCGGTCCGCGCACCTTGTCGCGCCAGGCGCTGGCGGCCGTGATCGAGCCGCGGGTAGAAGAGCTGTTTGCGCTGGTGCACCAGGTGGTGCGCGAATCGGGTTACGAAGAGGTGCTGTCCTCCGGCATCGTGCTCACCGGCGGCTCGGCCATGATGCCGGGCATGGTGGAGCTGGCCGAAGACATGTTCCTGAAACCCACGCGCCTGGGCATGCCCGACTACAGCGGCCAGTTGGCCGACGTGGTGCGCAGCCCGCGCTACGCCACCGTGCTGGGCTTGCTGCAGGAAGCGAAGAAGCAGTATCTGCGCGGGCACATCGTGCATCGCCAGCAGGGCTCCGCCAAGGCCGTGTGGCAGCGCATGAAGGAATGGTTTCTGGGCAATTTCTAAGGGTAGTTCTGGCAGTAGCAACCGCAGTTGGCAGTGGACAGTCGTGACCATCCGGGTGAGGCCTGTTCAATGAAAACTGCATTTTTCACAAGGGGAGCAAGATGGAAATTGACATGATCGACAGTGCCGGCGGCACCGTGATCAAGGTAGTAGGCGTGGGCGGCGCGGGCGGCAATGCCGTGCAGCACATGATCAACAAGGGCGTGCAAGGCGTGGAATTCATCTGCGCCAACACCGACGCCCAGGCGCTCAAGCAGTCGACGGCGCACAACATCATCCAGATCGGCGAAAGCGGTCTGGGTGCCGGCATGAAGCCGCAGGTCGGCCGCCAGCTGGCCGAAGAGACGCGCGCGCGCATTGAAGACGCGCTGCGTGGCGCGCACATGGTGTTCATCGCCGCCGGCATGGGCGGTGGCACCGGCACCGGCGCCGCGCCGGTGGTGGCGGAAGTGGCCAAGGCCCAGGGCGCGCTGACGGTCGCCGTGGTGTCCAAGCCTTTCTCGTACGAAGGCCAGAAGTGCATGGACATCGCCGAAGAAGGCCTGGAAGAGCTGTCCAAGAACGTCGACTCGCTGATCGTGATCCTGAACGAGAAGCTGGAAGAGATCTACGAAGACGACAGCATGATCGAGTGGCTGCAGCACGCCGACGATGTGCTCAACAATGCCGTGGCCGGCATTGCCGAGATCATCAATGTGCCGGGCCATATCAACGTCGACTTCAACGACGTCAAGACCATTATGGGCGAGCAGGGCAAGGCCATGATGGGCACGGCTGTTGCGGCTGGCGTGGACCGCGCCCGCATCGCGGCCGAGCAGGCCGTGGCTTCGCCGCTCTTGGACGGCATCGACCTCTCCGGCGCGCGCGGCGTGCTGGTGAATGTCACTGCCAGCCGCAGCCTGAAGGGCAAGGAGATCAAGGAAGTGATGGCGACTGTGCGCGCCTTCGCCGCGCCGGATGCCTCGATTGCCCAGGGCATTGCCTATGACGACAACATGGGCGAAGACTTGCGCGTGACGGTGGTGGCAACCGGCCTCGGCCGCGGCCGCAAGAACGTGCAACTGGTGCAGACCCCCGTGCTGCGCACCGGTACGCATGATCAGCCGGTGGCTGCGATGCAGATGCAACAGCCGAGCGCGCAACCGGTGCCGTCTTTCGAGGGCATGAAAGCGCCGGCCGTGTGGCGTCGCGAATCGGCCTCCGAGACGGTGCGCGCGCTGGAAAAGAACGGCATGGAGACTTACGACATCCCGGCTTTCCTGCGCAAGCAAGCCGACTGAAGTAGCTTTTCGCTCCCCGGCGAAGGAGCCGCCCCGGCCTGATGGCCGAGGGCGGTTTTTGTGCTTCCGGAATTTGCTTGCGACCGCTGCAAGAAAGCCGGCCTTTGGGCATACTGCCGGTTCGCATACCATTGCGTTCCCCCGATAAAACTCTGAAAGGAAACGACCATGACCATCCAGGTTGGAGACCAATTGCCAGACGCCACGCTGTCTGAATTCATCGAAGTGGAAACCGAAGGCTGCACCCTGGGCCCGAACAAGTTCAAGGTGGCCGATTTGGTCAAGGGCAAGAAGATCGCCATCTTCGGCCTGCCCGGCGCCTTCACGCCGACCTGCTCGGCCAAGCATGTGCCGGGCTTCGTGGCCAAGGCCGCCGAGTTCAAGGCCAAGGGCGTGGACGAAATCTGGTGCATCTCGGTGAACGACGCCTTCGTCATGGGCGCCTGGGGCCGCGAGCAAAAGGCCACCGGCATCGTGCGCATGATGGCCGACGGCAGCG
>JAEVZY010000191.1 GCA_023392035.1 Pseudomonadota bacterium | reverse complement strand
GGTTTGGGGCGGTGGCTCATCGGCAGCGTCCCTGGCCGGCATCGGCAAACACGGTGGCTTGGGCCGGCAGGAAACGCCAGGCATAGGCGCCATCGTGCAATTCCAGGCGCAGCACGCCATGCACGCTGTTGTCGCGCGCGCGGGTGGCGGCCAGCGGCCACCACAGCGGCGAGAACTGGGCGCCGCCGGTGCCGACGATGAAGCTGGTCATGCCATGCGCCTGCGGCTGGCCGTTGCGGTCCATGGGGGCGAAGCGTTCGTAGTGGTGGTCGTGTCCCGCCAGAACCAGGTCCACGCCCTGGTCGTACAGGGTCTGCCAGACTGGCAGCATGAAGGCATTGTTGCCATGGCCGCCGGAGGTGAAGGCAGGGTGATGGAAGGCGGCCAGGGTGCACGGCTTGCGCTGGTCTTGCAGTTCGCGCTTGAGCCAATCCAGTTGCTCGGCGAAGGCGGCGTCGCGCAGCGCGCTGTTGAGGACGATGATGCGCCAGCTGCCGAGCTCGGTGGCGTAATAGCCCTTGCCGCGCGGCCCGGCCTGCGCGCCGAAATAGCCCCAATAGCCGGGCGCGCCGGCCGTGTAGTACTCATGGTTGCCGGCGGCCGGCAGGATGCGTTGCTTGAATCGGCCCCAGGTGGGGTCGAAGCAATTCTTGAATTCAGCCGGCAAGCCGACCGGATAGGTGTTGTCGCCCAGGCTCAGGACCCGCGCTTCCCGATGGCCGCGCAGCGCGGCTTCGATGACCAGTGCGGTCGATTCGGCGCCGCTGTCTTCGGGGCGCACATAGCGGCAGTCGGCAATATCGCCGGCGGCCAGCAGCAGCGCGTATTCGCCCGCCAAGGGCGGCGCCGGCGGGGCGCTGCTGCAAGCCGCAAGCAGGCCCACTGCGAGCAAGGCGGAGCCGGCACGCCAGGTGCCGAAGATACGGAAAAATCGGGAAGCAATGGACATGGCCTGTGAAGGAGTTCGGGCGCCGCAAATGGTTCGACGGCATCAGGTTTGTGCAAAAGCAAGGAAAGCCTGCGACGCGATGCTAGCCTTGCCGCAAAGCATTGTCACCTCATGTACAACCACCATTTCCAGCTGGACGGCACGCCGTTCTCCATCGCCCCCGATCCGCGCTACCTGTATATGAGCGCGCAGCATCGGGAGGCGCTTGCGCATCTCCTGTATGGCGTGGATGCCGGCGGCGGCTTTGTGCTGCTGACGGGCGAAGTGGGTGCGGGCAAGACCACCGTCTGCCGCTGCTTTCTGCAGCAGGTCGGCGCCCAATGCCGGGTGGCGTATATCTTCAATCCGCGCCTGTCGGCCGCCGAATTGCTGCAGACCATCTGCGCGGAATTCGCCATCGAACTACCCGCCGACCTCGCGCCGGGCCGCACGCGTGAACTGGTGGAAGCCCTGAATCGCCATTTGCTGGAAAGCCATGCGCGCGGCGAACACAATCTGTTGATCATCGATGAAGCGCAAAATCTTTCGGCCGACGTGCTGGAGCAACTGCGCCTGCTGACCAACCTGGAAACCAACGAGCGCAAGCTGCTGCAGATCGTCCTGATCGGCCAACCCGAATTGCGCCAGCAGGTGCAGCAGCCGGCGCTGGAGCAACTGGCGCAACGCATCATCGCCCGCTATCACCTCGGTCCCTTGTCGGCGCCGGATTGCCGCGCCTACATCGTGCACCGGCTGGCGGTGGCCGGCGCCCGTTCGTCACCCTTGTTTTCGGAAGCGGCCATGCGCGCGGTGCACCGGGTTTCCGGCGGCGTGCCGCGCAAGATCAACCTGGTCTGCGACCGGGCATTGCTGGCGGCCTATGCGCGCAAAGAGAGCCGGGTCGATGAAGCCCTCGTGAAGCAAGCGGCGACGGAAATTTTTTCGAAGGCAAGCGCGCCTCGCCGGCGACCGCTTGCCAGCGCGGTGGCCGCACTCTCCTTGTTGCTGGTGCTGGGCGCCGGCTGGGCCTGGTTCGGCAAAGCGCCCGCTTGGCGCGGAGAGTCGACTCTGCCCGTGCAAAGTGCGGTGGCCGCTCCGGCGATCTCACCACGGCTGGAGCAGAGCCTGGCGCCCGCGGCGGCCAAGGTGGCGTCCATCGCGGACGCGCAATCCCTGGCGCGAGCCGCATGGAGCGAAGAGGACGGCTTGCCGCAACTGAGCAAGCTTTGGGGCATGCAGGAACAGGCCGGCAAAGGCGACTGCCCGGAACTGGCCGGCGTGGGCTTGTTTTGCTACCGCCTGCAAATGGGTCTTGGGCAGGCGCGCGAGCTGGATCGTCCCTTCCTGCTGAAGCTGAAGGCGGCCGGCGAAAAATGGGTTCTGGTGCGTGACATGGATGCCCTGCAGGCAAGGCTTGAAACCGCGAACGGTCCGGCCGCGATTCGCCTGCCGCAGCTTGAGGCCGCAAGCGACTTGGAAGTCCTGACCCTGTGGCGCATGGACCCCGGCTTCAGGGTGCAGTTGTTGAAAGGCATGCGCGGGCCTGACGTGGACTGGCTGGCGCGCCAGCTTGCGGCCTGGGCCGATTCGGCGGCAGACGCCAAGCCGCAGGACAGCGTGATGGACGCGGCGCTCATCAATCGTGTGCGCCAGTTCCAGCAAGTGCAGGGCTTGGGCGCCGACGGGGTGGTGGGGCCGCGCACCTGGATGAAACTCAATGCCGTCGCAGGACTGAGCGAACCGCGCCTGCAGGCTTCACTCAATCTGGCCAGTCGCTGACATGTCCACCATACTTGATGCCTTGAGTCGGGCCGAGCACGAGCGTCGCATGGGCGAAGTCCCGGCGATCGAGCGCGCCTTGCTGGATCGTTCGGATTCGGCTCCGACGCCGCACGGGCGGCAGCCTGCAAACAGGTGGCTGATCGCTTGCGCACTGCTGGCCTGCGGCGCCTTGCTCCTCGCACTGTTGTGGGCGCTGCTGTGGACGCCGCGTGCACCGGCGACTTCCGCGCCGCTGGTCCAGCAGCAAGAGCATGGCGCCGCTGCGGTTGTGCCGCCTGCGAGCGCATCTTTGCCGGCCAGCGAAGCCGCGCCGCCGACAAACAGCGAAACCGGGAACTTGACGCAACAAGGGTCCGCGCGGACCAGTCTTGCGCCGAGGCCACAGCTGGCCACGCCGCACCAAGCTGCGCCGGCCTCTAAAGCGCCCAAACACGCTGCTTCGGCCTCGCCCGCGGCGCCTGCAGTTCGACCGCCGGCAGCGTCTGCGTCAGTCCAATCGTCCGCGGCGCCTGTCGCCCGGGCAGCAGAGGCCGCGTCCGCGGTCAAGCCAGCGGCAGCTGCATTGCCAACGATGGATGAATTGCCCGGCGCGCTGCGCCAGGAGCTGCCCGAGATCAAGCTGGGCGGCTACATCTACTCGGCCAATGTGGCGGAGCGCAGCATGCTTATCAACGGCAAGCTTTTGCGTGAGGGAGATCAACTTGCGCCGGGCTTGCGGCTTGAACAGATGCGCCCGGATGGAGTCGTATTCCAATACAAGGATGTGCGCTTCCGCATGAAATACTGAAGCGAAATAGTGAAGCGCACCACAAGTTTTACCCGGAGAGGCGCATGACCGATGCAGACAAGGCTTACGCCGCCGAATTGGCGCGCAGGCTGGAAGAATTCATCAAATGGAGCCGGGACAATTGGCCCGTGCCATCCTCACCCTTGCTCGACTCTGATTTCGAAGATGCACGAAGAGCGATGCATCTGATTGCTGGTGAGCGCCTGGAAAGGGCGCGTACGGCGGTCGACCTTCCCGAACCTTCCCAGGGCGGACCGCAATACTTGCCGCTGAACCCCGCTCCCTGGCCTTGAGTGCGCCATGGAGCTTGTGGCTTGAATCAGGGCAGCAGCACTGACAATTCCTGCGCGACTTTCTGCAGAACCGGCAGGAAATCCCTCAGCATTTGCTCGACCGAAACCCGGGTCGCCTGAGCGCCGACATTCAGCGCCGCATGCACCGTGCCGGAAGCGCCACGCACCGGTACGGCGATCGATTGCAAGCCCACTTCGAGCTCTTCTTCGACCAGGGCATATTCCTGCTCACGCACCTGCTCCAGGATTTCACGCAAGCGCACCGGGGACACCACGGTTTTATCCGTGTAGGCACGCAAAGTGACCGACTGCAGGTATTTCTCAAGTTCCAGCTCGCTCAGATTGGCGAGTATGACGCGGCCGAGCGAGGTGCAATACGCGGGCAGGCGGCTGCCGGTATTGAGCGCCACCGACATGATGCGCGAGGTGGCCGAGCGCGCCACGTAGAGCACCTCGTTTTCTTCCAGCACCGCCAGCGAACAGGACTCATTGAGCTGGCGGCTGACGCTGTTCAGATAGGGTTGGGCCGAGATGGCCAGCGGAGTGGAAGAAAGATAGGAATAGCCCAGGGTCAGGATCTTCGGCTTGAGGAAAAAATTGTTGGCTTCCGAATCGGCGTAGCCGAGTTGCTTCAGCGTGTACAGGCAACGCCGAACGGCGGCGCGCGGGATGCCGGTGCGGTGGCTGATCTGGGCAATGGTCAGGCTGCGACGTTGATCGCTGAAGGCGCGCACGACGGCCAGGCCGCGTGCCAGCGAAGTCATGAAGCTGGGATCAGTCAGGGCTTCGATTTCCTCGGCGATAGTGAGGGGACGCTTTTCCTGGGCGTCCCCGGCTTCGCCGGTGCTTGCCGGTTTGGCGGGTAGGGCTTCTTCCAAGCCGTCTTCAAAGTCATCGGTGTCGTTGTCGTTCATGCTGGAGTACACGGTATCGGGCGTATGTTGCACTTGAGGCATTTTTGCGCTCCCGGCGGGGCCGTTGAATGTTAAATGCGAGGCAAGCAGTGCATGAATCCAAAGAGACTGTTCGGCCATCGCACGCTATTGCACGCGTAGGTGCCAACAAGCTTGACCATGCTCACAGTGTTATGAAAAACTGAAACCCGTTCCATTATCAGACAAAAGTGCGTTAATCGAACAGATTTCTTGACACTATGCTCACACCGGGCAAATTTTCGTCGGAACTATACAATCTTCAAAAATATCCCGGTCCGTATGGAAAGCTTGTCGTTTCGCGCTCATCATCCGGCCCTCGCTGGGTTTGTCAACTTTTCTTGGAAATCCTTTTGACGTGATTAACAAATTTTACGATTCCATGCGCGAGGCGGTAGCGGACGTCCCCGATGGCGCCACCATCATGATCGGCGGCTTCGGCAACGCCGGCATGCCCTCGGCCCTGATTGATGCCCTGATCGACCAGGGCGCGCGCGAGCTGACCATCGTCAGCAACAACGCCGGCAATGGCGAGACCGGGCTGGCGGCGCTGCTCAAGGCCAAGCGCGTGAAAAAGATCATCTGCTCCTTCCCGCGCCAGACCGATTCCTGGGTGTTCGACAACCTGTATCGGGCCGGTGAGATCGAGCTGGAACTGACGCCCCAGGGCAATCTGGCCGAGCGCATTCGCGCCGCCGGCGCCGGCATCGGCGGCTTCTTCACCCCCACCGGCTACGGCACCCTGCTGGCCGAAGGCAAGGAAAGCCGCATCATCGACGGTCGCGGCTATGTGCTGGAAAGCCCGATTCATGCCGACTACGCCTTCATCAAGGCGCAGCAAGGCGACCGCTGGGGCAATCTGGTGTACCGCAAGGCGGCGCGCAACTTCGGCCCCATCATGGCCAGCGCGGCGCGCTGCACCATCGCCCAGGTCAGCCAGGCGGTCGAGCTGGGGGAACTGGATCCGGAAGTGATCGTGACCCCGGGGATTTTCGTCAAGCGCGTGGTACAGGAGCAAAGCAAATGAATCGATTGAACCGCGACCAGATGGCGGCCCGCGTGGCGCAGGACATTCCCGAAGGCGCTTACGTCAATCTCGGCATCGGCCTGCCGACCCAGGTGGCCAACCACTTGCCGGCCGAGCGCGAAATCTTCCTGCAAAGCGAAAACGGCATCCTGGGCATGGGCCCGGCGCCGGCCAAGGGCGAAGAAGACGAGGACCTGATCAACGCCGGCAAGCAGCCGGTAACCTTGCTCAAGGGCGGCGCCTATTTCCACCATGGCGATTCGTTTGCCATGATGCGCGGCGGCCATCTTGATATTTGCGTGCTGGGCGCTTTCCAGGTGTCGGTCAAGGGCGATCTGGCCAACTGGCATACCGGCGCGCCGGACGCGATTCCCGCTGTCGGCGGCGCCATGGATCTGGCGATCGGCGCCAAGCAGGTGTTCGTGATGATGGAGCACACCACCAAGTCCGGCGAAAGCAAGCTGGTGAAGGAATGCAGCTACCCGCTCACTGGGGTTGGCTGCGTCAGCCGCATCTACACCGACCTGGCCGTGATCGACATCACGCCCGAAGGCTTCGCAGTGCGCGAAATCGTTCCCGGCCTGACGCTGGGCGACTTGCAGGAATTGTCCGGCGTGCCCTTGCTCGACCGGCGTTGAAAACAGGGCCGGCAAACGGCCCGCCTTTATTGGCTCTATTACCGACTTCTACAGGGAACTGACATGGCTGAAGCATTCATCTGCGACGCAATCCGCACGCCCATCGGACGCTACGGCGGCGCCTTGAAGGACGTACGTGCCGACGACCTGGCGGCAGTACCGCTCAAGGCGCTGCTGGCGCGTCATCCGGAGCTGGATTTCAAGGCGGTGGCCGACGTCATCTACGGCTGCGCCAACCAGGCCGGCGAAGACAACCGCAACGTGGCGCGCATGGCGGCCCTGCTGGCCGGCCTGCCGCAGGAAGTGCCGGGCGCCACCATCAATCGCCTGTGTGGCTCGGGCATGGATGCGGTGGGTACCGCCGCGCGCGCCATTCGCGCCGGTGAAGCCGGCCTGATGATTGCCGGCGGCGTGGAATCGATGACCCGCGCGCCGTTCGTGATGGGCAAGGCCGAGACCGCGTTCTCGCGCAATGCGGGCATCTTCGACACCACCATCGGCTGGCGCTTCATCAATCCGCAGATGCGCGCCCAGTATGGCGTGGATGCCATGCCGGAAACCGCCGAGAACGTGGCCGTCGATTACGAGATCAGCCGCGCCGACCAGGACAAATTCGCCCTGGCCAGCCAGGCCAAGGCAGCCGCCGCGCAGAAGAACGGCATCCTGGCGCAGGAAATCGTGGCGGTCACCATTCCCCAGAAAAAGGGTGAGGCGATCGTGGTGCAGCATGACGAGCATCCGCGCGAAACCACCCTGGAATCCCTGGCGCGCCTGAAAGGCGTGGTGCGCCCCGACGGCAGCGTTACCGCCGGCAATGCCTCGGGTGTGAACGATGGCGCCTGCGCGCTCCTGATCGCCAGCGAAGAGGCGGCGCGCACGCACGGCCTGACGCCGCGCGCACGCATTCTCGGCATGGCCACGGCCGGCGTCGCGCCGCGTGTGATGGGCATCGGCCCTGCGCCCGCTTCCCAGCTGCTGCTGCAGCGCCTGGGCATGAGCATCGACCAGATGGACGTGATCGAGCTGAACGAAGCCTTTGCCGCCCAGGGCCTGGCGGTCATGCGCATGCTGGGCGTGGCCGATGACGATCCCCGCGTCAATCCCAACGGCGGCGCGATTGCCCTCGGTCATCCGCTGGGCATGAGCGGCGCGCGCCTGGTCACCACCGCCATGTACCAGTTGCAGCGCAGCGGCGGACGCTATGCGCTGTGCACCATGTGCATCGGCGTCGGCCAAGGCATTGCAATGGTGATCGAACGGGTTTGAACCGAGGCTGCGATCAGTGGGTACAATTCCAGAAAACGGAGGAGACCATGACTGATCCAGCCCAGTACCGGCGCGGGTATTTCAAGACCCAGCCGGATTCGCTCTATCCGGACTACAAGTCCACCATCAAGCGTTCGCCGTCCAAGCCCTTGATCATCCTGCCGCAGTCACTGGGCGAGGTGACCGGGCCGGTTTTCGGGCATGAAACCGTCAAGCCAGGCGACAACGACCTGACCCGCCAGCATGCCGGCGAGCCGCTCGGCGAGCGCATGACCATCTCCGGTCGTGTGCTCGACGAAAATGGCAGGCCGGTGCGCAATTCGCTGGTGGAGATCTGGCAGGCCAATGCCGCCGGCCGCTATCCGCATCCGGCCGATACGCATGACGCGCCGCTCGACCCCAATTTCACCGGCGGCGGGCGGACCCTGACCGACGACCAGGGCTTCTACAGCTTCACCACCATCAAGCCCGGCGCCTATCCCTGGCGCAATCATTACAACGGCTGGCGTCCTGCGCATATTCATTTCTCGCTGTTCGGCGAAGCCTTCGCCCAGCGCCTGATCACCCAGATGTACTTCCCCGGCGATCCGCTGCTGGAGTTCGATCCCATGTACAACATGGTGCCCGACGAGAAAGGCCGCAAGCGCCTGGTCTGCAGCTTCGACTGGGAAAGCACGGTGCCCGAATATTCGCTGGGCTACCGTTGGGATATCGTGCTGCGCGGTCGCGATGCGACGCCGATGGAGAAATGACATGAGCCTGCTTCTGACCGCATCGCAAACCATAGGTCCCTACCTGCACATCGGCACCGCCTGGCTCGACAGTAACGAACTGGCGGGCCCGGGCGTGAGTGGCCAGCGCATCAGCGTCGAAGGCCGCCTGCTGGATGGCGACGGCCAGCCGGTCGGCGACGGCCTGCTGGAAATCTGGCAGGCCAATGCCCAGGGCAAGCTGGCGCACCCTGAAGACAAACGCGATCTGCCGCTGGAAAAAGGCTTTCGCGGCTGGGGCCGCATCCCGACCGACAAGGAAGGCAAGTTCCGCTTCACCACCGTGCGTCCGGGCGCCTTGCCGGGACCGGCCGGCACGTTGCAGGCGCCGCATCTTGCCGTCACCGTGTTCGGCCGTGGCCTGACCAAGCAACTGCTCACGCGGATCTATTTTCCGGATGGCGAGGGGCACGATCATGATTTCGTGCTCAAGCAAGTGCCGCCCGACCGGCGCTCGACCCTGGTGGCGCGCGCGTTGCCGGGACGCGAGCATGCCTACCATTGGGATGTCGTGCTGCAGGCCGGCCCTGGTCATCAGGAAACCGTGTTCTTCGATATCTAGCCGGACCGTCGCCCATGACATCCACGGCATTGACGGCCGGCTTGTTTTCCACCGAACGCATGCAGGCCATCTTCAGCGAACGTGGATGTGTGCAGCGCATGCTGGACGTGGAGGCGGCGCTGGCGCGGGCCCAGGCGCAACTGGGCATGATCCCGGCCGCCGCTGCGCAAGCCATTGCGGCCTGCTGCGACGCCGATCGCATCGATCTGGCGGCGCTGGCGCGCGAGGCGGCCAGCGCCGGCAATCTGGCCATTCCGCTGGTGCGGCAGTTGACTGCGCTGGTGGCAGCAGTGGACGCCAAGGCAGCCGGCCAGGTGCATTGGGGCGCTACCAGCCAGGACATCATCGATACCGCCCTGGTGCTGCAGAGTCGCGACGCCCTGGCGGTCTTGCGCGCCGATCTGAATGACTGCGGCGATGCGCTGGCCGTGCTGGCCGAGCGCCATCGCGACACCCCGCAAATCGGACGCACCTGGATGCAGCATGCCCTGCCCATCACCTTTGGCCTCAAGGCCGCAGGCTGGCTGGACGGATTGACGCGGCAACGCCAGCGTCTGGATGAGCTGGAGTCGCGCCTGCTTGCGCTGCAGCTGGGGGGCGCGGTCGGCACCCTGGCCAGCATGCAGGGGCAGGGCCTGGCCTTGTCGCAAGCGATGGCGCAAGCCCTGCAACTGAAGCTGCCGGCTCTGCCCTGGCATGGCGCACGCGACCGCATGGCCGAGGTCGCCACCTGGTGTGGCCTGCTGGCCGGCATGCTGGGGAAAATCGCGCGCGACATCTCCTTGCTGTCGCAAACCGAAGTGGGCGAAGCCTCGGAGCCGTCCGCGCCGGGCCGCGGCGGTTCATCCACCATGCCGCACAAGAAAAATCCGGTGGCGTGCGCCGCAACGCTGGCGGTGGCCACCCGCATGCCGGGCCTGGTGGCCGGTGTGCTCAATGGCATGAGCGGCGAACACGAACGCGCGCTCGGCGGCTGGCAGGCGGAATGGGACAGCCTGCCGGAAATCATGAGCCTGGCCGGCGCCAGCCTGCAGCACATGCGCGGCGCAGTCGCCGGTCTGCAAGTGGATCAGGCGCGCATGGCGGCCAATCTCGCGCTGACGCATGGCCTGGTGATGGCCGAGCCGGTGGCGCTGGCGCTTGGCCGCAGCATGGGCAAACAGGCGGCGCATCATCTGCTGGAAGCGGCTTGCCGCGAAGCGGTGCAAAGCGGACGCGAACTGCACGCCGTGCTTGGCGCCATGCCGCAAGTACAAGCCATGCTGGACGATGCCCAATTGGCGCGCTTGCTGGACCCGGCCAACTATCTGGGACACTCGGCGGATTTCGTGAACCGGGCGCTGGCCGACTGGCGCGAAAATTGAACAGAACAGAAATGAGCTGAGCTGTGCGCGCAAACCATCGCGCATTCAAAGGAGAAGCAGATGGACGAAGTCCAACGCCACGATCAGGGCCTGCAAGTGCGCAGGGAAGTCTTGGGCGCCGCGCATGTGGATCGCGCCCAGGCCCGCCGCACGGAGCTGACCACCGAATTCCAGGACCTGATCACGCGCTATGCCTGGGGCGAAATCTGGACCCGGCCCGGTTTGCCGCGCCACACGCGCAGCCTGATGGTGATTTCGATGATGGTGGCATTGAACCGCGAGGCCGAACTGCGCCTGCATTTGCGCGCCGCCGCCAACAATGGCGTCACCCGCGACGAGATCAAGGAAACGCTGTTGCAGGCGGCCATCTACTGCGGCGTGCCGGCGGCGAATTCGGCTTTCCAGATGGCGCAGGAAGTGTTCGACGAAGTCGACCGCGCCGCCGCGACTGGTTCCGCCGCGCGCTAGTCGGCCAGCACCCGTACCCACTTCACGTAATCGTGCAGTCGCATATAGCAATCCAGTCCGCCGGAGGGCGGGCGCATTCCGTGATTGAAGTGCTCAAACAGGGCGCGTCCTTCTTCGCTCATTGTTTGCGCCAGATTGCTCCAGAAAGTCTCCAGCAGCACCGCCGGAATCTCACGCATGGACACCGAATTTTGCCAGGCCACCGGCAGCGCAATGCCGCCACCCGATACCAGGCTTGACTCAAGCATGCCAGGCAGTATGCAACAGGGCTCGGTCGGCTCTTTTGCGGGATCCAGCACCTTCAAATTGGAAGGGGACCCCGCTTCCAGCGCGATCACCGCATAAGACTGCATGCGGACCTTGATGGCGGCTTCGCGGTCTCCGGCGCGGCAGGTCGGCATATGTTCCGGCAAGGAGTTGGTGGATACCCACCCTTGATTCAACGGGCGTGGCCGTAACTGCAGGTCGGGACCGGATTCGGCCTTCAGTTCATTGGCCGGCGGCGGCGTCATGTTGTACAAATCGACAGCGAACTTCCGCTCATGCTGGCGCAGCTGTATGACGGAAGGCAGCTTGTGCGTCGGGGGTAAATGCTGCTGGCGCGCTTGCTTGCGCAAGACTTGGGCGATGGTGAGCATTGCGTCTCCTTTTTTCGTCTTGGGACGCCGATTATGTGAAGCGGCCCAAACGCACCTTTGCGGTGGCGCAAACGCAATCGGAAGAATCGCAATTGTTTGCGACTTGGGGAGACGGGTTCAGCTATTGCGGATTTGTTCGTGCATTCGCCGCAGATAATCCATGCTGTCCTCCAGCGATGACTGCGAAACACTGCGTTCCTGCATGCGCGTGGCCAGCACCAGTTGATCGGCATGCGCGGCCACCAGCAGTGGCAGGCTTGCGGTTTCATGGAAATCGGCCAGACGCAGCGCGGCTTTCAGATGGCGCGACAAATCCCAGGGGTCGGGCTCCGACCATGCAAGCATGAGCGATGGAGCCTGCAGTTCGCGCACATGCTGGATTTCGATGGCCCCGCCGCTACCGGTGCGCAAGCGTAAAAATCCCTGCGCATTCAGCACCGCGCCGGGCAGCCCAATCGCGGCCAGGAAATCGCTTACCGCTTGTTGAATCCAGTCCACGTTTCAACGCCTTTCTGTGCGGAGGGAATCAGGGGCTGGCCGGGAGCGGCGATGGGGATGACATCCGCGACGTCAACCTGGTTGGAAAGGCGTTCATCTTCCAGGCGCGCGGCTTCGTCCAAGGCGTCCAGCACATTTTGCAGCAGGCTCTGGCGCGCTTGCGGGTCCGGGTACAAGATGTCGGTGTTCACCATCACTGCGCAAACCATGAGCGCGGTGATGAAAGACATTTCCGACACCCTGAAGAGCATCGTCTCCAAGATCAGCTGATGGCGCCCGAATTCGCGCTGCTGGTAACGCAAGCCACGGCAGCCCTGAAGGAAGGGCGCGGCGACGATGCCTGTGCCTTGATGGCCAGGGTGGCCGAGTCGGAACAGTGCGATGCCGACCTGCTGCAAATGGCGGCGCTGGTGCATTGCCTGCACAAGCAGCAGGCCAAGGCCTTGCCCTGGCTGCGCCGCGCGCATGCACTGGATGGACAAAGGCAGGACATCCTGGCCAACCTGGCGCGTGCCTGCTATGGCGCAAGCCGCCTGGACGAGGCGCTGGCCTGCCATGAGAAGCTGGAGCAAATGGCCGGCCTGGAGGCGTCCCAGCGGCTGGACCACATTGC
>JAEVZY010000089.1 GCA_023392035.1 Pseudomonadota bacterium | reverse complement strand
GGCCTATGCCTATCCACCACACGAAGTTGCCGATGGCATAGCCCCAGGCCACCGGAATATCCACGCCCCAGATGCCGACGCCCTTGATGAACAACCAGGTGGTGGCGCCCATGAAGATCAGCACGCCGGCAAAGCTGGCCAGGAAAGCCGCCAGCCAGGTACGGCCGCGCGGGCGGGTCAGCACGATGTCGGCGATCTTGTCGCTGACGCTGGCATAGCCCCAGCCGGCGCGCAGGACACCGATGTCGCGCGAAACGGGAGGGGCCTGTCTGGAGGGATCGATGTTCATCCCGAGCCCTTCCGGTCTGAGGCTTGCGCGACGATGCGGGCCAGGTAACTGGTGCGCGGCCGGGTGTTGAGCTCGGCCAGCAAGTCATAGTTGCGCGGCGAAGCCTTGGCGCGATTGACCTGGCTGTCGGGGTCGTTCAGATCGCCGAAGACAATCGCGCCGGTGGGGCAGGCGGCCTGGCAGGCGGTGACGACTTCACCGTCGCGAATGCGCTGCCCGCGCTTTTCTGCCTCCAGCCGGGCGCGCGTGATGCGCTGCAGGCAGTAAGTACACTTTTCCATCACGCCGCGCCGGCGCACGGTGACTTCCGGATTCTGCAGCGCCTTCAGGCTTTCTTCCTTGGTGTTGGAGTATTGCAGGAAATTGAAGCGCCGCACCTTGTAGGGACAGTTGTTGGAACAGAAGCGGGTGCCCACGCAGCGGTTGTAGACCTGCACATTCAAGCCTTCGCTGTCATGCACGGTGGCGCCTACCGGGCAGACCTCTTCGCAAGGCGCGTGCTCGCAATGCATGCAGGGCACCGGCTGGAACACGGTGCGTGGCTGGTGCGCGCCAGCCGCTGCATACGGCGTGTAATAGCGGTCGACCCGGATCCAGTGCATGGCGCGGCCGCGGATGACTTCTTCCTTCCCCACCACCGGGATATTGTTTTCGGCCTGGCAGGCGATGGTGCATACGCTGCAGCCGGTGCAGGCGTCGAGGTCGATCGCCATGCCCCACTTGTACTTTCGGTAGGCGATCTCGGGATACAGGGATGTGGCCGCGCGCTTTTCGGCTTCTTCTTCATGCGCGTTGCGCCGCACGTCCTGTGCCGCCAGCAGACGCACCGGTTCGCGTCCCTCCATGTCGGCCTGGCGCTGGGTCTGGGCAAACAGATGGCGGCGCCCGGTCTTGCGCACCTGCAGCGCCAGCGGCGCGTCGGCACGCAGGGCCGAGACGGTGCGCAGCGCATAGGCATTGAAGCCCACGCCATTGCCGACCCGGCCGGCGCTGCTGCGGCCATAGCCCAGCGGCAGGCTGATCACGCCATCGGCATGTCCCGGCTGTATCCACACCGGCGCCGTGACCGGCGATTGGGCGCTGTTGGCGATGTTGAGTTCCACCAGATCGCCATTGACCGCGCCCAGCGCGCGCGCGCTGGCTTCGCTCATCAGGGCCGCATTGTCCCAGGTCAGTTTGGTGAGCGGGCGCGGCAATTCCTGCAGCCAGGCATTGTTGGCAAAGGCGCCGTCGGCGCAGGAGGCATCGCCGACAAAGCGCGCCACCAGCGGCGGCGCCGGTTGCAGCGGCGGCGGCTCGGGCAAGTCCGGCGCCGCGAGCGTCATCACGGCGCTGGCCGAATCGGCAATCAGGCCCTGGCGCAGGCTGGTTTGCCAGAAGGCTTCGAAGTCCTGGTCCCCGCCTTGGGCTGTGCCTTGCGCCTTCTTTTGGCCAGCTTGGCCGCGCCAAGTGGCGCGCACCAGTGCATGGGCGTTGCCGGCATCGCCATCGGTGAGCAGCGCAATCACTTCGTGCGTGGAATGTCCGCCATACAGGGGCGCAATCAGGGGCTGCACGATGCTGGCCGTGCCATCGAAGGCACGGGCATCGCTCCAGTGCTCATAGCAATGCGCTTGCGGCACATGCCAGGCGCTGCGGCGCGCGGTCTCGTCGCGATACAGGCCGAGGTGGACCGAGAATTCCACTTGGTCCAGCATGCTGGCGAATTCAAGATCGGCCGGCGCGTCATAGACCGGATTGCCGCCGAGGATGAAGAGCGTGTGCACCTGCATGTCGTTCATGTCGGCGGCCAGGCTGGCGATGTCGTTCTCGCGATCCGGTTCAAGATCCACATCGAGCAGGGCGATCTGCTGCACGGTGTTGCCGGCATTGGCCAGATGGGTGTTCATCGCGTGCACCAGGGCCCGGCTGGCGGCGGAGAGTCCGGGGCCGGCCACCACCAGCGCGCGGCCGCGCATGGCCTGCAGTTGCGTGGCCAGGGCGCTTTCCCATGCGCGCTGCGCGCTATCGGCGGCGGGACCGACCAGCACCGCCACCGGCATGCCCAGCAGCCGGGCCAGCCGCCACAGGCTGCGTTCGATTTCGCGCGGCGCCAGTGCCAGCCTCTGCTCGGCCATGGCGCCGGTCAGGGTGGGGGTGGACTCGATGGCGACCAGGCGCTTGGCCGGATTGGCGTTCTGGTCCAGTCGGCGCGAAGCAAAGTCGCGCGCATGGCGGATGCTGCCGGGCCAGTCGCCGAAGATATCCGCATCCAGGCACAGCACCAGTTGCGCACGGTCCAGGCGCAGCAGGCTGTGCGCCGGCCGCTTCCACGCCAGGCGCGCGGCCTGCATGGCGTCCAGGTCTTGCAGGGGATCGTAGATGTGCCAGCGCGCGCGCGGATATTTTTCCAGCAGCGCGCGCCGCTGCCGGGCCAGCGTGGGCGATGCCAGTGCCGGACTCAGTATGCGCAAGCCTTCGCCATGGCTGGCGGCGAAGCGGCTGCGCTGCAGGTCCAGCGCGCTGATGAAAGCCTGCCAGGTGGACAGCGCATTGCCCTGGCGCACGTTCTGCGAGCGGTCCGGGTCCCACAACTGCAGGATCGAGGCCTGGGCAAACACATCGGTGGCGCCCAGGCTGGACGGGTGGCGCGGATTGCCTTCCACCTTGATCGGCCGGCCCATCTGGCTTTGCACCAGCACGCCATCGGCGCGGCCGGCGCGAGTGAAGGCGGTGGCGTAGTACTGCGGCTGGCCGGGCACCAGGTTTTCCGGCATCTGCACGTAGGGCAGGATGGTTTCATTGGGCGGACCGCTGCAGGCGCTGCCGGCCAGCGCCATCGAGGCCGCCATCCATTTCATGAAGGCGCGCCGCCCCTCGCTTTGCGGGCCGTCCGGCTCGGCATGAATGGGGATGAAGGCGGAATGCGGTGGGGTGCGCATGGCGTCAGCGGTGGCAGGTGGAACAATCGGTGAGCCGGCGCGCATCCTGCAACTGGTACATGCGCACGATCTGGCGCACTTCATCGGCCGACAGCGGCGCCATGTTTTCCATGGAAAAAATCTGGGCCGGCGGCCGCACATGGTCGGGCGCACTGCGATGGCAGTGCAGGCACCATTGCATGTCCAATGAAGCCACGCGGCGCGTCAGCGGCATCTGGTCCACCCGGCCATGGCAGGCCAGGCAGGGCACGCCCTTGTTGATATGGATGCTGTGATCGAAATAGACGAAGTCGGGCAGATCGTGCACCCGGTTCCAGCGGATCGGCTTGCCCTCGCGCTCGCTTTCGAACAGCGGCGCCAGTTGCGGCGAATCATGAAACAGTTGCGAGTGACAGGTGAGGCAGATGCGGGTGGAGGGCAGGCCGGCGAAGGAGGATTTTTCGACCGCGGTATGGCAGTAGCGGCAATCGATGCCATCGTCGCCCACATGGTGCTTGTGGCTGAACTGGATCGGCTGCGCCAGCGGCTCCTGCAAGGCGCCCTGCGGCGCCATGCGCCACTTCAGCGCCGCGCCCAGGGCGAGCACCAGGACCAGCATGCCGAGCAATGCCAGCTTGATGAGGAGCACCGTGGACTGCGGGAAAGCCTGCGCCATGAAGCCTCGTTTTTGTTGGGCCGCCAAAGCTTGCCGCCGGCGGTGCTGTTGCCTGCTTCCTTGCCTGCGTTATGTGCCTGCGTTATGTGCCTGCGTTATGT
>JAEVZY010000029.1 GCA_023392035.1 Pseudomonadota bacterium | reverse complement strand
GCCATGGACTGCGCCTGACGCGCCTGCTCCGGCTTGCTGGCGGCGCCATGCATGCCTTCCGCCGCCAGCGCGCCCAGGCGGTCGCGCTGCTCCCATATCGCCTGTTTCTGGTCCAGCGGCAAACTCGAGTGTGCCAGCTCGGCATCCAGCGCCTGTCGGAAACCGAGGCTCATGACCAGTCCGAACAAGGCGATCGCCAGCACCGCGGCCACGCGCGAGACCGCATTGTTGAGACCTGACGCAGTGCCGGCCCAGTCTTCGCCGTGGGCCGACATCACGGTGCTGGTGAGCGGCGCCACGCTGATGGCCATGCCCAGTCCGAGCAGGGCCACCGCCGGCAGCCAGTGGCTCCAGTAACTGCCGCCCACGCCCGGCAGGCTGAAGGCGAAGAAGCCGGCGCCGGCCACCGCCGGTCCCAGCGTCAAGGGCAGGCGCGCCCCCAACTTGTTGACCAGGCCGCCGACTGTGCTGGACAGCGAAAACATGATGACCACGAAGGGAATGGTGGCGGCGCCGGCGGCGGTGGCGCCAAAGCCCTGGATCTGGATCAGGTTGAGCGGCAGAAAATAGAAAGTGCCGCTCAGTCCGGCATACAGCAGCAGGGTCAGCAGATTGGCGCCGCTGAAGTCGCGTGAGGAAAACAGCCAGAACGGAAGCATGGGCGCGGGACTGCGCCGTTCCTGCCAGACAAAGTGCGCCAGCGAGGCCAGGCACAGCAGCAGGGCCAGGAGCACGGGCGGGCTGCGCCAGCCATGATCCTGGGCCGCGGTCAGCAGGTAGACCAGGCTGCCCAGGGCCAGGCTGGCGCTGGCCGCGCCGCTCCAGTCGAAGCCGGCCTGCGCTTCGCTGCTGCGGCTTTCCGGCACGTAGCGCAGCAAAATCCAGATCACCAGGGCCGCCAGCGGCACATTCAGGAGGAAGGCATAACGCCAGGAGAAATGGCTGATCAGAAAACCGCCGGCCAGCGGCCCGAGCGCGGCCGTGACCGCCGACCAGGCCGACCAGGTGCCGATGGCGCGCCCGCGCTCCTGCCTGGGCCAGTTGGCGCTGATGATGGCCAGGCTGCCCGGCACCAGCAGTGCGCCGCCCAGGCCTTGCAGGGCGCGCGCCGCAATCAATTGATCGATCGAAACCACCAGCCCGCAGGCGAGGGAGGCCAGCCCGAACAGGGCGCTGCCCGCGGCCAGCATCAGGCGGCGCCCGTAGCGGTCGCCGGCCGCACCGCCTGCCAGCAGCAGCGCGGCCAGCAACAGTGCATAGGACTGGATCACCCATTGCGTGCGGCTGGCGCTGGCGCCGAACTCGTGCTGCAGGGCGGGCAGGGCGACATTGGCGATGGTGCCGTCCATGAACACCATGCCCGAGGCCAGAATCGCCGCCGTCATGACCCAGGGACGGGCCGATTTCGGGCAAACCTCTTGCGCGCCAGCTGCGGCCGGAGGGCGATGCGGGTGCTGTGCTGGATCGTCCATGAATGTCGCTCGTGGCCTTGGATGGATTCGACGAACTGTGCTTCAGAGTCCGGGCGCTGCGCAATGTTCAGGCTTGCTCGCCATCATTGAGGGGGCGCAAGTGATGCATATGTGCTGAGCTGCGTCATGCCAAGTCACGCCAAGTTTCGCCCGCCTCAAGCCCGGCAATACTGGATGGCCGGCTAGGTCAAAGCAGTAAAGTCGCGCGCCAACATCATGGGCTGATCGCGGCGGGTTTCTCGGAGAGGTCAATGCGGCAGAGGCATGGAAGTTATGTTGTCGTTGCCGCCTGGACCTGCATCGCCGTGATCGTCGCCTTGCTGGGTTGGCACATCCTGCTGCAGGAGCTGGAGCGCGAACTGCGCGAGGCGGAAAGAAGCGCCTTGCTGGATGCTTCGGCCATGGCGCGTTCCTATGCGCGCAATCTGTTGCGCTCGCTGGAGGCGGTTGACCAGTTGAGCCTGTACGTCAAGCACGGCTTCGAGAATTCCCAGGGACGCATCGCCTTGAGCCGTATCGACGACCTGGACAGCCATCGCTTCGAGACAACCCTGCATGTCACCCTGTTCGACCAGGACGGCTGGCCGACTTCTTCCACTTTGCCCAACATCGTCACCGGCAATTATTACGAGGAAGGCTTTTTTGTGGTTCAGCGCATCTACGGCAATGCCGGTCGGCTGTATGTGGGCGCGCCCGACAATCGCCTGGTGCCCGGCCATACGGTGTATCCCTTTTCGCGTGTGCTGCGCAATGTCGATGGCGGTTTTGCCGGCGTGGTCCTGGTCACGGTCGGCAATGCATATTTTCTGGAAGGCTACGATCAGCTGACGCTCAAGGACGAAGGATTTCTCGGCGTGCTGCGCGCCGACGGCGGCCTGCAGGCGGCGCGCCTTGGCCCGCGGGTTTTGCACGCCGCACAGCGCAAGGATTGGAACCTGGAGAAGGAGCTGACCGGTCCTGCCGGCTCCAGGGAGGTTTCCAACTTGCCGGACGGACGCACGCGCTTCCTGGCCTGGCAGCGTACCGAGCGCTATGACATGGTCGCCATTGCCGGCCTGGATCGCGCCGAAGCGCTGGCGCCCACGCTGCAAAGGCGCGACAAAGCCTTGTCGGACGCGCGCCTGGCGACGCTGGCGCTGCTGATCCTGACCGCGCTGACCGTGCTGATCCATTTGTCGGTCGGGCGGCGCAGTGAACAGCTGGCGCGGCTGACCTCAACCTATCGCACCGCCACCGAGGGCGGGCTGGAGGGCTTCTTCATCTTGAGCCCGGTGCACAGCAAGGACGAGCGGATCGCCGACTTCATCATCTCCGACTGCAATTCGCGCGGCGCCGAGTACATCAAGTATCGGCCCGAGCAGCTGAAGGGAAAACTGGTCAGCGAGGTGTTCCGCGGCGAAGCCGGTTTGCAGACCTTGCGCATGTTGAAAGCGGCCGCGCGCGACCGCTTGTATCAAGGCGAAGTCGAGCTGAGCCAGTTCGGTGGACTGGAAGGAATCTGGGTCCACCTCAAGATCAGCCGCCCGGAAGACGATCTGGCGGTGACCATGCGCGACATCACCAGCAGCAAGGCCCAGGTCAGCGCCCTGGAGAAGCAGTCATACGAAGATGCCTTGACGCGCCTGCCGAATCGGCATTGGCTCAATTCCTACCTGCCGCCCTTGCTGGAGCATCTGAAAGCCAACCAGCAACAGGCGGCGGTGTTGTTCATCGACCTCGACGGCTTCAAGGCGGTGAATGACACCCTTGGCCATGAAACCGGCGACGAAGTGTTGCGTCACGCCGGCTTGCGCTTGCGCGAAGCGGTGCGGCCGCACGATACGGTGGTGCGTATCGGCGGCGATGAGTTCCTGGTGGTGCTGGAGCGCCTGGGCAGCACGCGCGAGGCGACCCAGGTGGCGCAGCGCATCGTGGACGGCTTCCACCAACCCTTCGGTTCTCCCAAGGGCGAAGCCTCGGTCGGCGCTTCGATCGGCATTGCCACCTTTCCGCGCGACGGCAGCAGCGCCGACGATTTGCTGCGCGCCGCCGATTCGGCCATGTATGCCGTCAAGGCCAGCGGCAAGAACCAGTTCATGTTCTATGACAAGCACCTGGCCGAAGCCGCCCTGGCCAAGCAGGCCCTGGAAAAGGAACTGCGGCTGGCCCTGGAAACCGACCAGCTGATGTTGTACTACCAGCCGCGCATTTCGCCTGTCAGCGGCCGCATGGAAAGCATGGAAGCCTTGGTGCGCTGGCAGCATCCGCAAAAGGGGGTGCTGGAGCCGGTCGATTTCATCGGCCTGGCGGAGGACGCGGGCTTGATTGTGCGGCTGGGCGAAGTGGTGACCAACAAGGTCTGCGAGCAATTGGCCGCGTGGCGCAACACCCTGGGCAACGCGATACCGGTGTCGATCAACGTCTCGCCCATGCAATTGCGCGATTCGGCTTTTCCGGCCGCGCTCGCCAAAGCCTTGCAGGACCATGAAGTGCCGGCCGGCCTGGTGGAAATTGAAATCACCGAGACCGCCATGGCCGACCTGGCCGACCCGCGCATCGCCAACGGCGTGACGGCGATCCGTGCCTTGGGCTGCCGACTGGTGGTGGACGATTTCGGCACCGGCTATTCGTCGCTGGCACGCCTGCAGGACCTGGATTGCGATGTGCTCAAGGTGGATCGCGCTTTCACCGCCCGCCTGGCAAAAAGCGAGAAGGGCGCTGCGCTGTTCCAGGCCATCATCGGCATGGCGCATGCACTGGATATGCGGGTAGTGGCTGAAGGCGTGGAAACGACCGAGCAACTGCTGGAATTGCAGCGCCTGGGATGCGATGAAGTACAGGGTTATTTGTTCGCCCGCCCCTTACCGGCGGCCAATTCGGAAGCGTTCTTGCACCGAAGCTATACCGTGTAAGCGGCTATCGCTCATGGTCGCTTGCGTCGCCTCAGGCGCATGCGGCACTTGCTTGCTCTATCGCAAATCATGCCAAGCGAGCATGCCTAACATGGTGTCCATGCCGTTGTAGCTCAGTGTCAGAGCACCTGCATCGTTGGCAGGAGGTCCGGTGGTTCGATTCCCCGCAATGGCACCATCCGTCTACCCTTCCTTTTCGAGATCCCCCGATGAAAAAAACACCGCTAGCAGCGTTGCTGTCTGCTTTTGTCTTGTCGAGCGCTTTTGCCCAGGGTCAGCCCCAACCAGCGCCTCAACCCGCGCCGCAAGCAGCGCCTCAGGCTCCATCCATGGAGCAACCCAAGACCAAGGAACAGATCAAGGCCGAGAGCCGTGCCGAGCAGAAGCGCCTGAAGGCCGACACCAAGGTCAACAAGGCCTTGAACGAGGAAGCCCAGGCCAACGTCAAGGCCGATGCCGAAGCACAAAAGAAAAAGCTGAAGGCCCAGCAGAAGTCGGAGAAGAAAGTGAACAAGGCCGTGAGTGACGTCAACAAGGCCGACGCCAAGGCCCGCGCCGCGAGCGCGCCGCCGGGGCAAGCAGCGCCCGGAGCTCAGCAGCCCGGAATTCAGCAGCCATCTGCCGGAACTGCGCAGTAAGGCCGAAGCAGCCCAGGACAGATGAAAGGATCGGCCCCGCAAAGTGGATGCGGGCCGGCATATCTGCTATAGTGCCGGCTCGGAATCCCGCCAGCGCGGGGCTTTCTTCCACCCATCAATCTTTGTAAGAGCGAGAAAGGCACGCACGGTTATGACACCGCGAACTAGCACGCAAGGCAGTTTCCAGCGACGCTAGTCGACGTCTTTTCTCGTCCATGAAAAACGCGGCTGGTCCGCGTTTTTTTTCGTCCCGAATTTTCGCAAGAAGAACAACACCCCCGAATTGGCCCGCATGACGGCCTGGAGAACAGCATGGTTTCAGTACGACTTCCTGATGGATCGCAACGCCAGTACGATGCGCCGCTGACCGTGGCGCAAGTGGCGGCCAGCATAGGCACCGGCCTGGCCAAGGCCGCCCTTGCCGGGCGCGTGGATGGCAAGCTGGTCGACACCTCCCATCTGATCGACAAGGACGTTGAACTGGCGATCGTCACCGACAAGGATGCCGACGGCCTGGAAGTGATCCGCCATTCCACCGCGCACTTGCTGGCCTATGCGGTGAAAGAGCTGTTTCCGGATGCCCAGGTCACCATCGGGCCCGTGATCGACAACGGCTTCTACTACGACTTTTCGTACAAGCGCCCCTTCACGCCGGAAGACTTGCAGGCAATCGAAAAGAAAATGGCCGAGCTGGCCAAGAAGGATGAGCCGGTCGAGCGCCGCGTGCTGCCGCGCGATGAAGCCGTGGCCTACTTCAAGTCTATCGGCGAACACTACAAGGCCGAGATCATCGCCTCGATTCCCGCCAATGAAGACGTGTCGCTGTACTCGGAAGGCAAGTTCACCGACTTGTGCCGCGGCCCGCACGTGCCTTCCACCGGCAAGCTGAAAGTCTTCAAGCTGATGAAGCTGGCCGGCGCCTACTGGCGCGGTGACTCCAAGAACGAAATGCTGCAGCGGGTGTACGGCACTGCCTGGGCCAAGAAGGAAGAGCAGGACGCCTACCTGCACATGCTGGAAGAGGCCGAGAAGCGCGACCACCGCAAGCTGGGCCGCCAACTCGACCTGTTCCATTTCCAGGACGAGGCGCCGGGCCTGATCTTCTGGCATCCCAAGGGCTGGACCGTCTGGCAGCAGGTGGAGCAGTACATGCGCCGCGTCTACCAGGACAATGGCTACCAGGAAGTGAAGGCGCCGCAGATCCTCGACCGCACGCTGTGGGAACGTTCCGGCCACTGGGACAATTACAAAGAGAACATGTTCACCACCGAGTCGGAGAATCGCGCCTACGCCTTGAAACCCATGAATTGCCCGGGCCACGTGCAGATCTTCCGCTCCAACCTGCACTCGTATCGCGAACTGCCGCTGCGCTTCGGCGAATTCGGCCAGTGCCATCGCAACGAACCTTCGGGCTCGCTGCACGGCATGATGCGGGTGCGCGGCTTCACCCAGGACGACGGCCATATCTTCTGCACCGAAGACCAGATCCTGGACGAATGCGTGGCCTTCACCGCCTTGTTGCAAAAGGTGTATCGCGACTTTGGCTTTACCGAAGTGATCTACAAGGTCGCCACCCGTCCGGAAAAACGGGTCGGCTCGGATGAATTGTGGGACAAGGCGGAGCAGGCGCTGATTGCCTCGCTCGACGCTTCCGGCTGCGCCTACACCATCAGCGAAGGCGAGGGCGCCTTCTACGGTCCCAAGATCGAGTACACCTTGAAGGACGCCATCGGCCGCATGTGGCAATGCGGCACGATCCAGGTCGACTTCTCCATGCCGGTGCGGCTGGAAGCCGAGTACGTGGCCGAAGACAACAGCCGCAAGACCCCAGTCATGCTGCACCGGGCGATTCTGGGATCGCTGGAACGCTTCATCGGTATGCTGATCGAAAACCACGCGGGCGCCTTGCCGCTGTGGCTGGCGCCGGTGCAGGTGGCGATCCTGAATATTTCGGACGCTCAGGCCGAATATGCCACGGCAATAGCACAAGCACTGAAAAAACAAGGGTTTAGGGTGCACGCGGATTTGCGTAACGAGAAAATTACCTATAAAATTCGCGAGCATTCCGTCCAGAAGCTGCCTTATATCGTCGTGATCGGCGACAAGGAGCGTGACGCGAATACGGTGGCCGTGCGTGCACGGGGCAATGTCGATCTCGGCGTGATGCCGCTTCAACAACTGGTTGACCGACTCCAGATGGAAGTCGAAACCCGGGGTTGAAGAGACAGAGTCTCATGTACCAGCACGGCCTGATTCTTTTTGATTTTTTGAGGAAACGACAATAGCTACTGACAAATCGCATCGGATCAACGGTGAAATCACTGCGCCGCAGTTGCGCCTGAACGGCGTGACCAACGAGCCCCTGGGCATCGTCAGCCTGCAGGACGCTTTCCGCCTGGCTGAAGAAGCCAATGTGGATCTGGTTGAAATCGCCCCCACCGCACAGCCGCCGGTTGCCCGGCTCATGGACTACGGCAAGTTCAAGTACCAGGAGCAAAAGAAGGCGCACGAGGCCAAGCTGAAGCAGAAAGTCATCCTGGTGAAGGAAGTCAAATTCCGTCCCGGCACCGATGACGGCGACTACAACATCAAGCTGCGCAACCTGATCAAGTTTCTTGATGAGGGTGACAAGACCAAGATCACGCTGCGTTTCCGCGGCCGCGAAATGGCCCACCAGGACATCGGCATGCGGATGTTGGAGCGATTGAAAGCCGACCTCGAGCCCTATGGCCAGGTCGAGCAGTTTCCCAAGATGGAAGGGCGCCAGATGGTGATGGTGCTGGCCCCGAAGAAAAAGAAGTAATCGTTTCGAATTTTGGCCGCCGCCCCAACGATGGGCGGCTGGCACAGGGAACAGACCCGACTGCCTGGCAGGACGGGGCTGTGGCAGCGAAAGCAGTGAAATGCGATTCGCTGCAACACAAGTGAGAGCAGGCATCCAAGTGCAACGACGTGTTGCCACCTGCAATCATAAAAAAAGGAACTGCCTCCAAAGGGCAGTAGTGAATCATGCCGAAAATGAAGACCAAGAGCAGCGCCAAGAAGCGCTTCCGCGTCCGTCCGGGCGGAACCGTCAAGCGCGGTCAGGCGTTCAAGCGCCACATCCTCACCAAGAAAACCACCAAGAACAAACGCCAGTTGCGCGGCGCGGTTGATGTCCATGACAGCAACCTGAATTCTGTGCGCGCAATGATGCCGTTCGCGTAACCTCACTTAAGGAGCTACCATGCCTCGAGTCAAACGTGGGGTAACCGCACGGGCCCGTCACAAGAAAGTCCTGAACGCCGCCAAGGGTTATCGCGGTCGTCGCAGCAAAGTTTTCCGCATCGCCAAGCAGGCGGTCATGCGCGCAGGCCAGTATGCCTACCGCGACCGCCGCAACCGCAAGCGCGTCTTCCGCGCCCTGTGGATCACCCGTATCAACGCAGCCACCCGTGAACACGGCATGACCTACAGCGTGTTCATGAACGGCCTGAAGAAGGCAGCCATTGGCCTGGACCGCAAGGTGCTGGCTGAACTGGCGGTCTCCGACAAGCCGGCGTTCGCTGCCATCGTCAACCAGGTGAAGGCCAACATCGCCGCTGCCTGAAGACGTCGCTGAGCTGTCTTCGGACAGACCGGCACAAGCGGGGCGAGGGTCCAAACCCTGCGCCCCGTTTTCATTCCTGAGGCCGTACACAACACTGGCATCAAACACGCATGAACCCACTGGAACAACTGGTAGATCAAGCCCGGCAGGAATTTGCCGCTGCGCCCGATTCCGCGGCGCTGGAAAACGCCAAGGCGCGCTATCTCGGCAAAACCGGCCAGATCACCGAACAGATGAAGGGCCTGGGCAAGCTGGCCCCGGACGAGCGCCGCGCGCAAGGCGCGCTGATCAACGCCGCCAAGGAGCAGATTGAAACCGCCCTGAATGCCGCGCGCGAGGCGCTGGCCAATGCGCAAATGCAGGCGCGCCTGGATGCGGAAGCGATCGACGTCACCCTGCCCGGACGCGGCCGCGGTGTCGGCGGCATCCACCCGGTGATGCGCACCTGGGAAAGGGTGGAACAGATTTTCGGCTCGATCGGTTTCGATGTGGCCGACGGCCCCGAAATCGAGAACGACTGGACCAACTTCACTGCCTTGAACAGCCCGGAAAACCATCCGGCGCGTTCGATGCAGGACACCTTCTATGTCGAGGGCCAGGACACCCTGGGCAAGCCGCTGCTGCTGCGCACCCACACCAGCCCGATGCAGGTGCGCTATGCGCGCATGAACAAACCACCGATCAAGGTCATCGCCCCGGGCCGCACCTATCGTGTGGACAGCGATGCCACCCACTCGCCGATGTTCCACCAGGTGGAAGGCTTGTGGGTCGACGAGAACATCAGCTTCGCCGACCTGAAGGGCGTCTACCTCGGTTTCGTGCGCGCTTTCTTTGAAACCGACGATCTGCAGGTGCGCTTCCGTCCTTCCTACTTTCCGTTCACCGAGCCCTCGGCCGAGATCGACATTGCCTTCGGCAGCGGCCCGCTCAAGGGACGCTGGCTGGAAGTGTCGGGTGCCGGCCAGGTGCATCCGACGGTGGTGTCCAACATGGGACTCGATCCCCAGCGCTATATCGGCTTCGCCTTCGGCTCCGGCTTGGAACGGCTGACCATGCTGCGCTATGGCATCAATGACCTGCGGCTGTTTTACGAAGGCGATCTGCGTTTCCTGAAGCAGTTCAACTGAGCGCTGACCCCGCATCGATCCGGTAGGCAGAAAAGATTCGCGCGCTCGATAGCGCACGGCAAACATCCAGCACTGAAACGACCATGCAATTTTCTGAAAACTGGCTGCGCACGATGGCCAACCCGCAGCTGAGCTCGGATCAGCTGTCCCACCTGCTGACCATGTCCGGCCTGGAAGTGGAAGAAGTCGAGGCCGTGGCGCCGCCTTTTTCCAGGGTGGTGGTGGCGCAGGTGATGGAAGTGGCCAAGCATCCCAACGCCGACCGCCTGAATGTGTGCCAGGTCGATGCCGGCACCGGCAGCCTGCTCAATATCGTGTGCGGCGCGCCCAACGTGGCGCCCGGCATGAAGGTGCCCTGCGCGCTGGTGGGTGCGCAGCTGCCGCCGGGTGAAGACGGCAAGCCGTTTGAAATCAAGCTGGGCAAGCTGCGCGGCGTGGAATCGCAAGGCATGCTGTGCTCGGCGCGCGAACTGAAACTGTCGGACGACCATGGCGGCTTGCTGGCCCTGCCCGAAGACGCGCCGGTCGGCCAGGATTTCCGCGATTACTACCAGCTGGAAGATCGCCGCTTCACCATCAAGCTCACGCCCAACAAGGCGGATTGCCTGTCGGTGCTGGGTGTGGCGCGCGAAGTGTCGGCCCTGACCGGAAGCAGCCTGCATGCGCCGGACTGCACGCCGGTCGCGCCCACCATGGACGAAGTGCTGCCCGTGAAAATCGAGGCAGCCGATCTCTGCGGCCGCTTTTCCGGGCGCATCATCCGCGGCCTGAATGCGCGCGCCGAAACCCCGGCCTGGATGAAGCAGCGCCTGGAGCGCAGCGGCCAGCGCTCCATCTCCGCGCTGGTGGACATCTCCAACTACGTCATGCTGGAACTGGGACGTCCGACCCACGTCTTCGATCTGGCCAAGATTCACGGCGGCTTGCATGTGCGCTGGGGCCGCAAGGGCGAGAGCCTGAAGCTTTTGAACGGCAATACGGTCGAGCTCGACGATTGGGTGGGCGTGATTGCCGACGACCGCGAAGTGGAATCGCTGGCCGGCATCATGGGCGGCGACGCCACCGCGGTGTCGCTCGATACCACTGACATCTACCTGGAAGCCGCTTTCTGGTGGCCGCAAGCCTTGCAGGGCAGGGCGCGTCGCTACAATTTTTCCACCGACGCCGCGCATCGCTTCGAGCGTGGCGTGGATTACGCCACCACGGTCGAGCATATCGAGCGCATCACGCGCCTGATCGTCGATATCTGCGGTGTGCCGGGCCAGACCAGGGTCGGCCCGGTGGATGACCAGGTGACCCGTCTGCCCGAGCGCAAGCCGGTGACCATGCGCACCGAGCGCGCCGTGAAGGTGATCGGCGTGCCGCTCACCGATGCCCAGATTGCCGACATCTTTACCCGCCTGCGCCTGCCGTTCGAGCAGCGGGCCGGCGAATTCGCCGTCACCGCGCCTTCCTGGCGCTTCGACATCGAGATCGAGGAAGACCTGATCGAGGAAGTGGCGCGCGTCTACGGTTTCGAAAACATTCCCGCGCTGCCGCCGGTGGCGCCGCAAGCGGTGCGCATCGCGCCCGAGAACCAGCGCTCGCTGTTTGCCCTGCGCCATCTGCTGGCCGATCTCGACTATCAGGAAGTGGTCAACTTCAGCTTCGTCGAAGAATCCTGGGAACAGGACTTCGCCGGCAATGACAATCCGATCCGCCTGTTGAATCCCATCGCCAGCCAGATGAGCGTGATGCGCTCGACCCTGATCGGCAGCCTGGTGGCCAACGTCAAGTACAACCTCAACCGCAAGGCGACGCGGGTGCGGGCCTTCGAGCTGGCCGCGGTCTATCTGCGCGCCGACACGCGCGAGGACGGTCCCTTGTCGGTCGCCGGCTACGAGCAACCCAAGCGCATCGCCGCCATCGCCTATGGCCCGGTGGCCGAAGAGCAATGGGGGCAGGGCGCGCGCAATGTCGATTACTTCGACCTCAAGGCCGACCTCGAAGCGCTGTTCGCGCCGCGCGCGCTGCGCTTTGAACGCGTGCAGCATCCAGCCCTGCATCCGGGACGTTCGGCCCGGGTGCTGCTGGATGGACAGGCCATCGGTTTCATTGGCGAACTGCACCCGCGTTTGCAGCAGAAATATGAGCTGCCGCAAGCGCCGGTCGTGTTCGAAGTGGATGTCGCGGCGGCACGCCGCCAGCCCTTGCCGCACTACCAGGAAATCTCCAAATTCCCGCCGGTGCAACGCGACCTGGCGCTGGTGCTCAAGCAGGATGTCGCGGCCTCCGACGTGATCGATACGCTGCTGGCCGCAAAGGCTGGCAATGCTGCATGCTCGATTCTGCAAGGTCTTGTTTTATTTGACGAATATCGCGGTCGCGGATTGGAAAACGACGAAAAAAGCCTTGCTTTCCGATTTACTCTGCAAGATACTCAAGCGACCCTCTCCGAGAACAAAGTAGACGAGGCAATGGCTGCCTTTATCGCCATCGTCCAGAACAAGCACGGCGCCCGATTGCGCGCCTGACGGGCCGGGAATCCGATGATGAATGACGTGAATTCTGCAGAACTCCAATCCGTCCTGGCCGCCGACCTGAATCGGGCCGTGCTTGAATCCCAAGCGCGCAGCAAGGCCGAGAAAGAACTGCCCACCCTGACCAAGGCCGAGCTGGCCGAGCTGCTGTTCGAGCAGGTCGGCTTGAACAAGCGCGAAGCCAAGGACATGGTGGAGACCTTCTTCGACGAAATCCGCAAGGCCCTGGAAGAAGGGGAAGCGGTCAAGCTCTCGGGCTTCGGCAATTTCCAGTTGCGCGACAAGCCGCAACGTCCGGGACGCAATCCCAAGACCGGGGAAGAAATTCCCATCACCGCGCGCCGGGTCGTGACCTTCCATGCCAGCCAGAAGCTGAAAGGCATGGTCGATCACGCGCCGCACAAGCCGGCCGTGCACGCCGGCTGAAGCCGCGGCACTGAGCTATGAACGAGCGCGCCAGCAAGCCTGGACCGGTGGAGTTGCCGCCCATACCGGCCAAACGTTACTTCACCATCGGCGAAGTGAGCGAACTGTGCGGCGTCAAGC
>JAEVZY010000019.1 GCA_023392035.1 Pseudomonadota bacterium | reverse complement strand
GAAGAACGTCAAGGTCTCGCGCTTCCCGCTGATCTACCTGGATGAAACGATCCTGGCCCACACCAACCTGGCCGAATTCCGCAAGTTCCTGCAGGAAAGCGAGAACGAGGCACTGCTGGATCGCATGGTCATCATCCAGGTGCCGTACACGCTCAATTACAAGGATGAGGCGCGGATTTACAAAAAGCTGATCTCCTCCGCCGCCCCGGCTTTCCGCGAAGTGCATCTCGATCCGCACGTATTGCACGCGGCCGCGGTGTTCGCGATCCTGACCCGCCTGCATGAAGGCGAAGAAAAAGAGCAGGAACTGGCCAAGCGGGTGCGCGTCCATGCTGATGAAGACGTGGAAGGCGTCAACCGCGCCGAAGCCGAACGCAGCAAGCAGAAGATGCCGGACGAAGGCCTGGGCGGTGTTTCGCCGCGTTTTGTGATCAATGCCTTGTCCAACGCCATCATCCAGTCCGACAAGCGCAGCTTGACCACCATGGATGTGCTGCTGGCGCTGAAGGACGCCATCGACAGCGACGCCCGCATCGATCCCAAGAAAAAGCGCAAATGGGTCGATTACCTGGTGCTGGCGCGCAAATACTTTTACAACCGCTGGGTCAAGGAAGACGTGCACAAGGCGCTGTTCGTGTCCTTCGAGCAGGAAGCGCAAGACCTGCTGGACAAATACCTGGATGAAGTCGAAGCCACACTCGACAATCGTCAAATCAAGGACCCGATCACCGGCGAAGAACGTAAACCCGATGAGCGCTTCCTGCGTTCGGTGGAAGAGAAGATCCACATTTCGGATTCCGGCAAGCAGTCTTTCCGGCAGGAGGTGGTGCGCAAAGCCATGGGCGCCTTCAAGCGCGGCGAAAAATTCACGCTCGACTCCCATGCGCCCTTGCATGACGGCGTGCAGCAATACCTGTTTGAGCAGAGGCGCGAAGTGCTGCGCCTGGTGAGTTCCAGCAGCCGCCCCGACGAGGAAGTGCGCCAGAAAATCTCGGTGGTGGAACGGCGGCTGGTGGATGAATACGGCTATGACACCCACAGCGCACGCGAGGCGCTCAACTATGTAACGACCTTGCTCGCGCAGGAGTGAGAACACAGCCATGCAAAACGATGGTTTCGACGGCGGGTCTAATCATTAGCGGCAAGGAGCGCATTGCCAGGGCTTGCTTGCCGTCCATGTCCCGTGCCGGGACGACAGATGAAAGGTAAGCGAATGGCAATTCACATGACGATGTCGTCGGAAACCCCGTGGTATGACCTGTTCTCCCGGGGCGCCCGCGATTGGTTGCGTCATAACGAAAAAGTGCGCGAAAGCGTGCAGAAGAATCTGCCCGACCTGGTCTCAGGTTCCGACCTGATCACCGGCGGGCAGGACAAGACCGTGGGCGTGCCGGTGCGCATGCTGGAACATGCGCGTTTCCGTCTCGCCGATTCCCAGAATCACCAGCAGCTCGATGCCGGACAGGGCCAGGGCAAGCCGGGCGACGTGCTGCGCCCGACCCAGCGCGGTGCCGGCGACGAAGAAGGCGAAGGCGGCAATGACGAAGGCGAAGTCAAGCTGCTGCTGGAGTTGAAGGTCGACGATATCGTCGACTGGCTGTGGGAAGAACTGAAGCTGCCCGATCTGCAGCCCAAGCGCAATACCGTGGTGGAAGACGATGAGTTCGTGCGCGAAGGCTGGGACAAGCGCGGCGCCCGCGCCCGCCTGGATCGGCGGCGCACGGTGAAGGAAGCCGTCAAGCGGCGTGCGATCCAGTCCGATCCGGTGCCTTTCACCAACGAGGATTTGCGTTTCCGCCAATTGGTACATCGCAAGAAACCGGCCACCAATGCGGTGGTGCTGTTTGCGCTCGACGTATCGGCCAGCATGACCGACGCCGAACGCAAGCTGGCCAAGACTTTCTTCTTCTTCGTGCTGCAAGGCATACGGCGCCGCTACGCCAAGGTGGAGACGCGCTTCATTGCCCACACCACCCAGGCCTGGGAATTCAATGAACCGGAATTCTTCCAGGTCACCGGCACCGGCGGCACCGGCGCCTCCACCGCCTTCAATCTGGCGCTGGAGATGATCGAGAACGAATACGACCCGTCGCAGTACAACGCCTATCTGTTCTACGCCTCGGATGGCGAAAACTTCACGGAAGACCGCAACGCCGCCAGCGAAGCCCTGAACAAGCTGTCATCGCTCTTGAACTACATCGGCTATGTGGAAACGGTGCCCGGTTCGCCGCGCAGCACGGAAACCGAGATGAAGATGATGGCCGGCGAACTGGAGCGCAATGGCGCGCCGGTCGGCACCTGCGTGCTGTCGCGCCCGGACGATGTGTGGAAAGCGATCCGCAAATTTTTCATGCAACAGACTGAACAAGGAGAGGTGGCCTGATGCACCCTGCAAGCGCCACGGACGAACGCCTGCAAGACTATTCGCAGCGCATCGAGCAACTGGCCACCAAGCTCGGGCTGGACTACTACCCGGTCGACTTCGAATTGGTGCCCAATAATTTCATGATGGAGATCGCGGTGTACGGCCTGCCGGTGCGCATGCCCCACTGGTCTTTCGGCATCCGCTATATCCATCAGTTGATCCGCCAGGGCATGGGCAACTCGCGCATCTTCGAAGTGATGTTTCCCGGCGACCCCTGCCACGCCTACCTGCAGACAAACAACACCCTGCCGGAGAACACGCTGGTGGTGGCGCACGTGCTGGGCCATGCCGATTTTTCCAAGAACAACCACCTGTTCGCGCGCTTCATGGAAATGGCCGGCGGCCATATCCTGGAACAGTCGGCGGCGCGCGCCCACCAGATCGAACAGGCCCTGCAGGAACACGGTACCGAGAGAGTGGAAGCCGTGCTGGATGCCGCGCTGGCGCTGGAGCCGCATATCGACATCAACCGCGAATTGCACCGCGCGCCCTACCCGGCCGCGGCGCCCGCCGGCAAGCGCGAGGAGGTGGACGAATTCACCCGCCGCTTCCAGAAGCTGCCCGGCGAAGAAGCGCGGCACCAGGAAGAAGAACCGCGACCCAAGGCCGGCATTCCGCCGCAACCGGAATACGACCTGCTGTGGTTCATCGCCAATTACGCGCCCGAGCTGGAAGGCTGGGAACGCGACATCTTCCTCGCCGTGCGCGAAGAGTCCTATTACTTCTACCCGGTGTTCGCCTGCCAGATCATGAACGAAGGCTGGGCCTCGTACTGGCATGCGCGCCTGCTGCGCGAGGCCGACTTCCTGCCGCAGGACCTGTACCTGTCGGCCATCAAGGCCCATTCGGACGTGGTGCGGCCCTACGCCGGTGAGAACCAGCTGGCGCTGGCGGTCAATCCCTATCACCTCGGATTTTCGATGTGGGAAGACCTGATCGAGAAGAAAGGCCTGGCGGCGGCGCGCGAAATCATGAAGGAAGAAGACGACTTCAGCTTCATCCGCAATCATCTTTCCGCCGAGCTGGCCGAAAAACTGGAGCTGTTCGTCTACGAAACCCATGACGACGGCGGCATCCGCATCGCCAATCGCGATATTCACGCGGTGCGCGAAGCGATCCTGGCGCCCAAGTTCAATTACGGCGCGCCGCGCATCGCCGCCTCGCACGTGCATCTGGACGGCAGCCTGGAGCTGGTGCACGACCACCAGAGCGATGGCCGCGGCCTGGACGTCGGCCGCGCCGAACGGGTGCTGGAGTACATCGCGCGCGCCTGGCGGCGGCCGGTCAGCTTGCATACCGTGGGCTACAGCGGCAACGCCCGCGTCGTCACCAGCAAGCGTTAGCGGGCTCTCGCGCATGCGGCGCCCTGCTCCCGTCCCTGGCCGCCTGCTTGCGCGCATAGTTCAAGGCCTTACCTCGGTTCGCGCCCGGGCCGCGCGCAACGGCCTGCGCACGCTGCTGCTGAGCGCAGCGCTGCTGGCCACGCTGGTTCCGGCCTGCGCCACGCTGCCGGACCTGTCCTATCTCGATCAAGCGCCCAGTCCGGCCGCGCCGACCGTGGTTGGCGCCGGCGGCAGCAAAATGCCCGACGGCCGCGGCGCATCGCTGCTGGCGCAACGGCTGCACAACAGCCGCACCGACCTCAAGCAACTGGCGGCGCTGGAAGAAGCGGCCACCGGCAGTCCGCTGGTGGCCGGCAACAAAGTCACTCTCCTGTTCGACGGCCCCAAGACCATGGCCGCCATGATGGACGCGATCCGCCGCGCACGCGATCACATCAACCTTGAAACTTACATCTTCGACCAGGACTCGCTCGGCCAGCAGTTCGCCAACCTGCTGATCGAAAAGCAGCGCGCCGGCGTGCAGGTCAACATCATCTACGACTCGGTCGGCACCTTCGGCACGCCCGCCGCGTTCTTCGAGCGCATGCGCCAGGCCGGCATACAACTGGTGGAATTCAATCCGGTCAATCCGCTGAAGGCGGCGGCCGGCTGGCGGCTCAACAATCGGGACCATCGCAAGATCCTGGTGGTGGATGGCAAGATCGGCTTCACCGGCGGCGTCAACATCGCCGCCGATTACGCCTTCAGCTCGCTGTTCCGTTCCGAAGGCGAACGCAATCGCATATTGGGCTGGCGCGACACCCACGTGCAACTGCAAGGTCCGGCCGTGGCCAATCTGCAATTGCTGTTCCTGCAGACCTGGGCCGCGCGTTCAAGCCAGCCCCTGCCCAATCTGAACTGGTTCCCGCCCTTGCCGGTGGCAGGGCCGGAACTGGTGCGTGTGATCGGCAGCCAGCCGGGCGGAAACTTCGAGATCTACAAGGCCTATTACCTGGCGCTGGCCGAAGCCAAGAAAAGCGTGCATCTGACCATGGCCTACTTTGCCCCCGATCGCGGAGTGCTGAATGCGATCCTGGGTGCGGCCCGGCGCGGGGTGGACGTGCACATGATCTTTCCCGGCGTATCCGATGCGCCGCTGGTGTATTACGCAGCGCGCTCCTACTACCAGGAACTGCTCGATGCCGGCGTGAAGATCAGCGAATTCCAGGACTCGGTCCTGCATGCCAAGACCGCGGTGATCGATGGTGTGTGGTCCACGGTGGGTTCGGCCAATGTCGATATCCGCAGCTTCCTGCACAACACGGAAGTGAACCTGGTGGTGCTGGGCGCGGACTTTGGCCGCGCCATGGAAGCGGCCTTCCAGGAAGACTTGCGTAATTCAAAGCCGATTGATCGCAAGGCCTGGGGCGACCGTTCCCTGTTCGACAAGCTGCGCGAATCGAGCGCGCGGCAATTGGCTTACTTTCTGTAGCGCGGAACTCTGCGCGGGGCGCCGTCCCACAAACTTCTTTGTCGGCAAGGAGCCTCACAGATGTTGTCTGCAAATCCGCCCCCCTTGGTGATCGGCACGCCCGCGCACGGTCGATCCAATGCACCTTCTCCACACTCCCTGAATGAGGCCTGGCCGGACCTGGAACGGCAACAAGCCCGATGGCAGCAAAAGCAGCCAAAAGTGTTTTCCCCGCCGCAGCGCTCGCGCCAGGACGGCAGCGCCTTGCCGGTGCAAAGCCAGTTGCCGCTGCAAACATGGCGTGCGACACCGGCGCAAATTCGAAATTGGCAAAAGCGTGGGCAACTGGCCCTTCCCGGCAAGGGCGGCATTCCCGGCAATCTCGGCTTGCTGCGGCAGGCACTCGGGGCCGACACCGGCCTCGTCAGCGTGCTGAGCGGCCTGGACCAGCAGCCTTTGCCGCCCGCTCGGCCCTTGTCGGAAATGGTGCTGCTGGCCGGCATAGAGGGCAATTCCAATACCGCCACCGCCCTCGGAATGCAGCTGGCGCAAATCATGAAAACCTACAGCCCGGGCGACATGCCGGTGCGGCTCTTCAATGTTTCGATGTCGTTCCCGATCACTGGTCCGGCCGTCTTTCACCATGCTTTGCGCGACGGCGACCAGAACCCCTTCGCCGCCGCCAGGGAAAGCATGAATCGGCTGCGCCAGCAGCTGTCCGATTTCATTTACCGGGTCGCCACGCCTTCCCTCAACCCGGTTGAAGCCTCGGTCCTGGATGAGGAAGCCTTTCTCAAGCTGGCCTCGCCCTTGATAGAAGG
>JAEVZY010000233.1 GCA_023392035.1 Pseudomonadota bacterium | reverse complement strand
GCGGTGCTGGCCCTGATGCTGATGATTTCGCTGGTGGTCAGCGCCGGCCTGGACGCCCTGCAAAACCTGTGGGGTGGTAGCGGCAGCGATGTGCGCAGCGCCTGGACCCTGGTGCTGCAGGTGTTGTCGCACCTGGTGTCCTTCGTCATCACCTGCGGCCTGTTCGCCGCCATCTACAAATATCTGCCCAATACCGATTTGCGCTGGAAAGACGTGCTGATCGGCGGCGTGCTGACGGCCGCGTTGTTCATGCTCGGCAAGACCGCCATCGGCATCTACATTTCAAAAGCGAATATCGAAAGCGCCTACGGCGCGGCCGGCTCGATCGTGATCTTGATAACGTGGGTGTATTACTCGGCGCAGATATTTTTCTATGGCGCGCTGTTTACGCATGAATATGCGATGAAGGTGGGGAGTCGCAAGCCACAGTAGAAGAGCGGCTTGCGAAACGCTGATCTTCTAAACTCGACAAACGAGATCCGAGTACGCCGACAACTGTTCATCGGCGGTCAGCAGGTGCAGCGGCTCCGTCATGGCTTGCGCGATCAATAGACGGTCGAAAGGATCGTTGTGAATAGGAGGCAGGCTGCGAACCGAGACTGCATGCTTCGCGCGTACAGGCAATTCTGTAAATCCGCTTGATGCGATTGCGCTCGCCAGGTGGTCGATATCGACGTCGAGCTTTCCCAACGCAGCCTTGATGGCCGCTTCCCAGATACTCGCGCTGCTGACGAAAACCTCGCTGGCCTCAAGCATCATCTCCCGCGCTTGCTGCGGGAGTCGCGGGTCTGCCGCGACGGACCAAATGAAGATATGGGTGTCGAGCAGAAGCCGCATCAGCGTCCTTCGAAGCCCGCGATGATTTCTGAGGGAAGAGGCGCATCAAAATCGTCGCTGATGCGCACTTTTCCCTTGAGCACCCCGAATTTTATTCGCTTACCCTTGGGTTCCAATGGCACCAGACGTGCGGCTGGAACGCCTGCTTTGGCAATGATGATTTCTTCGCCATTTGCAGCGGCATCGACCAAGCGCGAAAAATGCGTCTTGGCATCGTGAAGATTGAAGGTTTGCATGAGGTCACCAGGAAAGCTTAGTCCATGCTAGTCCATCGGGGCGTCGCGGTCAAGAAACCGACAACCCATCGCGTCGGCGCGCGACGGGTTGGTCGCACATTGCCTGCCCGTCCCGCTACAGCCGCGCGCCGGAATCCTTCACCACCTTCGACCACTTCTGGATCTCGCTCTTCTGGAAAGCGGCCAGCTCGTCGGGGTTGGAGCCGACCACATCCAGGCCGAGGTCGGTGGCTTTCTTGTGCACATCGGGCAGGTGCATGATCTTGGCGATCTCGGCCGAGAGCTTGTCGGCGATGGGCCGCGGCGTGCCGCCGGTGGCAAATACCGCAAACCAGGACACAGCTTCGAAACCGGGCAAGCCGCTTTCCGCAATGGTGGGAATATCCGGCGCCGCGCCCGAGCGCTTGCTGCTGGTCACGCCCAGGGCTTTCAATTTGCCTTCGCGCACCAGGGGCAGGCTGGAGGGCATGTTGTCGAACATCATGGTGACGCGGCCACCCAGCAGATCGGGGATGGCGGTGGCGCGCCCTTTATATGGCACATGCGTCATGTCGATGCCGGTCATGGCCTTGAACAGCTCGCCGGAGACGTGGATCGAGGTACCCGAGCCGGCCGAGGCGAAGGTCATCTTGCCCTCTTTCTTGCCCAGGGCAATGAACTCCTGCACATTCTTCACCGGCAGGGAGGGGTTCACCACCAGGATATTCGGCGTGGTGGCCACCAGGCTGACCGGGGCGAAGTCCTTCACCATGTCGTACGGCATCTTCTCGTACAGGGCGCCATTGATGGAATGGGTGCCGACGGTGCCCATCACCAGCGTATAGCCGTCGGGCGCGGCCTTGGCCACCATGTCGGCGCCGATATTGCCGCCGGCGCCGGGCTTGTTTTCCACCAGCACCGATTGGCCCCAGGCGTTTTGCAGCTTGTCGCCGATCAAACGCGCCAGGATGTCGGGTGCGCCGCCAGGCGTGAAAGTGACGATGATGCGTATCGGTTTGCTGGGATAGCTTGCGGCCGGATTGGCCTGGGCATGGACTGCGAACGCGCCGGCCAGGGCGCCAACTGCGAACAGGCATTTCGCCAACTGCATGCGAAGCGACATGGTGTCTCCTTCTGTGTGGGCAAGCCTTTGTTTGCGAAGAAGTATATGTGAGCTTTGCGCGCTTGTGCTCAACGAGTAACATGTGCCGGTTTTTCATCCCTTCCAACGCCATGAAAGCCTTGTCCCGCCTGCTGTGCTGCCTGTTTGCGTTGTCGCTCCTGCTGTCGCTTGCGCCGGCCAAGGCGCAGGAAATCGTGCTCAAGCCGACCCGGATCAACGAGCAGGTCTGGTATTTCCAGGGCGAGAGCGGCATGGCCAGCCGCGCCAACAAGGGCTATATGTCCAATGCCGGCTTCGTGGTGACCGGCGAGGGCGTGCTGGTGTTCGATGCGCTGGCCACGCCGGCACTGGCGCAGGCGATGTTGAAGGCGATCGCCGGCATCACTCCCTTGCCGGTCAAGCGCGTCATCGTCAGTCACTACCATGCCGATCACATCTACGGCTTGCAGGTGTTCAAGGCGGCCGGAGCGCAAATCTGGGCCCATGAGAACGGCCGCAAGTATGTGGATTCGGAAGTGGCGCGCGAACGCCTGGCGCAAAGGCGCGAGGAACTTGCGCCCTGGGTGAATGCGTCTACGCATGTGGTGAGCGCGGATCGCTGGCTGAGCTTCAAGGACGGCAAGCTGCAGCGCTTTCGCTTCGGCGGCATGGACTTCACCCTGTTCGACGCCAGCGGCGCCCATTCGGATGAAGACATCATGCTGATGGTGGAGCCGGGCCGGGTGCTGTTCGCGGGCGACCTGTATTTCACCGGCCGCATTCCCTTCGTGGGCAATGCCGACAGCGGCCGCTGGCTGCAGGCCTTGTCGCTGGTGGAGCAGGCGCAGCCGGCAGTCGCAGTGCCGGGCCATGGCGCGGCATCGAGCAATACCAGGGCCGATCTTGAACTGACCCGCAGATACCTGGAGTACCTGCGCAAGAGCATGGGCCAGGCGGTGGAGAACCTGACGCCGTTCGAAGAGGCGTATGCAAAGACGGACTGGTCGGCCTTCTCCGGCTATCCGGCATTCGAGGCGGCCAACCGCATCAACGCCTACGGCACTTATCTGCTGCTGGAGCGGGAAAGCCTGGAGCAGAAATGAAGAGCAAGACGAAAAACGGATTCGGCATGAACCTCAAACTCAAGGCCTGGCGCTGGGCGCTGCCGACACTGGCGGCCTGCTGCCTGTCGGCCTGCGGCACGCTCTCCACCATCAACAAGCTGGAAGACGGAGCCGGCGAACAGTTCAGCCATGTGAAGCAGCGCTGGATCGATTCCGGCGGCGACCTGGCGGCGGCGGTCACCTGGGAACGCAAGGTCGAGCCCGGCGTCGATGTGGCGGCAGTGGAAGCGGCTCTGGCCAGCGTGGCGGCGGAAGACAACATGAAAGCGGTGGGCGAGCTGCCGCTGTCAAAAGAGCTGGAAGCGCGCACTGGCGAAAAGCAGAAATTCCTCAAGGCCTATTCCTACTGCAATCCCGTCACCGCGCGCCAGATGGTGGACTTCAGCCCGCACATGGCGGCCTTCCTGCCCTGTCGCATCGTGCTGATGGAGAAGGAGGACGGCTTGTGGCTGTACACCCTCAACATGGACATGATGATCAAGATGGGGCGCAAGATGCCGCCCGACTTGAAAGCGTCCACGATGAAGGTGCGCGACACCATCTGGAAGATGATGGAACGGGGCGCCAAGGGCGAATTCTGAAGCTGGGCTTGCGCACTGCAACATCGAATTTGCTTGCGCGGCGCCCGCTTCTGATGATTAATTGCGTACTCAATTGATTACGCATATATCACCCAAGCGTGCTGAAAAATCCCGAACCCGCGCAATTGGAGCAGTTGTTTGAAGCCGTTTCCGGCTATTTCGCGCTGCTCTCCGAACCCTCGCGCATCAAGATTCTTTACGCCCTGTGCAAGGGTGAGCGCACCGTGGCCGATATCGTCGAACAGGTCGGTTCGACCCAGGCCAATGTCTCGCGCCATCTCAATCTTCTCTATCGCGCCCGGGTGCTGGGCCGGCGCAAGGACGGGATCCAGGTCTACTACCGGATCGCCGATGAGAATACGGTCAGCCTGTGCCGTGCCGTGTGCGACCAGATGTCGGTGAAGATCGAGCAGCAAGCCAATTTCCACAAGGATGTGAGCCGCGAGTTCACGCTGCAGGACTGAGTTGAAAACGCTCGGACGCGGGTCCGAGCGTCCTAAATATAAGCGATTGCGCATATAGTCAAATGCGCAAGAGTCGAAGCAAGAGGCAGGAGGAGCCGATGCAGGAAAGACGACCCGGACGCGTACTGCGCGCGCCGGAAAATTTCATCGATGACGAGCTCAAGCGCGACATCGAAAAGCACGGGCTGGATGCCGAGCGTCGTGGATTTCTGAGGAAGAGTTTCCTGGCGGCCGGCGCCAGCCTGGCGGCCGGTGCCGGCTTCGCCGCCGACATGACGGCCAATGGCGATCCGGCCATCCTCAAGCTGCCGCCGCACAGCCGCACGCTGGGGCAGCCGGTGGCGGCGCGTCCCTATGGCCAGCCTTCACAATACGAGACCCAGCTGCTGCGGCGCGAATCGCCGGGGCTCACGCGCGTTTCCGCCG
>JAEVZY010000054.1 GCA_023392035.1 Pseudomonadota bacterium | reverse complement strand
CGTCACGACCGCGCCCGCGCCGCGCCATTCAAGCGGCAAGCCGATGAATGCCGATGCCTTGCTGGTGGCCGGCGTGGAAGACCTGGCCGGCATGATCGCCGCCGGCGGCGTCAAGAGCACCGCCTTGCTGTCGCAAATGCTGGAAATCCTTTACCGCAGCCTGGGCTTCCAGTTCGCCGCGGTGTGCCTGGCGGACGCCAAGCTGGATGCCATGCGCGCGCGCATTGCTTTCGGCGAACACGCCGAAGCCCGCATGGCCGCCATGCGCTTCCCCTTGACCGACTCCGGCAGCGACCTGTTTTCGCTGGCCCTCTCGCGCGACGCCGACCTGTTCGTGGCCGACACCGGCGAGGCCAGCGTCAAGCCCCTGATTCCGGCCTGGCACAAGAGCCTGATGCCGGATGCAAAAAGCCTGATGATTCTGCCGCTGCTGGTGCAGGGCAAGCCCTTCGGACTGATCTATGGCGAACGCAACGTGGTGGCCAGCGAAGGCTTGAGCAGCAATGAGACCGGACTGGTGCATACGCTCAAGCTGCAATTGCTGCGCGCGCTGCGGCGGGCAGGGGCGTCTTGAACTTTGCGCTACGGCAGGACTGAACTCTCGCGCCGTTGACCGGCCGCTCTCTGATCTCCCCTTAGCAATTCTGGTCGCCATCGGGAAAATTTCCTAGGCTTGCCTCACTTCCGAATCAATATTTGTCGGTTGTCAGTTGACAACCGTCGATAAACATTGGACGATGCGAGGCAATGCATGGCGCGATCCCGTCACCCCTGCAAGGAAATCGAAGCGGCGCTGCGTTATGCCGAGCTGCATGGATGGCGGGTGGAGCAGGGCGGCAGTCACGCCTGGGGACAAATCTACTGTCCCTTTAACAGTCGCGATTGCCGCTGCGGCGACTTTTGCCGGGTAAGCATCTGGAGTACCCCGCGCAGTCCCGAAAACCATGCCAAAGCCATCCGGCGCGTGGTGGCGCATTGCGCCTTGCTGACTGCTGAACTGACCTATTCCCAATGCAGGGAAGACCATGGAATTTACGTTTACTCTCAAATACCGCCTGCCCGCCGACGCCTGCGCACTCGATGAATTGCTGGAGCGCCTGGGCGCACATGGCTGCGACGACGCCTTGGTCGGCACCGGCGTGGCCGGTCGCATGGCACTGGAATTCACGCGCGAAGCCGGTTCGGCTGAAGAGGCGGTCTGCAGCGCCTTGGCCGACGTCCGGCGTGCCCTGCCCAACGCGCAACTGATCGAAGCCGCACCCGACCTGGTCGGCTTGAGCGATGTGGCAGCCATGTTGAAACTATCGCGCCAGAATTTGCGCAAGCTGATGACCACCCACGGCGAACGCTTTCCGGCGCCGGTGCATGAAGGCAGCGCCTCGGTCTGGCATCTTGCCGAATTGTTCGAATGGCTGGATAAGCGCGGCTATGCGGTGGAGCCCGGCGCGCTTGCGGTCGCGCGCGTGACGCGCCAGGTGAATGTGGCAAAAGAATCGCTGCGCTTGCCAGCCATTCCGGGGAAGAGGCTATTGTCGCTGGTGGCTTAGCCCACCACCACGGTGCGGGTGCTGCTGCGCATATCCTGCTGCCCATCCGGGCCATACACGGTGCTGTCGGAAGGCACTTGCTGCAGGACCGAAAGCGCGGCGCGGGTGCGCGCCATGTGGGTGTTGATCAGGGTGCCGTTGATCTGGTTCAGCTCACGCGCGCGGCGCGCCGCTTCCAGCAGGGCGTTCCAGGTCGATAAGGAAGCGGGGAATTGTTCCAGCCAGGCGCACATGCCGGCTTCGGAAGCGGGAAAACCTTTTGCGGCCAGCGCCTTGTGGCGGCGCTCGGCGAGGGTGGTCATCCTGGCCACCAGTACATTCTTGGCGATGACGGTCTGCTGCAGCACTTCGGCCGATTCGACGGCAACCAGTTGCCGCTGCTCCTGTTCCAGGCAAGCGGCCAACTCGTTGGCGCACGACACTTCTTCAGCCAGATGCTGATCCGGCGAGCTTGCTGCATTCATCCCGATTCTGCCTCGATTCTGCTTGTTTGCGGCCCGTGCGCCTTTCGATTAGCGGCGGGTCGAAATCAGGTCGCGTACGGAATCCATTAATCCCTGCGCAACCTTCTCCGGGTCCACCTTGAACGTGCCTTTTGCCATGGCGGCCTTGATTTCTTCCACCTTGCCGGTATCGAAGACCGGGCCCGTGCCCGCGGCGGCGGACAGCGCCTGGGCGCCTGGCGAGAGGGTGACGCTATCCGCAGTGGAGCCGGTGGAGGCGATGGTCGTCTGCTCGGCTGCGCCGGCGCGTCCGGTCGGCGTCTGCGGGCGGGCCGGCAGGCCGGAAGCCTTTTTCAGCGAGTCATTGATTTCCACGATGCTTTCCTTGTGTATGGGGGTATACGGCTGTCGTCACTTTTATCGGCCGCTGCCGAGAATACTTTAGGCCCCGCGCCCCGCAAATCCCGTTTGTTACAAAGACGGCTCACCAATTGACCTCGATCAGTCCACCGGCGCGCGCGATGCCGCTCACCACCTGACCATTGGCGGCACGCGCCTGCACGGTCTGGCC
>JAEVZY010000046.1 GCA_023392035.1 Pseudomonadota bacterium | reverse complement strand
GCTATGAGATGGTGCTGCACCTGGTGCACAAGGATGATGAAGGGCGGCTCATGGTGGTGGCGGTGATGATCGAGCCCGGCGCACCCAATGCCCAGGTGCAATCGGTATGGAACAATCTGCCGCTGGAAAAGAACGAGAGCCTCACCCCGGCCAGCCGGCTCGAGCTGGAGCAGTTGCTGCCGGCCAGGCGCGACTACTACACCTATATGGGTTCCCTCACCACGCCGCCCTGCAGCGAGGGCGTGCTGTGGGTGGTGATGAAGCAGGCCATCACCTTGTCGCCGCAGCAAATCAACATCTTCGCCCGGCTTTACCCGATGAATGCCCGACCCTTGCAGCCGGCGGGCGATCGGCTGATCAAGGAATCCAGCTGAGCTGCAACCCATTGCAGGAGAGCCGCAAGCCAGCCGCCGAGGCAGCTTGCGTGCGCTCGGGCACTGGCCCGGCCCGCGGTTCTAGAATGGGGTCTTTTCGCTGACGGGAAAGATCATGCCCATACCCACCAATATTCCCTGGGACCAGGTGCTGCGCCACGGCCCCAAGGTGCTGGATGCCGCCACCGCGCTGTTTGAAAAATGGCAGGCGCGCAAACCGGAACCGGTCAATCCCCACGCCGAAGCGCCGACCAATCCCCTGGCCGTGGTGGAACAGCGCCTGCAAACCCTGGAAGAAGCCGAGACTGCGCAATCGGCGCTGGTGCGGGAGATGGCGCGCGAGATGCAGGCCATGGCGGCCGAACTGGAGCGCTGCCACAGGCATTCCCGGCTGGCACTGGGCCTGGGAGCCGCGGCGCTGGCCTTGTCGGTGCTGGCCTTTTTTGCCGCACGGGCAGCTTGACCGTTCGATTGTCAGCTTCTTGTCAGGTCTAGGCCGGGGGTGTTTCAGTAGAATCGCGTTTGTATCCGGCTGGATACAAACGGAAACATGCTGAAACATTCACAGGTGGGAATAGAGTGGCCAATCGTATTCTGATTACCGGCGCGACCGGCTTCCTGGGCGGGGCGGTTGCGGCCGAAGCGCTGCGGCGCTATGGGAACTCGGGCCTGTTGATGCTGGCGCGCGCCTGCGACAGCGCGGCGGCCCTGGATAGAGTGCGTTCCAACCTGGCCGCGCACGGCGCCAGCGGGCAGGCGCTGGAGGCGCTGACTGAAGACAACATCCTGTGCGGCGACCTGGAAAAGCTGGACAGCCTGCACGACGATCCGCGCCTGGACCAGGTGCATGAAGTCATTCACTGTGCGGCGCTGGCGACGTTTTCCAATCATCCCTGCCTGGACAAGATCAATGTGGAAGGCACCCGCGCCCTGGCGCGGCTGATGCATGGCCGGCGTTCGCTCTGCCGCTTCTTCAATGTCGGCACGGCCATGGCTTGCGGACCGGAAGCGCAAACCTCGAACGGCCTGGTGAGCGAGCATGCCGAATTGCCGCTCGACGACAGCCATCTGGTGTCCTATACCCGCTCCAAGGCGCGCGCGGAACAGGTGCTGCGCGAAGAATTTCCGACGCTGCCTGCGATCATGCTGCGTCCTTCGATCATCGTCGGCGATACCAAGCGTGGCTGCGTGGCGTCGCAGAGCATCTTCTGGGTGTTTCAACTGGCGCAGTTGCTGGGCGAATTCACGGTCGACCTGGATGCCCGGGTGGACGTGGTCCCGGTCGATTGGTGCGCCAGCGCCATTCTTGATTTGCTGGAGCGGCCGACCCTGGCGCATACCGTCTATCACTTGTCGGCCGGACCGGAATCCTCGGTCAGCTTCCGCGAGGTGGACCAGGCCTTGGCGCGTTCGCGCGGGGTGGAGCCGATCGCCGCTTCCTATCGCCGCATCGACCGCGAAGAGCTGGGCGAATTGCTGCCGCGCATGCGCGCCTGCGCGCCCGGCACCAACGACCGGCTTCTGGTGCGCGCCTTGCGCCTGTACGGCGGCTTCGCCGAGCTGAACTATGTGTTCGCCAATGCCAATGCCTTGGGTGAAGGCATTGAAGCGCCGCCGCGCTTTACCGAATGGATAGGACGCTGCCACGAATCGGCGCGCGACATTCCGATTGCCACCCAGATGGAGTGGGACTTCAAGTAAGCGCGCCTGGAAAAACGCGCCTGGCAAAACCCCATGCGCGCTTGCGCCGCCCTCTCATTGCGTAACTGCCTGGGGTACAGGCTGGCGCGATCAGCCGATACTTTCAAAGCGGCCGTGGTGAAACACCAGCGCCGGCTTGGGATCGACTTCGCAGCATTCCACTTCGCCTACGAAAATCACGTGGTCGCCTTCCGGATAGCGGCTGCGATTGTGGCATTCAAACCAGGCCGACACGCCCTTGAGTATGGGCAGGCCGGTGCGCGAGAGCACGTAATCGACACCTTCGAACCGATTTTCCAGGCGGCGCGCGAAGCGCTCGGCCAGATGCGCCTGGTCGCCTGCCAGCACATTGATCACGTAATGCGAGTTGTCGGTAAACACCGGCAAGCTGCGCGCCTCCACTGACAGGCTCCACAAGACCAGCGGCGGCTCAAGCGAAACGGTGTTGAAGGAGCTGGCGGTCAGGCCGAGAAAGCTGCCATCCTCCAGCCGGGTGGTGATGACGGTGACGCCCGTGGCAAATTGGGAAAGCGCGCGGCGGAAATGATCGGAATCGAAATCCGGGGCCTGCGCAGGGGGAAATCGGGAAGACATGGCGTAAGTATACAATGCGGCCACTTTCGCATTTTTGTGCGCACGAGCTTGCAGGGCACGCGCGCCGGCACATGAATATTTTTGACATCCTTCGCCAGCATGCAAGGCGCCTGCCGGACCAGACCGCCACCGTCTCGCCGCGCCATCGTCTGACGACTTACCGCAAGTTGTGGTCGCGCATCGAGCGTTGCACCGCGCGCCTGCAAGGCGAGTGGCTGATCGGCGCCGACGATGTCGTGATTTACGCCGGGCACAGCCACGCCGATGCGCTGGTGCTGTGGCTATCGCTGGCGCGCCTGTCGGCCCGTCTGTTGCCGCTGGAAAGCGAACAACGCATCGCCCAAACTGCCCAGCTTGCGGCGCAAAGCGGCGCCCTGCTGGTGCTGCATGACGATGCGCTGGCGCTCCCCGCGCTGGGTGAGGATCTCGGCGTGCAAAAGCTGTCGGCCATCATTGCCCGCCCCTGCGACTATCATCCCGAGGCCTGTCCCGAGCAAGTCAGAGTGCCCAGCCTGCTGGTGCCGGAGGCGGGAGACCTGCAAGCCTATGCAATCGCCGATCTGCTGGATGCGCCGGCGCAGGCGTGGTCCTTGTCGGACCCGCTGTTCGATCCGGCCCGCTTGCGTGGACAAATCCTGCCGGCACTGGTGCAGGGGCTTCCTCTGGAACTTGATTGAATGCCCTGGCCCCGGCGCAATACCTGCACCCGGCGCGACGATTCAGTTACAGTGTCTACCAGTGAGTCCTGTTGACGGAGCCTTTCATGGCAAGCGAAATCGCAACCCTGGCCGGCGGCTGCTTCTGGTGCCTGGAAGCGGTCTATCAGCAAGTAGAAGGGGTGTTGCAAGTGGAGTCCGGCTATATCGGCGGCCAGACCGAGCATCCCAGCTATGAGCAAGTCTGCGGCGGCAAGACCGGCCATGCCGAAGCGGTGCGATTGGTTTTCGATCCGGCGCGCATCAGCTATCGGCAATTGCTGGTGATCTTCTTCACCATCCACGATCCGACCACCAAGGATCGCCAGGGCAATGATGTCGGCACCCAGTATCGTTCCGGCATCTGGTATCACAGCCCGGAGCAGCAGGAAACCGCGCGCAAGGTGATCGCCGAAATGGCCCACGTGTGGGACGCCCCCATCGTCACCGAACTGCTGCCGGAATCCACCTGGTATCCGGCCGAGGCCTATCACCAGAACTATTTCCGCAATAACCCTAACCAGGGCTATTGCGCCTTCATCGTGGCGCCCAAGGTGGTCAAGCTGCGCAAGACTTTCCCCGAGCTTTTGAAGCAGGGTCATGACTGAAGCCTTGCCGCGCCAGGCGGCCCCCGCGCGCGAGGGCGATGCGCTTTCCGAAATCGACACGCCGGCCCTGCTGCTCGACCTTGATCTGGCCCAGGCCAACATGGACCAGGTCCATCGCCGCGTGCTGGCGCGCGGCTTGGCGCTGCGCCCGCACGTCAAGGCCCACAAGACGCCGGCGCTGGCGCGGCTGCAACTGGCCGCCGGCGCGCTTGGCATCTGCTGCCAGAAAGCCAGCGAGGCGGAAGTGTTTGCCGCGGCCGGGTTCAAGGACATCCTGGTCACCAACCAACTGGTGGGCGCAAAGAAGCTGGCGCGGGTAGCGCTGCTGGCCGCGCGCGGCGTGCGGCTTGGCATCTGCGTCGACCACGCGGTGCAGATCGAGCAGGCGCGCGCCGCCGCCGAGCGCGCCGGCAGCAGCTTGAACGTGCTGGTGGAAGTGGATATCGGCCACGGCCGCTGCGGCGTGCCCGATGCCGCCGCCGCCCTGCAATTGGCGCGCGCGATTCGCGCCGCGCAACCCTGGCTGCAGTTCGGCGGTGTGCATGCCTTTCGCGGCTCGGCCCAGCACATGCGCGAGCCGCAGCAAAGGCGCTCTGCGGTGCAGGCCGCGGTCGACAAGCTGCAGGGCGTATTGCAGGTCTTGCGCGAGGACGGCATCGCCTGTCCGGTGGTGACGGGCGGCGGCACCGGCACCTATGCGCTGGTAGCCGAATCGAATCTCTACACTGAAGTGCAGCCCGGCTCCTATGTGCTGATGGACCTCGACTATGCCGCCAACAAGCCCGCAGCGGGTGAGCCGCAACTCGCGCATGCCCTGACGGTGCTGTGCACCGTGATCAGCACCAGTCCCGGCCGGGCGGTCCTGGATGGCGGATTGAAGGCATTTGCGGTGGACCAGGGTTTGCCGCGCATGCTGCTGCCGGGCTGGACCGTGAAAACCCTGTCGGACGAGCACGCGGTGATCGAGCCAGGTCCGCAGGCTGCGCCGCTGGTCGTGGGCGACAAGGTGCAATTGATCCCCGGGCATTGCGACCCGACCGTCAATCTGCACGACTGGATGATCGCCCACCGCACCGGCGAAGTCGCACACGCTTGGCCTGTTTCAGCACGCGGCGCCCTGTTCTGAATGCGTTCTGTAAGATCAAATCCGTCATGGCTGCCAGAACTTGATCCCGGCGCGTGTAAAGAGTTGTAAATCGGTGTGCGCCGGCCTTGGCATGGCCTATATTGAAAGCCGTTGTACGAATACTCTCCAGAGCTGGCTCTTTGGCCCGCGCTCGCATGATCTGCAAGCGCGGGCTTTTTCTCTTTTGCTCCCCCTCTTTTGTTCACCGCCCGCAGTGGCCGATCGGACCCACGTGGTTTTTGTTTGAACCATGCGTCGCGTGCGGTGAATGGAATATGCCTCCAGGTATTCGCACGGAATGGCCGCACATTCGGAGAGGAATTAACTTTTGTGTTGGGTAAACCGCTCACTGCGTAACATTGTCAGCACTTTTATGACAAGTTTTGCCAAGGAAATCCGAATGCCGAGCACGAAGGCCAAACTATGACGCGGTTAGAACTATCCAGTAACCAACTCCGGGCCTTGCTTCAATTGCCCGATGAAATCGAACCGGTGCGATATCACGCCGGCCATGTCTTGCTCCGTTGCCGCTTCCCGATCATGAAGCCGCAGCAGCCCGGCTCGCCGCGCAGCGAAGACAGCATCGACTTGCAAGTCACGCTGCAAAAAGGGATGGACCGCGTGGAATTGCTGCTGGCGGGAGACGGCCCGCGCCTGGCGCCCACTTACCTGCGCACCACCCACATGCTGCAGCCCATAGGGCGCTACCAAATCTACCAGGAGGAGCATAGCCAGGCCGGTATCCGCCACACCCTGGTGACCTATGCCTTCACCGCCGATGACGGTGCGATCGTGGGCGTGGATGACATGGGCGAAGCCATGGACCGCTATCAGTTCTCGCGGCGCATCGGCAAGTATTTGCGCCTGCAGTTTTCCATCTCCAAGGATTTCGGCGACGACTTCATCGATATCGATGCCCGCACCAGCAACTTTGTGAAGTCGCTGCTGATACGCGCCTGGGAAATCGATCCGGACGATCCGGCCTGAGTCGGTCCGGTAAGCGCGCAGCGCGTCTGTTGCGCGCGCGGATGCAGGCGGCGCGACGGGAGAATGAGGCCCAAGGCTCAGGACTCTTGTCCCGCCTCAGTGAGGGGTTTGCGCGGGCGCAGTTTTGCGCACAAAGTGCGGTCCTATGATGAGTCCATGGACACGAACGAAATCCGCCGCCGCCTGATCTGGCACCAGAACCGAATCAACTCGCTGGCGACCCTGTTGCCGGCCGAGGCGCAACTCGATTTCTGGACTGTCGACTGCACCGAGGTGACCGATGTCGCGGAACGCAAGCGCCTGGTGCTGACCATTACCGAAATCCGTCCGGAAATCAGCAGTGAACTGCTGGATCGTGTAAAGAGCCGGCGCTAGGCCTTTGAATTCCGCGGCCCTATACAGCCGCCGGGCCGGGGCCTTGTCCCAAGGCAGGCTTCAGTTTGCACACCCTTTCGTTTCCATCCTTCACGCCTTTGCTTCCGAGTCAGCCCTTTTCAAACAGTCGAAAAAAAGCCCGGCGCGGCCGGGCTTGGCTGTCCCTGGAATTGGCGGTCCTGTGCCGGCCCTCAGGCGCTGGCCACGGGTGGCACCTGGGTCGCC
>JAEVZY010000379.1 GCA_023392035.1 Pseudomonadota bacterium | reverse complement strand
CAGTTGCGCGGTGATGGAGGAACCGGAGCGGCCTGCCACCAGAATCGCCGCCAGCATCGGACCCAGTTCACGCACGATGGCCATGCCGAGGATGTTGACCAGGTAAATGTCGCCACCGAAGGTATGCAATTGCTGGGCCGACAGATAGGACAGCACCACGCCGATCAGAAAGCCGACCAGGGCCGTGATGCCCAAGGCCTGGAAACCGATCCTGAATAAATGGGCGGAGAACTCATGCCAGGGCCCGCGCGCCGGATTCGACAAGAGCCTGAACGTATCCAGCAGCAATTGTCCGAGCAGGGCTACGAAGTCGGCCAGGTGCAGGCCGAAGCGTTCGACTGCCAGGCCCAGCCATTCCACCGGTCGCACCGAAGTGGTTTGCGCGGGCAGTTCCGGATTGTGGCTTTGCTCCAGGCGGGTAAAGATTTCTTCCTGGGCCCTGGAGAGCACCAGCTCGCGCGGCCGCTTATGGCCCCAGGCATCCCACAGCCATTGGGCGCCCACATGGTCGAGCGCGCAGACGGCCGATAGATCCCAGCGCAATTCGGCCGGTTGCGGCAAGGCCGCCAGGGCCGCCTGCAGGCGCGGCATGGTGCCATCCACGGCCAGGGCCAGCACGCGCCAAGTACCGGCCACCGCCACGCTCTGGGCGTTGGGGCGGGACAGGCTGGGAAGGGGTGGTTGCGCCATCGACATTTGCCCGAGTTTAAGTGAAGACGCCGGGCGCGTCATTGCGCTGCTGCACGGGCTTGAATCGACAGCGTGTGACAGGCCGTTACAATGGCCGCATGAACGATCGTGCACAGCTGGATTTTTTGAACGCCGAAGGCATCCGCGCCGCGCTGGGGCCGGCGGCGCAGGCCGTGGCCATCGAATGCGTGGAGAGCATCGGTTCCACCAACGCCGAGCTGATGCAGCGCCTGGCCACGCTCGATTCGCCGCTGTTGCTGACGGCGCAAACGCAGACCGCCGGCCGCGGCCGCGCCGGGCGCGCCTGGCTGACAGTGGCGGGCGGCTCGTTGGCATTTTCCCTGGCCTGGCCTTTCTTCCGGCGCGATCTGGCCGGCCTGGCCGGATTGCCGCTGGCGGTGGGCGTGGCACTGGCGCGCGCCTTGCGCGAGGCCGGCATTGCGGTGCGCCTGAAATGGCCGAACGACTTGCTGCTGGACGGGGGCAAGCTGGGTGGCGTGCTGGTGGAAACCGGCAGCGTGGAGCGTGCCGGCCAGCGCCAGTTGTGGGCCGTGATCGGGGTCGGCATCAATATCGCCTTGCCCGACGCGGCCGCGCAGGATTTGCAGCGGGAACTGGGCCAGGCGCGCGCCCTGCTGGGACGGCGCAATGCATTTTTGGGACAAGCCGCGACCCAATTGGCGCAAGTGCTGATGCAGTTCGACAGCCAGGGCTTTGCGCCTTTCGTGGCCGAATGGAATCAATTGCACGCCCATGGCGGCGCCCATGTGCGCATCCTCGATCAGGACCGTCTGCAAAGCGAGGGCATCGCCCAGGGCGTGGATGCGCGCGGCGCGCTGCTGCTGCAAACGGAGAACGGTTTGCAGACGATCCATGCGGGCGATGTTTCCCTGCGCGCGCAGGACCCGAAGGCCTGACCATGCTGCTTCTGATCGACGCCGGCAACACCCGCATCAAATGGGCCCTGGCTACGCCGCAGGCTGGCTTCTCCGCCTGGCTGTCCCACGGCGCCTTGCTGCATGAAGAGGGTGAGCCGCTGCCCGCTGCGCCGCTGCCGTTAGCACAATTGCGCGCGCACTGGCAGGGCCAGGGAATCACCCGCGTGCTGATGTCCAATGTCGCCGGCGCGCGCGTGGCGCAGTTGGTGAGCGATGCGCTTGGTCCGCAAGCGGCCTTGCTGGAAGTGTTCAAGTCCAGTGCGCACCGGGCCGGCCTCGCCAACGCCTATCGCGATCCGGCGCAGCTCGGCTCGGACCGTTTTGCCTCGGCCATCGGCGCACGCGCGCTGTATCCCGGCGAGGCTTTGCTGATTGCCACCTGCGGCACTGCCACCACCATCGATGCCATCAGCGCCGAGGGCGTGTTCACCGGCGGCATGATCCTGCCTGGCCTGCGCCTGATGGCGGCCGCCCTGCATCGCCACACTGCGCAATTGCCGGCGGTGGCCGAGCGCATGCACGCGCGCGATGGCTTCGCCGACAACACCGAGGACGCCATCGTGCTCGGCTGCCTCTCGGCCCAGGCCGGCGCCATCGAGCGCGCGCGCGCCCGCATGCCGCAGGCGCGCTGTATCATCTCCGGCGGCGCCGGTCGCATGGTGGCGCCTTTCCTGGAAGGGCCCTCAACCTGGGTCGACAATCTGGTCCTGCTCGGCTTGCATGCCGCGGCCATCGAGAAAGAAAGCGGATGCTGAAATTCCTGTTTGCTGCCCTGCTGCTGGTGAACGCGATACTGCTGGGCGCCCAGGCCGGCTGGCTGGATGCGCTCCTGTCCCGCGCCCATGAGCCGCAGCGCTTGAAGAACCAGATCAATCCCGACAAAGTGAAACTGACGCCGCCCGATGCCAACCTGGCAGCTTCGGGTCCGGCGGGGCCGGCAGCGCCCGCGGCGCCGGCCGCTGCACCCACGGCAGCGCCTGCATCGGCACCCGCAGCGACTACCGCATCACCAAGCGC
>JAEVZY010000375.1 GCA_023392035.1 Pseudomonadota bacterium | reverse complement strand
GACGGATTGCCGCAGCCTCAGTGCAGGCGGGCGTGGATGCGGCGCGTGGCGCGCCACACGCTGTACAGTACCAGCGGAATCAGGGCGCCGGCCGCCATTTCCGGATTGATCGGCAAGCCCATGGCCTTGACCGATTTGCCGGCATACAGCAACAGGCTCACCACGTAATAGGAAATGGCCGCGATCGACAGGCCTTCCACCGTGGCTTGCAGGCGCAGCTGCAGTTCCTGGCCGCGGGTGAGCTTGGCCAGCAGTTGCTGGTTCTGCTTTTCGGTGGCGATATCGACCCGCGTGCGCAACAGGCCGCTGGTGCGCTCGATGCGCTCGGACAGCGAGCCCAGGCGCTTGGCGGTGGCCGCCACCGTGGCAATCGCCGGGGACAGCCGGCGCAGCATGAATTCGCCTATGGTCTGGGTGCCCTGCACCGGTTTTTCGCGCAGTTCGGCAATGCGTTGCTGCACCAGGCCCTCATAGGCCTGGGTGGCCGAGAAGCGGTAGGCATGTTCGGCGGTGGCCCGTTCGACGCGGGCGGCGACATGGATCAGGCTGTCCAGCAGATCGGCTTCCGATGCGCTGCGCGCTTCCAGGCGGGCGGTGACGTCGGCCAGTGCGGCTTCGGCCTGGGCCAGCATCGGCGCCAATTCTTTGGCCACCGGCAGGCCGCGCAAGGCCATCAGGCGATAGGTTTCCATATCCAGCAGGCGCTGGGCGATGCGGCCGGCGCGGGTGGGCGAGGTGTCGGGACGGGCCAGCACCAGGATCCGCTCATAGCCATCGTGCTGCAGGCGGAAATCGGTCAGCGCCAGCGAGTGGCCATTGCCCATCAGCGAAGCCACCACGGTGCGCGCGCCGAACCAGGCCTGGCCGAGGTCGAGCGCGGCTTGCGGGTCTTCCAGTTCGGTGGTGGCCAACACCAGTTGAATCGCAACCAGCGTCTTGCCGGGGATGGCCGCCAGCCAGGACGGCGGAATGGTCAGCATGGCATCGATGCCGGCTGCCGCGCCTTCTTCCAGGGTCTGCGGCGGCAAGTCCTGCACCAGCATGTAGCGGGTGAACTCGCCATGCCTTTCCCAGCGCAGGATCGATTGCGGCATGCGCAGCGATAGGAAGTTGAGCTGCAGGTCGGCCGGCGTCAGCGCGCCCTGGCCGGGCAGGCGGTTCAGATGCGCGCATTCCTGCTCGCGCTCGACGCCGGCATTGGCCACGGCGATGAACAGCACCAGCGCCGGCAGCCGGATGCGCGCCGGCGGGCGGGCGTGGATTTCATTGTGGGCGGTCTCGCGCAGGGCGTCCGCCGGCGGCAACATTGCGCCGCCAGGTGCGATAGGGGCATTCATGAGGGCAAGACGGTAACACTGCCGGGCCATCGCCAGCAAGCTGTCCGGACAATGCGAAGGCGGCGCAAGCCGTCTTTCGTGCGGCCCTGAGAGCGGCCCTGGATTGCCGGCGCACCTATAATCGAACTCCTAGACCACCGCGGCTTTGCGCCGTGGCGCTTCCTGCAACTTTCAATCGGATTTTCCATGCTCAATACCGCCCGCGCCTTTGGCGCCATGGCCGTCGCCCCTCATCATCTGGCTTCGCAATCGGCACTGGCCGTGATGCGCGATGGCGGCAATGCCATCGAGGCGATGATTGCCGCGGCGGCCACCATCGCCGTGGTCTATCCGCACATGAACGGCCTGGGCGGCGACAGTTTCTGGCTGGTGGCGCCGCCCAATGGCGCACCGGTGGCGATCGATGCCAGCGGACCGGCCGCCGCCGCGGCCAGCATCGAGAACTATCATGCGCGCGGCTTCAAGGCGATTCCGATGCGTGGCCCTTTGGCGGCCAATACCGTGGCCGGCACGGTCGGCGGCTGGGACTGCGCCTTGCAACTGGCGCGCGAGCAGGGCGGCAATCTGCCCTTGGCGCGCCTGCTGCGCGACGCCATCGACTATGCGACGCAGGGCGTGGCGGTCAGCAAGAGCCAGTCCGATGCCACCAAAAACAAATTGCGCGAGCTGCGTTCGCGCCCAGGCTTCACCGATCAATTTGCCCCGGGCGGCGTGGCGCCGGAAGCCGGCGCGCGCTTCCTGCAGCCGCGCGTGGCGCACTGCCTGCGCACGCTGGTGGATGAGGGGCTGGACAGCTTTTATCGCGGCAGCCTGGCGCAGCAGATTGCGCAAGACCTGGCGGAAGTCGGCTCCCCGGTGGCGCTGGCCGACCTGGCAGCCTATCGCGCCCAGCGCTGCCAGCCCTTGTCGCTGCCGCATTCGCAGGGCACGCTGTACAACATGGTGCCGCCGACCCAGGGCGTGATTTCGCTGGCGATCCTGGGTGTGCTCGACCGTCTCGGCCTGGCGCAGGTGGAAGCCGACAGCGCCGATTACATCCATCTTTGCGTGGAAGCCACCAAGCAGGCATTCGCCTTGCGCGACCGCCATGTCTGCGATCCGGAGCACATGGATGTTCCGGCACAGGATCTGCTGCAGGCAGAGCGCCTGGACCAACTGGCCGGCCAGATCGATCCCGCCCGCGCCGCGCCCTGGGGCAAGGGCCGCGGTCCCGGCGACACCATCTGGATGGGCGTGATCGACCACCAGGGCATGGCAGTGTCCTTCATCCAGAGCATCTACCACGAGTTCGGCAGCGGCGTGGTGCTGCCGCGCACCGGCATCAATTGGCAGAACCGCGGCGCTTCCTTCAGTCTCGATCCGCAACACCTGCTGGCGCTGGTGCCGGGCAAGAAGCCTTTTCATACGCTCAATCCGGCGCTGGCGCGCCTGTCCGACGGCCGGGTCATGGTGTACGGCACCATGGGCGGCGATGGCCAGCCGCAGACTCAGGCGGCGGTGTTCACCCGCCACGTGGTATTCGGCCAGCCGCTGCAGCAGAGCGCGCCGCGCTGGCTGTTGGGCCGCACCTGGGGCCAGAGCAGCGAGTCGCTGAAACTGGAGAGCCGCTTTTCCGCCGAACTGGTGCAGCAATTGCGCGCGCGCGGACATGAGGTGGACGTGCTGCAGGACTACGACGAAACCATGGGCCATGCCGGCGCCATCGTGCGCCATGCCGATGGTTTGCTGGAAGGCGCGGCCGATCCGCGTTCCGATGGCGGGGTCGCGGCGTATTGAGTCGCGGCGTATTGAGTCGCGTGGAGTGCAGCAAGCAAAGCCGCCAATAATCGCGCCGAAATAGAATCGCAACAAGAACTGCAACAAGCGCGGCAACCAGCGCGGCAACGAGCGCCGCGCGTGGAGCCGGCCGCGCGCTCAGGCAGGAAGCTCGAAGCCTCCCCGCGCCCGCAGTTGCGCACTGCCGGGGGCGCCCAGCATCTCGACCAGGGCCTGCGCGGCCTGCGGCTGTCGGGCATTGGCGGCCACCGCCGCCACATAGGTGGTGGAAAGTTCAAACTCGGTGGGCAGCGGCGCCACCAGGCGCACGCCAGGCGTGTACAGGATTTCCGTGACCTGGGTGCAGCCGATGGCATCGGCCTCGGCGCTTTGCGCCATGCGCGCCATGGCGGTGGCGCCGTTGGGCCAGGTGGAAAGCCGTTCGCGCACTTGCGCCAGGATGCCCAGCCGCTGCAGCACGTTTTGAAAATGAATGCCGGCCGTGGCGCGCTCGGGATCGGGGAACCAGATGCTGGAGGCGCGCAGCAGTGCCTGGCGCAGTTGCTCCGGCGTCTCGACTGCAGGCGGCGCGCTGCCTTCAGGCACGGCAATCGCGGTCTTGACGCGGCCCAGCGCGCGCGCCGTGTGCGCCAGCGCGTGTCCGGAACGTCCGAGTTCATCGATCAGTGCCGTGGTCAGGATCAGCACGTCGCACGGCGCGCCGCCCAGCAGCAGGTCGCGCATGGCGCCCACCGCGCCGTACTGGCCGCTGATGCGGCAGCCGGTGTTTTCCTACACCGCGTCGGCCAGTCCTTCCACTACGGCCCGGGCGGCGCCGCCCGAAAGAATATGCAAAACCTTTTCCATTGCGGTCCTTGTCGTGCTTGTCACTGGTCCGGCTTGGCGCCGGATATTTTTACGATGCGCGCCCACTTGGCAATGTCTTCGCCGATGTAGCGCTGGAATTCGGCGGGACTCATCTTCATCGGCGTGGCGCCATGCCTGGCCCAGGCGCTGTGGCTTATAA
>JAEVZY010000356.1 GCA_023392035.1 Pseudomonadota bacterium | reverse complement strand
CAATCACGTAACGCGCCCCAAGATCCGCGAGCATCCCACCCGAAATTTCACCTGTATATGCACCGGAATCATCGATTGAAACGTCTTGCCCGCCCCAAGCAACCGAGCTACCAGCAAGTTCCTCGCGGCATTGAGCAAGATAGGGAGCCGGCACGCAAACCGCAACCGCACATGCCGGCTGCCCGAGCTCGCCTTTGATTCCATTTAATAGAACTGCATTGGCAGCAAGGCTGCCATTCATTTTCCAGTTACCGGCGATGAGTTTTCGACGCATGGTCCACGCTTCTCAAAATAACCCGCGATTCTAGCTTGCGGCAATTCCAGGGGTCAAATCAGACGCCGCGCTTCAGGCTTGCAGATCGAGCATGATCTTGCCCACATGCTGGCTGCTTTCCATCAGTTTGTGGCCTTCCGAGGCCTGCGCCAGCGGGAAGGTCTTGTAGATCACCGGCTTGATCTTGCCGGCTTCGATCAAGGGCCAGACCTTCTCCTGCAGCTTCTTCGCGATCTCGGCCTTGAAGCTCACCGGGCGCGGCCGCAAGGTCGAGCCGGTCACGGTCAGGCGACGACGCAGGATGTGTCCGAGGTCGAGCTGGCCCTTGGCGCCGCCCAGCAAGGCGATGATGACGATGCGGCCATCGTCGGCCAGGCAACGGATTTCGCGGTTCACGTAGTCGCCGCCAACCATGTCCAGCACCACATCCACGCCGCGGCCATTGGTGAGGGTTTTGACCACTTCGGCGAAATCTTCGGTCTTGTAGTTGATGCCCTTCTCGGCGCCAAGTTTTTCGGTGGCGCGGCATTTTTCTTCACTGCCGGCAGTGGCAAACACGCGATGGCCCATGGCCGACACCAGCTGGATCGCGGTGACGCCAATGCCTGAAGTGCCGCCCTGCACCAGGAAGGTTTCGCCTTCGCTCAACTGGCCGCGGTCAAAGACGTTGCTCCACACGGTGAAGAAGGTTTCCGGCAACGAGGCTGCTTCCACCATCGAGAGGCCTTTCGGCACGGGCAGGCATTGCTCGATCGGCGCGGCGCAATATTCGGCATAGCCGCCGCCCTGCACCAGGGCGCAGACCTTGTCGCCTTTCTTGAACTGGCTGCCCGAGAGATCGCCATCGACGATTTCACCCGCCACTTCCAGACCAGGCAAATCGGAGGCGCCAGGCGGCACCGGGTAATTGCCGGTGCGCTGGAATACGTCAGGACGATTGATGCCGGCGGCATGGACCTTGATCAGCACTTCGCCCTGCTTGAGGACGGGCATGGGGCGATCGCAAAGCTGCAGGACTTCAGGGCCCCCGGGGGTGGTGATTTCGATGGCGCGCATGGTGCTTCCTTTACATTGCTTAAACCGCAGCATTGTAAGCGCAGAGCTGATTTCAGGCTTGATGAAGCGCGCATGACGCCCCTTGAGCTGTCCAGTAACAAGAGAGCTGCGAGCCTCCCCTACCAGATCGTCTTGACGTGGGGATAGGCGCGAATTTTCTCGTCCTTCGTAAGCAGGGGCACGGCAAGCTTGCGCGCAGTCGCGACAATTATTCTGTCAGCGGGATCTTTATGGAAAGTACCCGGAAGGCTGGTCGACTTCACGGCTATCTCTACGTCTACCGGCACAAATCGCACCGCTTCGATTTGTCCCACCATTGCCAACCAGCTGGTGACGTCCATCGAAAGCAAAAGTCTTTCGCGCTCCACCAGCAGTGCGATTTCCCATGCCGAGATACTGGACACGATTATTTCCCCGCCGTCCTTTTCCCGCTCAATGGCGGCTTTAGCCTTTTTGCTCAATTCCGGATCGCCGGTAGCCCACCAAACCAGAACGTGCGTGTCGAGGACGATCACCGCGTGGCCTCCCACTCCTCCTCGGCAATGGGCGCCGTTGGCTCTTCATACCGAAGGACCGACCCACGCAAGACTTCGAGCGGGTCAGAAGATTTGTCCTGATAAGGGCGAATTTCCAGCGTGGGCTGACCGCGATCGGTCACGATCAATGATTCGCCGGAGGTTTCGATCTGCCGAAAATATTCGAGAGCGCGGGCCTTGAATTCGGATTTTGAGACTGGGTTCATATTCAGCTCTGCCCATGGTCATGTGATCATGGTCATCATTGTAGCGCGGATCGCAAAGCCCACAAGGAGAAAGAGAAAGCCTGGCAGCCGAAAATTCCCGAGCACCACGAAAAAACCCCGGGCAGATTGCTCTGCCCGGGGCTTCAGTGACTGCTCGCGAAGAGCTTAGACGCCCTGCTGCTGTTCCTCTTCGGCCGCCACTGCCTTCATCGACAGTTTCAAGCGGCCGCGGTCGTCGGTCTCGATCACTTTCACTTTGACCTGCTGGCCTTCCTTCAGGTAGTCGGCCACGGCATTGACGCGCTCGTTGGCGATCTGGCTGATGTGCAGCAGACCGTCCTTGCCCGGAATGACCTGGACGATGGCGCCGAAGTCCAGCAGCTTCAACACCGTGCCTTCGTAGACCTTGCCCACTTCAACCGAAGCGGTCAGCTCTTCGATGCGGCGCTTGGCTTCCTGGCCGGCGGCGGCATCCACCGAGGCAATGGTGACCACACCTTCGTCGGTGATGTCGATCTGGGTGCCGGTTTCTTCGGTCAGCGCGCGGATCACGGCGCCGCCCTTGCCGATCACGTCGCGGATCTTCTCGGGGTTGATCTTGATGGTGATCAGGCGCGGCGCGAAGCTCGACAGCTCGGTCTTGGTATGCGGCATCGCTTCCTGCATCTTGCCGAGGATATGCATGCGGCCTTCCTTGGCCTGGGCCAGCGCCACTTGCATGATTTCCTTGGTGATGCCCTGGATCTTGATGTCCATCTGCAGCGCGGTCACGCCCTTGGCGGTACCGGCCACCTTGAAGTCCATGTCGCCCAGGTGATCTTCATCGCCCAGGATGTCGGACAGCACGGCAAAGCGGTTGCCTTCCTTGATCAGGCCCATGGCGATACCGGCCACGTGCGCCGTCATCGGCACGCCGGCATCCATCAGCGCCAGGCAGCCGCCGCAGACGGAGGCCATGGACGAGGAACCATTCGACTCGGTGATTTCGGACACCACGCGCACCGAGTAGCTGAACTCTTCCGTCGCCGGCAAGGCGGCCACCAGGGCGCGCTTGGCCAGGCGGCCGTGGCCGATTTCGCGGCGCTTGGGCGTGCCCACGCGGCCGGTTTCGCCGGTGGCGAAAGGCGGCATGTTGTAGTGGAGCATGAAGCGGTCGCTGTACTCACCCATCAGGGCGTCGATCTTCTGCTCGTCGCGCGCGGTGCCCAGGGTGGCGATCACCAGGGCCTGGGTTTCGCCACGGGTGAACAGGGCCGAACCGTGGGTACGCGGCAGCACGCCGGTACGGATGGAGATCGGACGCACGGTGCGGGTGTCGCGACCATCGATGCGCGGCTCGCCTTCCAGGATTTGCGAGCGCACGATTTTCGCTTCCAGCTCGAACATGATGTTGCCGACTTCCACGGCGTCCGGCGCGGCAAAGCCGTTGGCGGCAGACTGCTCGGCCAGCACGGCATTGACGTGGGCCGAGACTTCTCGCAGACGCTGGGTACGGGCCTGCTTGTCCTTGATCTGGTAGGCCTCGCGCAGGGGGCCTTCGGCAGCCTGGGTGACGGCGGCGATCAGCGCATCGTTCTTGGCGGCAGGCGCCCATTGCACTTCGGGCTTGCCGCCATCGCGTACCAGTTCATGGATGGCGTCGATCACGGCTTTCATCTGTTCGTGGCCAAACACCACGGCGCCCAGCATGACGTCTTCCGGCAATTCCTGCGCTTCGGATTCCACCATCAGCACGGCTTGCTCGGTGCCGGCAACCACCAGGTCCATTTGCGATTGCTTCTGCTGGGCGACGGTGGGGTTGAGGATGTACTGGCCATCCGCATAACCGACGCGGGCGGCACCGATCGGGCCATTGAAGGGAATGCCGGACACGCACAGCGCGGCCGAGGTGGCGATCATGGAGACGATGTCGGGATCGATTTCCGGGTTCACCGACAGCACATGGATGATGACCTGGACTTCGTTCAGATAGCCTTCCGGGAACAGCGGGCGGATCGGGCGATCGATCAGGCGCGAGGTCAGGGTTTCTTTTTCCGAAGGACGGCCTTCGCGCTTGAAGAAACCGCCGGGAATACGGCCGGCGGCATAGCTTTTCTCGATGTAGTCAACGGTCAGGGGGAAGAAATCCTGGCCGGGCTTGGCATCCTTCTTGGCGACCACGGTGGCCAGCACCACGGTGTCTTCCATCGAGGCCAGAACGGCGCCCGAGGATTGGCGGGCGATTTCGCCGGTTTCCAGCGTGACCGTATGCTGGCCGTACTGGAAGGTCTTGGTAACTTTGTTGAACACAGGTTTTCCTTTCTAATTTTTCCGACAGATTTCCAGGTGCTGTCGTTCACCTCACCACGGGTTGGGCGCTGCCTGCGCGCCCATTTTCAAGCGGGATTCAAGCCGGATATTTCAAGCCAAACGGCGAGAATCGCTTTGCTTCAAAAACACAAATGCCTGCATCAGTGACTGACGCAGGCATTTGGCTAGTCTTGCGAGTGGACCAAACGGTGCTGGCCCGATTACTTGCGCAGGCCCAGCTTTTCAATCAGCGCGCGATAGCGGTTGGCATCTTTGCGCTTCAGATAAGCCAGCAGGCTTTTGCGACGATTGACCATCATGATCAGGCCGCGACGCGAATGATGATCCTTGGAGTGCTCCTTGAAGTGGCCGTTGAGGTCGTTGATGCGAGCCGTCAGCAGTGCCACCTGGACTTCGGGAGAACCCGTGTCATTGGTGCCGCGGGCGTTGTCGGCGATAATGCTGGCCTTGTTCTCTTTTGCTATTGTCATGATGATTTCCTTTCACATGCGGTCCCCGGAGTCTTGACCAAACCCTGATGGACCGTGAACAACTGTATGGTGATTCTGGCTAACAGCCAGACCGCGCAGTATAACGGAATTTGCACGCGGATCAAATACTTAGCTTGGAGAGACGACCATGTCCCTGCCCTGCCTCCCCCTGCGCCTGTGCGCGCTTGCAAGCCTGTTGGCGCTGGGCGCCTGCGCCATGGGACTGAACAATCCAACGGTCACGGCCGGCGAGAGCGAAAGCGCGGTGATTTCGCGCCTGGGCAAGCCGACCGCGGTCTACCCGGACGGCCAGGACCATTTGCTGGAATACCGAACCAACCCTGGAGGCCAGGCAACTTACATGGTCAGGATGGACAGCGGCGGTCATGCGCGCGGCATGGAACAGGTGTTGACCAGCCAGAAATTCGCCACCATCAAGCCCGGCACGGACACCAAGGACAGCGTGCTGCGCAAGGTCGGCGCGCCGTATGAAACCTCCTACCTGAGCTTGTCGCGGCAGGATGTCTGGACCTACATGTACCGCGACCAGGGCGTATGGGACAACCTGATGCACGTGCAGTTCGGTCCGGACGGCAAGGTCAGTTCGCTGTTGAACGCCCCGGATCTGTGGCGGCGGCCGGCCGCCGGTGGCGGGCACGGAATGTAAGACCGGCCGGCCCGGCGCCGCCGGCAAAGGCGCCGGCGCCGGGTTGGCTTGCATCAATCCCTTTTCAGGTTGCGCTCCCCGGCGCTTTCGACTCCATTACACTGCCCTGACCATCCTCTCCTGAGGGCAGCCCATGCCAACCAGCACGGAATCCCTGCGCAGCATTGCCATCCTCGGTCACAGCGGCAGCGGCAAGACAGCGCTGGTGGAAGCCTTGCTTGCGGCAGCAGGCATGAAGCCGCCGCAGGAAGCGCGCCGCAATGCCTCCGACAGCTCGCAACACACCCTCAGCAGCTCCGTCTTCCACCTCGACTACCGCGATACGCGCAGCTATCTGATCGATACGCCCGGCCTGCCCGACTTCATCGGCCACGCCATCAGCGCGCTGCCGGCGGCGAATACGGCGGCCATCGTCATCGATGCCGCCGCCGGGGTCGAATTGATGACGCAGCGCATGATGGAACTGGCGCGCCAGCAACGCATGTGCCGCCTCATCATCGTCAACAAGATCGACCTGCCGGATCTCGACTTGCCGGGCCTGGTCGGCCGCATCCAGCAAGCCTTCGGCCGCGAATGCCTGCCGCTCAACTTGCCGGAGAAGCACGGCGCCACGGTGGCGGATTGCTTCTTCAGTCCTGACGGCGAGGCCGACTTTTCCACCGTGGCGGCAGCCCATGCGGCGCTGATGGACCAGGTGGTGGAAGTCGACCCAGCCTTCATGGAGACTTATCTCGAACAGGGCGACATCGATCCCGCCGTGCTGCATGCTCCATTTGAACAGGCGCTGCGCGAAGGCCACCTGATTCCGATCTGCTTTGCCTCGGCCCAGAGCGGCGCCGGCCTGCCGCAGCTGCTGGAGGTGTTCGCGCGCCTCATGCCCAATCCCATGGAAGGCAACCCGCCGCTGCTGGTGCGCGAAGTGCCGGGTGAAGAGCCGGGACAGTCGGCCCCCACGCCGATCAAGGTCGAAGCCGATCCCGCGCAGCATGTGCTGGCCCATGTTTTCAAGGTCGCAATGGACCCTTATGTCGGCCGGCTTTGCGCCTTTCGCGTTCTGCAGGGCACAGTGCGGCGCGACGGCACGCTCTACATCGGCGACAAGCGCAAGCCCTTTCGCGTGGCCCACCTGTACCGCCTGCAGGGCAAGGAACAGGAAGAAATCCAGCAGGCCCTGCCCGGTGAAATCTGCGCCGTCAGCCGGGTGGAAGAGATTTTCCTTGATGCGATCCTGCACGATGCGCCGGAAGATGCCGCCATCCATCTGCAAACCCTGCCCCTGCCGCAAGCGGTGTACGGCCTGTCGATTGAAGCCAGCAAGCGCGGCGATGAGCAGCGCCTGTGGGACACCCTGCAGAAGCTGTGCGCCGAAGACCCTTGCCTGCGGGTGGAACGCAGCGCCGGCACCGGCGAGACGGTGATCTCGGGCATCAGCGAACTGCACCTGCGCAGCGTGCTGGAGCGCATGGCCGAGGTCTACAAGGCCGAGGTGAACGTGCAGGCGCCCAAGCTGGCTTTCCGCGAGACCATCGCCGGCAGCGCCGAGGGGCACCATCGCCACAAGAAGCAGAGCGGCGGCGCCGGCCAGTTCGGCGAAGTTTTCCTGCGGGTGGAACCGCTGGAGCGTGGCGCCGGCTTCGAATTCGTCGATGCGGTCAAAGGCGGCGCCATCCCGCGCCAATTCCTGCCGGCGGTGGAAAAAGGCGTGCAGCAGGCCATGGAGCATGGCGAAGTGGCGGGTTTTCCGATGCAGGACTTGCGCGTCACCGTGTGCGACGGCAAGAGCCATCCGGTCGATTCGAAGGAAGTGGCTTTTGTGGTGGCCGGACGCAAGGCCTTTCGCGACGCGGTCCAAAAAGCGCGGCCGGTCTTGCTGGAGCCGATGGCCACGATCGAAGTCGCGGTCCCGGACGGCAGCATGGGCGATGTGACCGCCGACCTTTCCGGGCGCCGGGCGCAAGTCAACGGCATGCGCGCCGGCCAGGATGGCTGGACCGTGGTCAGCGCCCTGGCGCCGCTGGCCGAACTCTCTGGTTACCAGTCACGGCTGCATTCGGCCACCGGCGGCAGCGGCAGCTACACCTTGAGCTTCAGCCACTACGAAGCAGCGCCCATGGCCATGCAACAGAAGATGGCGGCGCAGTACAGCGCGGCGGCAGACGAGGAGTAGCTCGTCCGGCCGTCCATGCGACCATTTCAGACGCCGAACCTGGCCCTTGCAGTGCATCACCGCGCGTGATGCCGTGCACCCGCTCGATTTCGCAAAAGCAGATTGAAAACGCGGACAATGCGGCACCCGGCATTTTCGGGAAGCCGTTCAACTCGCAGTTCAAAATCCTCAACCAAAGAACAAAGCAAAGGAGCAAGCCATGAACAAGGATGCATTTGAAAAAGGCCTGAAGACGCGCCGCGAAGTGCTGGGTTCGGACTATGTCGACGCTTCAATCAAGAATGCCGACGACTTCAATCGGCCGATGCAGGAACTGGTCACCGAATACTGCTGGAACGAAATCTGGAATCGCCCGGGGCTCGATCGCCGCACCCGCAGCTTTCTGAACCTGGGCATGATCACCGCGCTCAATCGCCCGCATGAACTGAAGCTGCATGTGCGCGGCGCGATCAACAATGGCCTGACCAAGGACGAGATCCGCGAAGTCTTCATGCAGGCCGCCATTTACTGCGGCGTGCCGGCAGCCATCGACAGCTTCCGGGTGGCAAAGGAAGTGTTCAAGGAAATGGGAATCTGAAGGCGACCGTGAAAAACGGCTGTGGCCAAGGCTCTGCTGGCCAAGGCTCTGCTGGCGTCTGGCCTTGCAAAGCAAAAAAACTACCGGCGGAAGGCGGCTTGTGGCCGGCTCCCGCCGTTTGGGCGACCCCGCTTGTGGCGGGGCAGCGCCTGCGCGCATCCTGATTTTTTTGCCGCTTACAGCTGCGGATTGAGTTTCTCGTTCTTGGCTTGCAGCTTGTTGAGCGCCGACAGATAAGCCTTGGCCGAAGCCACCACGATATCGAGGTCGGCGCCCACGCCATTGACGATGCGGCCAGCCTTGGACAGACGCATCGTCACTTCGCCTTGCGACTGGGTGCCGGTGGTGATGGCGTTCACCGAGAACAGCAGCAATTCGGTGCCGCTCTGCACTTGCGATTCGATGGCGTTGACGATGGCGTCCACCGGACCATTGCCCTCCCCTTCGCAAGTCACTTCTTTGCCTTCGATCGAGAAGGTCACCTTGGCCTGCGGACGCTCGCCCGTTTCCGAATGCTGGGACAGCGACACATAGCGGTAATGCTCGGCGCCGTGGGCCTGCTCTTCATCCGCCACCAGGGCGATGATGTCTTCGTCGAAGATGTCGGCCTTGCGGTCGGCCAGCTCCTTGAAGCGCAGGAAAGCGGCATTCACTTCGGCTTCCGAATCGAGCTGGATGTTCAACTCTTCCAGGCGCTGCTTGAAGGCGTTGCGGCCGGAAAGCTTGCCCAGCACGATCTTGTTGGCGGTCCAGCCCACGTCTTCGGCGCGCATGATTTCATAGGTATCGCGCGCCTTGAGCACGCCATCCTGGTGGATGCCCGAAGCGTGGGCGAAAGCGTTCGCTCCCACCACCGCCTTGTTGGGCTGCACCGCAAAGCCGGTGATTTGGGACACCAGCTTGGAAGCCGGCACGATCTGGCTGGTATCGATACCGAGATTCAGGTTGAAGTACTCCTTGCGGGTTTTCAGCGCCATCACCACTTCTTCCAGCGCGGTGTTGCCGGCACGTTCGCCCAAGCCGTTGATGGTGCATTCGATCTGGCGCGCGCCGCCGATCATTACGCCGGCCAGCGAGTTGGCGGTGGCCAGGCCGAGATCGTTGTGGCAGTGCACGGACCACACGGCCTTGTCGGAGTTGGGCACGCGTTCGCGCAGGCGGCGGATGCGCTCGCCATACAGTTCAGGCACGGCATAGCCCACCGTGTCCGGGATGTTGATGGTGGTGGCGCCTTCGGCGATCACCGCTTCCAGCACGCGGCACAGGAAATCTTCTTCCGAGCGACTGGCGTCTTCCGGGCTGAATTCGATATCGTTGGTGAAATTGCGGGCAAAGCGCACCGCGAGTTTGGCTTGCTCATACACCTGGTCGGGCGTCATGCGCAGCTTCTTTTCCATGTGCAGCGGCGAGGTGGCCAGGAAGGTATGGATGCGCTTGCGCGGCGCGTTGGCCAGGGCTTCGGCGGCGCGCGAGATGTCCTTGTCATTGGCGCGCGAAAGCGAGCAGACGGTGGATTCCTTGACTGTTGCGGCGATGGCCCGGATCGCCTCGAAATCGCCCTGGGAGGCGGCCGCGAAACCGGCTTCGATCACATCCACACCCAGTCGCTCCAGCTGCTTGGCGATGCGGATTTTTTCTTCCTTGGTCATGGAGGCGCCGGGGGACTGCTCGCCATCGCGCAAGGTGGTGTCAAAGATGATCAGTTTGTCTGCGGCCATGCTGGGCTCCTGGTGGATGCGATGAGGTTTGGATACTTCTTCGCCGGCCCTTGCTGAAAAGCATGAGCGTGGGACGGCACGAATTGTGGGTATGGGGATGTCTGCGCGTTAGCGCAGTAGGAATAGCGACAGCAGCAGACCGAAGAGCGGGCTGCTGCTGGAAGCGGATGCAAATTGGAGAGATTTGCGAGACATGGCGACGACTATATTCGGAAAACAATGATTGTGCAACACCGTTTTTCCGGCAAATCGCGCCTTGTCCCTCACGAACGACATCGCCCTATTCCGGCGACTCGTCCTTGCCGGTATCGACAATGCTGACCGGCTTGCCCTTGGCCAGGCGCCAGAAAAAAATCACATAGCCCGACAAGCCGTACAGGATGAACAGCCCGAACAAGACCTTGGGCGGATCGCTGGAGATCGCCACGAACACCAGCACCACCAGGAAGATGGCGATGAAAGGCACCGACTTCTTGTAGTTGACGTCCTTGAAGCTGTAGAACGGCACATTGGTGACCATGGTCAGGCCGGCATACAAGGTGATGATCCAGGCGAACCATGAAAGGTCGGTGCCGGCATAGCGCAAGTCGTCCATCAACCAGACGAAGCCCATCACCAGCGCCGCCGCTGAAGGACTGGGCAAGCCCTGGAAGTAACGCTTGTCGACCACGCCGATGTTGGTATTGAAGCGCGCCAGTCGCAAGGCGGCACCGGCGCAATAGACGAAGGCCGCCAGCCAGCCCAGTTTGCCCAGGCCGCGCAAGGACCATTCGTAAACAACCAGGGCCGGCGCCGCGCCGAAGGAAACCATGTCGGCCAGGCTGTCGTATTCGGCGCCGAATTCGCTCTGGGTATTGGTCAGGCGCGCCACCCGGCCGTCCATCGCGTCCAGCAGCATGGCGGCGAAGATGGCAATCGCGGCCTGGTCGAACTTGAGGTTCATCGCCATCACGATGGCGTAGAAGCCGGCGAACAGGCCAGCCGTGGTGAAGGCATTGGGCAGCAGGTAGATGCTGCGGCGGCGCAAGGTGGGACGCGCCGGCTCAACGCCGCCCACGGTGGGTTTGCGCAGCGAATGGCGGAAGGCGCGCGCCACCTTGTTGGGCGCGCCGCCCTTTGCCTTGCGACGATTGAAGGATGCCATGGGTCCGCTTCCCTTTCGGTCAGAGTGTGGCAAGCACGGTTTCGGTGGCGGAGACTTTTTCGCCCACCGTCACCGCCGGTCGCGCGCTGATGGGCAGGTACACGTCCACCCGCGAACCGAAACGGATGAAGCCGTAACGCTGGCCGCGCCGCAATTCGTCGCCCGCCTTCACGTAGCAGAGGATGCGCCGCGCGATCAGGCCCGCGACCTGCACGCAGGTGACGCTGTGGCCATTGCTGGCGTGAATCACCATCGCGTTGCGTTCGTTTTCAATGGAGGCTTTATCCAGATCGGCGTTCACGAACTTGCCGGGAAAATAGCTGATCTTTTCGATACGGCCATCCACCGGCGCGCGGTTGGAATGGACGTTGAATACATTCATGAAGACGCTGATCTTGATCGCTTCATTGCCGGTGTAAGGGTCTTGCGTCTTTTCCACCACCACGATGCGACCATCGGCCGGCGATACCACGGCGCTGGGGTCGGTGGGCAGGCGGCGCGGAGGATCGCGGAAGAACTGCAGCACGAACAGCGCAATCAGCCAGAACGGCACCGACCAGGCGCCGGCAAAGACGGTGACGACCACCGCCACGGCGAAGGCCAGGCCAAGATAAGGCCAGCCTTCGCGGGCGATGATGGGGTGAGGATAGTTATTGTCCAATGTTGCTCCAGTGGAGGGTTTTGCCCCGGGTTCTTGCTCGATTTCGAGCGCTATTCTAGTCGAGCGGCGACCAACTTATGCAATAGATCAGGCTCAGCGGAAACGAAAGCGGCCCACCACGCGCATCTGCAGCGTGGTTTCGCCGGGTTCGAAGCTGGGCTCTTCCACCGCTGCCGGCGCGGCCGCCATGGCGCGCACGTTCATCTTCTGTGCAGTGGCCTCCGGCGCGTAATTTCCGCTGCCTTCGAAATCGATGGTGTCCAGCACCGCGTCAGCCGGGTTGCGGCCCATGGCGCGGGCGATGGCGGCCACCCGCTCACGCAGATTGTTCCAGGCGGCGCTGATGCGCTCTTCGTCCAGCTTCTTGCGGCTGGCCTCGGAGAGACCGAAGCTGATGCCGTTCAATGCCAATACCGATTGCACGCTGGCGACCATATTGGGCAGCGTGTCGAGGCGGTTGGTGGTGGCCTCCAGGCTCTGGCCGACCCGCCAGCCGATGATCTGGCGCGTCCGATTGATGGTAGCCGGTCTCGGCGGGGGTTCTTCCGCGTACACCGGGTAGGTGTAATAGCCGCGCGTTTGCAGGCGGGCGGACGGATCTTCGCGCTTGAGGATTTCGTTGCCGCGCTTCATTTTGGCATTCACGCGCGATGCCGCCTGGGCCTTGTCCTTGTCCTGCTCTTCAATGTTGAAGGTGAGTTTGGCCTCGTCGTTGGGATGGCGGATTTCGCCGTAGGCGGGAATGACGACCACAGCGCCCGTGGTCTGCGGACCGGCCGGCGCGTTCTGTGCAAAGGCAAACGAAGTCAGCAGCGCCAACAGCGCGGGCAGCAGGCTTTTCATGCGAATCATATTTCCTCCAGCAAAAAGGGGAGCTTGCGCTCCCCTTTGACTTGCGTACAGCCCGAATCAGTTCTTCGATTGGTCAACCAGCTTGTTCTTGGCAATCCACGGCATCATTGCGCGCAGCTTGGAGCCGACCTGCTCGATCTGATGCTCGGCGTTCAGGCGACGACGCGAGGTCAGGGTCGGGGCGCCCGCCTTGTTCTCCAGGATGAAGCTCTTGGCATATTCGCCGGTCTGGATGTCCTTCAGCACCTGCTTCATGACGGCCTTGGTCTCTTCGGTCACCACGCGCGGGCCGGTGACGTACTCGCCGTATTCCGCGTTGTTGGAGATCGAGTAGTTCATGTTGGCGATGCCGCCTTCATAGATCAGGTCGACGATCAGCTTCAGTTCGTGCAGGCACTCGAAGTAGGCCATCTCGGGGGCGTAGCCGGCTTCCACCAGGGTTTCGAAACCGGCCTTGATCAGTTCGACCGCGCCGCCGCACAGCACGGCTTGCTCGCCGAACAGGTCGGTCTCGGTCTCTTCACGGAAGTTGGTTTCGATGATGCCGGCACGGCCGCCGCCGTTGGCCATGGCGTAGGACAAGGCGATGTCGCGTGCATAGCCCGACTTGTCCTGGTACACCGCCACCAGGTGCGGCACGCCGCCACCCTGGCTGTAGGTGGAGCGCACGGTGTGGCCCGGGGCCTTGGGGGCGATCATGATCACGTCGAGGTCGGCGCGCGGCACGACCTGGCCGTAGTGCACGTTGAAGCCGTGGGCGAACGCCAGGGTCGCGCCCTTCTTGATGTTGGGAGCAACGTTTTCGTTGTAGACCTGGGCGATGTTCTCGTCAGGCAGCAGGATCATGACGACATCGGCCTGCTTGACGGCCTCGTTGACCTCAGCCACGTTCAGGCCGGCACCCTTGGCCTTGTTCCAGGAAGCGCCGCCTTCGCGCAGGCCAACGGTGACCTTGCAGCCGGAATCGTTCAGGTTCTGGGCATGCGCATGGCCTTGCGAGCCGTAGCCGATGATGGTGACGTTCTTGCCCTTGATGAGGGAGAGGTCGCAGTCCTTGTCGTAGAAAACTTTCATGTTGGGTCCTGGTATGTGTGTCGTGTTGTGTGGTGTGTTTGGCTTCGCCCGGCTCAGACTTTCAGAATGCGTTCGCCGCGGCCGATGCCCGAGCCGCCGGTACGAACGGTTTCGAGAATCGCGGTACGGTCTATCGATTCAATAAAGGCATCCAGCTTGGACTTGGCGCCGGTGAGTTCGATGGTGTAGGTCTTTTCGGTGACATCGATGATACGACCGCGGAAGATATCCGCCGTGCGCTTCATTTCTTCACGCTCCTTGCCCACCGCCCGGACCTTGATCAGCATCAGTTCGCGCTCGATGTGCGCGCCTTCGGTGAGGTCGACGACCTTGACCACCTCGATCAGGCGGTTCAGGTGTTTCGTGATCTGTTCGATCACGTCGTCGGAACCGGTGGTGACGACTGTCATGCGCGACAGGGTCGGATCTTCGGTCGGCGCCACGGTCAGGGTTTCGATGTTGTAGCCGCGCGCGGAAAACAGCCCCACCACGCGCGACAATGCGCCCGCTTCGTTTTCGAGGAGGACGGAAATGATGTGTCGCATGATTACAGATCCTCCGACGAGAGCAGCATTTCGGTCAGGCCGCGGCCTGCCTTGACCATCGGCCAGACGTTTTCGGTCTGGTCGGTGATGAAGTTCATGAAGACCAGGCGGTCTTTCATGCCGAATGCTTCGCGCAGCGCGCCCTCGACGTCGCCCGGGCGCTCGATCTTCATGCCGACGTGGCCGTAAGACTCGACCAGCTTGGTGAAGTCAGGCAGCGAATCCATGTAGGACTCGGAATAGCGCGAGCCGTAATCGATCTGCTGCCACTGGCGCACCATGCCCAGGAAGCGGTTGTTGAGGAGGATGATCTTGGGTGTCAGGTGGTATTGCTTGCAGGTGCCAAGCTCCTGGATGCACATCTGCACCGAGGCTTCGCCGGTGATGCAGGCGACCGTGGCATCCGGGTTGGCCATCTGCACGCCCATGGCGTAAGGCAGGCCCACGCCCATGGTGCCCAGGCCGCCGGAATTGATCCAGCGGCGCGGCTTGTCGAAGCCGTAGTACTGGGCGGCCCACATCTGGTGTTGGCCCACATCGGAAGTGATGAAAGCGTCGCCGCGGGTTTCTTCCCACAGCTTCTGCACCACGTATTGCGGCTTGATCAGCTCATTGGAGTTGGCGAACTTCAGGCATTCGCGGCCGCGCCATTCATTGATCTGGCGCCACCAGTCGGACAAGGCGGCGGCATTGGGCTTGGCTTCGGCCGCCTCGAGCTGGGTCAGCAACTCGGTCAGCACGTCCTTGACGTTGCCCACGATCGGCACATCGACCTTCACCCGCTTGGAGATGGAGGACGGATCGATGTCGATATGGATGATCTTGCGCGTCTGCGAACTGAAGTGCTTGGGATTGCCGATCACGCGGTCGTCGAAGCGCGCGCCGATGGCAATCATCACATCCGAGTGCTGCATCGCCATGTTGGCTTCATAGGTGCCGTGCATGCCCGGCATGCCGACGAAGCGCTCGCTCGAAGCAGGATAGGCGCCCAGGCCCATCAGGGTATTGGTGCAGGGATAACCCAGCTTGTCCACCAGGCGGTTCAGCTCATCCGAGGCATTGGCCAGGATGACGCCGCCGCCGGTGTAGATGATGGGGCGCTCGGCTTGCAGCAGCAATTGCACCGCCTTGCGGATCTGCCCCGAATGACCGCGATCCACCGGACGGTAGGAACGCATCTCGAGCGTCTTCGGATAGTCGAAGACGGCGCGCTGGATGGTGATGTCTTTCGGGATATCCACCAGCACCGGGCCCGGACGCCCGGTGGTGGCGATGTAGAAGGCCTTCTTGATGGTCTCGGCCAGGTCTTTCACATCCTTCACCAGGAAGTTGTGCTTGACGCAGGGCCGGGTGATGCCGACCGTGTCGCATTCCTGGAAGGCGTCCTGGCCGATGGCGGCCGTCGGCACCTGGCCGGAAATCACCACCATCGGAATCGAGTCCATGTAGGCGGTTGCCAGGCCGGTGACGGCATTGGTGACGCCGGGGCCGGAAGTGACGATGGCCACGCCGACCTTGTTGGAGCTGCGCGAATAGGCATCGGCCGCGTGAATCGCCGCCTGCTCGTGCCGCACCAGAATATGCTGGAATTTGTCCTGGTTGAAGATGGCGTCGTAGATATAGAGGACGGCGCCGCCAGGGTAGCCGAAGACGTGTTCAACACCTTCTTCAGCAAGACAGCGCACGACGATCTCGGCGCCGGTCATTTCTTTACTCATGCCACTTTCCTTTCAAGGTCCATAGGAGATTGATCGGATGCCCTCTCCTGGCGGAAGCCTCCTGTGACAGCGCCCTCTCTGGAATTCCTTGATTGTGCGTTGGCGGTCAGTCCGTCCCCGCATCGTTGAATGCGGTTTCGGCCGGCGCGTTTCGCGACTCGTTCAACCAGATATTGCGTGCCCGGGTGGGTTTCCTCGCGCTTGTGGCGCGGGTTAGAGCAAACACAGCTTATTCATTAAGCAGGTCCGCAAGTGCTCGGCATCATGCGTCGACCATCGCGGACCAATCTCTTCGAGGTGCAAAGAGAACTCGGTAAGGTACTGTGTTGAAACAATATGGTCAAGGAAAATCAAATGCGGCGCGGCCGGAAAGCGCAGCCAAATCAAGCGAATAGCCTGCTGTTTCTGCACAGGCAGGCGCATTTTTGCTAGTATCCGGACACTTTTTTCATCCGCCCCGGAAATTTTTCGGAGGCGCCAACGATGACGGCAAGAGCAATACCGCGCGCAGCACTGCATGGCCACTGAAAAAGAATTGTCCGACTTCCTGACGGATGTCGAGCGACGCGCTTTCAAGCACGCCGCCTATGCCGTGCGCAAGGACGAGGCGGCGCTGGATATTGTCCAGGATTCCATGATCAAGCTCGCCGAGAAATACGGCGACCGCCCGGTTGCGGAATTGCCCCTGCTGTTTCAACGCATCCTGCAAAACACCATCCTGGATTATTTCAGGCGTGAGAAGGTACGCAATACCTGGGTCAGCCTGTTCTCCAGCCTGAAGCCGGATGTCGAGGAGCCCGAAGCCTGGGACCCGCTGGAAACCCTGGAAGCCGAGGAAGGCAACAGCGCCACCGAATCCAGCGAAGACCAGGTTTCCCGGGCCCAGGTACTGGCCGCCATCGACGAAGAGGTGCAAAAACTCCCGACGCGTCAACGCGAGGCCTTTTTGTTGCGTTATTGGGAGGATCTTGACGTCGCCGAGACGGCTGCTGCCATGGGTTGCTCGGAAGGCAGCGTCAAGACGCACTGCTCGCGCGCGACACATGCGCTGGCTCAGGCACTCAAGGCAAGGGGAATCCGTTTATGAATACCAGACAAGTCAATTTCGCTTACCGCCTGCGCCGCGCCCTCAACGAAAATCTCGATTCCCTGCCCGAGTCCACCACCGAGCGCCTGGCCCAGGCACGCGCCGCGGCCCTGGCCCGCAAGAAAGCCGAAGCGCCGCAGCGCGCTGTGGTCCGCCGTCCGGCCCTGGCCGGTAACGGCGGCGGCCTGTTTGGCGGCCAGTTCTCCTGGCTGGGCCGGATCGGCGTTGCGCTGCCGATGGCCGTGGTAGCCGCCGGCATTTTTGCCCTGTATCAGGCAGAATCGCAAAAACGCATTGATGATGTCGCGGAAATCGATGCCCTGGTTCTGGCTGACGAACTGCCGCTCAATGCCTATCTGGACAATGGCTTCAACGCCTACCTTGCACAAGGGGGCGTTGCACAAGGCGGCGCCGAGTAAAGCATGATCAAGATGGTAAGGCTTCCCCAAACCGCCCGCGCCTTGCGGGCGGTCTGTTTTTGGATCTGCGCCAGCATGGCGCTGCCGGCGCTTGCGGATTTGCCGCCCATGGGGCCCGGCACCGCGCTGCCGAATAGCGCGCCGGCGGCCCCGGCTTTCCCGCCGGCTGGCACGCCCACCATTGTCAATCCGGCTCCTGCCCCGGTGCCGCCCAAGCCGGCCGCCAGCGCCAAATCCGCTGCGAAAAAGGCCACCCCCTCCAAGCCCGGCTGGAACGACTTGAACGCGCAGCAGCAAAATGCGCTCTCGCCGCTTTCCGGCGAATGGGACAGCCTGTCCGCACTGCACAAGCAGAAATGGCTGGCCGTCGCGCAGAAATTTCCCGCCATGAATCCGGATCAGCAGCAACGCCTGCAAGACCGCATGCGCGAATGGGCCAAGCTGAGCCCGCAGCAAAGGCGCATCGCGCGCGAAAGCTTTGCCCGGGCCAAGAAGCTGGGGCCGCAGGAAAAATCCGCGCAATGGCAGCAGTACCAGCAATTGCCGGAAGAGCAAAAGCGCAAGCTGGCAGCCGAAGCCGCGGCCCGCAAACGGGTCACCACCCTGCCGCCGCCGTCCCAGCAATCGCGGCAGAGGGTGGAGTCGCCCTCCAAATCCTCGCTGAAATCAGGCCATGGCCAGGCCGCCTCACGGCCGACCAATGCCCTGGTAGCCCCCAATGTGCCGCTGGTCAAGCCGGGCAGTTCCCCTGCCGCGCCGGCCCAACCGGCTGCCCCGGCTCAACCCGCTGTCCCAGTACCGCCCGCGGTGCAACCGGCACCGGCGGCCGCTGTGCCGCCGCCTCCGGGCCGCTGAAACAATGGTTCTGGTCGCCCCGCCGCTGAAGACGCGGCTTGCCTGCCTGGTTTATGAAGCCTTGTTGCTGTTTGGGCCGGTTTTCGCCGCCGGCTGGCTGTTTTCGGTCGTCATGCAGCAACGTCATGCCTTGCTGATGCGGCATGGCATGCAAGCCTGGCTGTTCTTCGTGCTGGGCATCTATTTCGCCTGGTTCTGGTCGCATGGCCGGCAAACCCTGCCCATGAAGACCTGGCATATCCGGCTGGTGAATGAACAAGGCGGTCCCATCAGCTTTTTCCGGGCCGCGCTGCGCTACATCCTGAGCTGGATGTGGTTCCTTCCCGGCCTGGCACTGGCCTGGCTGCTGCAGGCGCAGCACTGGGCCTCGCTGTTGCTGCCGCTGGCCAATATCCTGCTCTGGGGCGCCGCCTCGCGCCTGGATCCGGAGCGCCAATTCCTGCATGACCGCATGTTGGGCACACGGCTGATCGGGACCAAGCCAAAAGAAGCCGGCTGACGAGGTTTGCGCCGGCCGCAACGGACTCCGGCGTGAAAGTCCGCCGCTCAAATGCTGTATGCCAGTTCTGCATCACCGCGTCTGCATCAAGTAAGATCGCGTTTCCTCTTTCCGCAGGTTCTTTACAGCGTGTCTTCCCTGCCCGCTGGCGGCTCCATCCGGCGCGCCACCCGCATGTTACTGGCCGTGCAAGGCTTGACCGTGCTTGGCGTCTATGCGGCCTGCCTGCATTTTCTGAAGGTGCGAAGCAGCCTTCTGGCCCTGGCCCTGGGGCTGGCGGCGGTCCTGCTGCTGCGCCTGCTGATCGTCGCCAACAACTTTGTGCTGGCCTGGTGGTATCGCAGTCCGACCCCGGCTGAACATCGCCTGCGCTGGCCCGCGCTGCTGCGGCTGTTCCTGCTGGAATACGCCGCCAGCATGGCCAGCTCTTCCTGGACCATGGCCTTTCGCGCGATCGACAAAAAGGTGTTTGCCGACACTGAATGCCTGCCGGTCCTGCTGGTGCATGGCTATGGCTGCAACAGCGGCTATTGGCACGCCATGAGCCGGGTCCTGGCGCGCGAGCACATCACCCATTACGCGCTTGATCTGGAGCCGGTGTTCGGCGATATCGACAGCTTCGTTCCGGCGCTGGAAAGCGCCGCCACGCGGATGCTGCAGGAAACTGGCGCGCCCAAGCTGATCGTCCTGGCGCACAGCATGGGCGGATTGGTGGTGCGCGCCTGGCTGCGCGACCATGGCAAAGACAAGGTGGCGCGCATCATTACCCTGGGCACGCCGCATCGCGGCACGGGGCTGGCCAATTTCGGCTGGGGCGCCAATTCGCGCCAGATGCGCTGGCGCGGGCGCGGCATGGCGGGCGAGGCCAGCATCTGGTTGCAGCGCCTGGCGCAAGGCGAAGATCCGGCGCAGCGCGCCCTGATCACCTCGATCTGGTCGCATCACGACAATATCGTTTCGCCGCAGGAATCCTCGCGCCTGGATGGCGCGCGCAATATCGAGGTGGCCGGCATCGGCCATGTGACGCTGGCCTTTTCGCCGCAGGTGCAAAAGCTGGTATTGCAGGAAATTCGCGCCGCCTCGCCGGCCAAGTCCAGTACGGATTGAGCTTGCTCAGGAGCAGCGCTTGAACTTTTGCCTGCTCGCGGAAACTACCCGTGGTCACTTACGCAATAGCGATGCGTGCACTTGCGCAGAGCGCATTTGCGATGCACCCGTCAGCAATCCGCCAGGAGAATTGCCCATGCGAAGTTCAGTCCGCGGGCTGGCCGCCCTTGCCTTGGCCTTGCCCTGTTTCATGCCGGCCACTGCCATGGCGCTGGACCTGATGCAAGTCGCCGAGCAGTCCGGCACCTTCAAGGCCTTCGTCGCCGCTGCCAAGAAATCCGGCTTGAACGAAACCCTCAAGCATGGCGGACCGTACACCGTCTTCGCGCCCACCGATGAAGCGATCTCCAATTTCGGCGCCGACCGCTGGCAAGCCCTGGAAAAGGACAAGTCGCGCCTGGCCCAGGTCTTGATGGGCCATGTGATTCCCGGCAAGGTATTGATTACCGAAGTCAAGCCGGGCCCGGTCACCACCCTGGCCGGCAGCACGCTCAAGCTCAAATCCGACAACGGCAAGGTGACGGTGGACGACGCCAATGTCACGCAAAGCGATGTCGCGGCCGACAACGGCGTGATCCATGCCATCGATCGCGTGCTGGTGGATTAGCCGGTGCAGGCGTAGCGGCAGCGACGCTCTACCGCCAGAATTGGCGACGCGGCGCGCCTGCGCGGTATCATGCGCTCACCAACCACGCACCGCGAAAGCCAGCCCCGATGTCCAGCAAACCGCCGCGTCGCACCCGAGACCGCATCCTCGAATTGTCGCTGCGTCTCTTCAATGATTTCGGCGAACCGAACATCACCACCAGCATCATTTCCGACGAGCTGAAAATCTCGCCCGGCAATCTGTACTACCACTTCCGCAACAAGGACGACATCGTCAATTCGCTGTTCACGCAATTCCACGCGCGCATCAGCGAAATGCTGACCGTGCCGGCCAGCCGCCGACCCAACATGGAAGACGTGTGGATCTATCTGCACCGCATGTTCGAACTGGCCTGGCAATACCGCTTCTTCTATCGCGATCTGTCGGACCTGCTCTCGCGCAACCGCAATCTGGAATTGCACTTCAAGAAGATCCTGGAGCATGAAATCGAAGTGGCGCGCCGTCTATGCACGGGCTTGCGCGAGCAACAGGAGCTTGAAGCGGGCGACAGCGAGATCGAAGCGCTGGCAACCAACATGGTGGTGGTGGCGACCTACTGGCTGTCTTACGAATACGTGCGCAATCCGCGCCGCTATACCGAGCAGCAGGTGATGTCCGACATCCTGGCGCGCGGCTGCTACCAGGTGCTGGCCGTGCTCGCCCCCTGGCTGCGCGGCCAGGGGGCGCAAGCCTATCGCCGCCTGGCGGACGAATATCTCAAATCCCTGGCCTCGCCCGATGCGAGCGCCGCAACCGGGGCAGCAGCATGAAATCGATTTGCGTCTACTGCGGTTCTTCCAGCGGCAAGTCCGAGGTCTACCTGGACAGTGCGCGCACGCTGGCCGCTGAAATGGTCAGCCAGAGCATTGGCCTGGTGTATGGCGGCGGCCGCATCGGCTTGATGGGCGCCATTGCCGACGAGGTCTTGCGCCTGGGCGGACAAGCCATCGGCGTCATTCCGGAAGCGCTGATGAAGCGCGAAGTCGGCCATCTGGGCTTGACGCAACTGCACGTGGTGAAGGACATGCACGAGCGCAAAGCCATGATGGCCGAACTGTCGGACGGCTTCATCGCCATGCCCGGCGGCATAGGGACGATGGAAGAACTGTTCGAGGTCACCACCTGGTCGCAGCTCGGCTTGCATGACAAGCCGGTCGGGGTGTTGAACGTGGCAGGCTATTACGACCAGCTGCTGGCCTTCATGCGCCACATGGTGCAAGCCGGCTTCCTGAAAGCGGAACATGCGGCGCTGATGCTGGACGCTGCCGATCCGGCCGGACTGATCGTGAAGATGCGGGCGCAGGTGAGAATCAGCACCAGCAAGTGGCTGGACCAGGAGACCGCGCAGAAAATCCTGCCCTGAGGTGCTGCCACGAGGGCTACAAGGTATGCGTCGCCCGTGACGAGCCGATCGCGGCGCCCAGGATCTCTTCAATCCGCATCTTCACGCGCTGGCCGCTTTCATCGGCCGGAAACTGCACGCCTATGCCCTGGGCCTTGTTGTTGTTGGCCGCAGCCGGGGTCACCCACACCACCTTGCCTGCGACCGGATATTTGCCGCTGTCATCCATCAGCGTCAGGATGAGGTAAATATCGTCGCCCATGCGGTAAGCCTTGTTGGTGGGCACGAAGATGCCGCCCTGCTTCAGGTAGGGCATGTAGGCCGCGTACAAGGCAGCCTTTTCCTTGATCGCCAGGGACAGCACCGAGGGCCGGGCCATGCCTGCCGAATTTGCGGTCGAGCTTGCTGCTTCTGCCATGGTTTTCCTTCTCAGTGCGCCTTGCCGAACATGGCGGCGTAATCCAGCAACATCTCTTCGATGAACAAACGAGCGGACAAAGGGTGCTCCGCCACCGCGCGCCTGTCGTTTGCCCCTTTCATGGCTTGCGCCAGGACTTCCTGCGGGAGGCTTTGCGTCAAGGCGGCGATCTGCTGGCGGTACTGCGGATAATAGCGGATTCTTTGCGCCAATTTGAAGGACAACAGGTCGTGCAACCAGCGTTGCAAGGCCGTTACCAGCAGCAGCGCTGGCACTTTTTGCAAGCGCTCCGCCGTCTTCAAGGCCGCTTCGGCCGTGGGCGCGACCAGGGACGCCACAAACTCTTCCACCGGCGCGCGCATTTCGCTTGCGGCCATCTCCAGCGCGGCCAGCGGTGCCCCGCCTTCGGCCGCCAGCAGCACTTCGGCTTGCGGTACGCCGGCCTGCTTCAACCAGGCCAGCGCTTCTTCCGCGCTCGGCGCCGGCAAGGCAAATTTGCGACAGCGTGAAAGTATGGTCGGCAACAGCCGGTCCAGGCTGTCGGTCACCAGCACGAAGACCGTGGACGGCGGCGGCTCTTCCAGCATTTTCAACAGCGCATTGGCCGAAGCGCCATTCAAGGCTTCGGCCGGATACATCAGGATCACCCGGCGGCCGGAACGATGGGTGGAAACGGTGATGAAATCGGCCAGGGCGCGCACCTGGTCGATGCGGATGTCCTTCGATGGCGCACGGGCGGTGCGGGCGCTTTTCTTGCCGGCGCCCTCCTCTTCGCTGTCCTCGCCCTCTTCTTCATCCAGCGCTTCAGGACGCACCCGCCGGTAATCGGGATGCGCATATTGCAAGAACCAGGTGCAGGACGGACAAGTGCCGCAGGCATGGCCTTGCGCATCCGGCTGCTCGCACAGCAAGGCTTGCGCAAAGCGCTCGGCAAACACGGTCTTGCCGGTGCCGCGCGGGCCGTGCAAAAGCAAGGCATGCGGCAGACGCGGCAGCACTTGCTGCAGTTGCGCCCAGGCGCTGCGCTGCCAGGGGTAGATGCTGTTCTCCGTTGTCATTTCAAAGCAGGCCGGGTCCCGAATTCTGTCCAAGGCGACAGTGTAATCTGGCGCGACGCCCTTACGGTACTGGTGATGCCGCGGCTAACGCAGCCCGCCTTTGCCCAAACGCCGGTAATGACCGCCCGCCGAAGCGCCGGCGCCAAAGGAACAGTTGCCGAATTGATGCAGCTCGGCGCCGCCGCGATTGAAGACGATAAAGATGGCGCACTCTTCTTCCGGCGCCAGGTAGGCGGCGGCACAGCCGGTCTGTGACAGCTCCAGGTTGCCGCGTATCGCCCCGGAAGTGATCGTGCCGTCCGCCAGCTTCTGGCCGTAGGTATCCAGTTGCAGCGCGTATTCGTCGCCTGTGTGGCTGACATCGAAACTGCTGCCAAAGGGGCCGGAGGCGCCGCGCAAATAAGAACCGCTGGGATCGCAGGCGGCGCTTGCCATCAGGGGCAGGGCAAGCAAAAGCGGGAGAAATGGAAGTGTTCGCGCGGAGGTTTTACGGGTTGCGGTCTCAGGCATTTTGATTTTTTTATGCATTGCGTCTGTGGCGCCTTTCGGTCAACCCCCAAAAATTCTCCCGGTGCCGGCGCCCAATATCCTCGCCCGCTCAGCTGGCTGCGCTGGTCAGACGCCGCAGCGTGCCTTCCAGTTGCTGGCGCACCTCATCCATTGGACGAGTTGAATCGATTACGCAAAAGCGCTGCGGAAATTCCCTGGCGCGGCGCAAATAGGCTTCGCGTGTAGCCGCGAAGAACTCGGCCTGCTCCTGCTCGAAGCGATCCAGCTCGCGCGTCGCATCCAACCTTTTCCGCGCCACTTCCAGCGGCACATCAAACAGCAAGGTCAGGTCCGGTTGCAGATGAGGGTGCACCCATTGTTCCAGCACCTCCAGCTTGTCGAAACCCAGTTTGCGGCCGCCGCCCTGGTAGGCAAAGCTGGCGTCGGTGAAACGGTCGGAGATGACCCAGTCGCCGCGCGCCAGCGCCGGTTCGATCACTTGCGCCAGATGTTCGCGGCGGGCGGCGAACATCAACAGCGCCTCCGTTTCCAGATGCATTTTTTCGTGCAGCAGAAGCTCGCGCAGACGTTCGCCCAAAGGCGTGCCGCCCGGTTCGCGGGTGCAGACCACGCGCTTGCCCTGAGCCTTCAGCCAGTCGGCGCTCCAGGCAATGTGGGTCGATTTTCCGGCGCCGTCTATGCCTTCGAAGGTGATGAATTTTCCCTGCGCCATGAGCTGATGTCCGCGGTCTTGTTCGAGTTTTATTTGCCTGCGCGCTGATACTTGTTCACCGCGCGGTTGTGTTCATCGAGAGTATTGGAAAACTGGCTGCTGCCATTGCCGCGCGCCACAAAATACAGCACATCGGCTTGCGCCGGCCGGGTTGCGGCCAACAGCGATGCCGCGCCCGGCAGGGCAATCGGTGTCGGCGGCAGGCCGGCGCGGGTGTAGGTATTGTAGGGCGTGTCGGTCAGCAAATCCTGTTTGCGCAGGTTGCCGTCGAAGCGCTTGCCCATGCCGTAGATGACGGTGGGGTCGGTCTGCAGCATCATGCCCTTCTTCAAGCGATTCACGAATACCGCCGCCACCAGGTCGCGGTCGGCTTTCTGCCCGGTCTCTTTCTCCACGATGGATGCCATGATCAAGGCTTCGTACGGCGATTTGTAGGGCAAGTCGGCGCTGCGCTGTTCCCAGGCTTGCTGCAGGCGCTTGTTCATCAAGGTGTGCGCCTGGCGATACACCTGCAGGTCGCTCGCGCCTTTGGCGAACAGGTAGGTGTCGGGAAAGAACAAGCCTTCGGGCGATTTGTGGGTGGGCGCGATCTTCTCCAGCAATTGCGCATCGGAGAGTTCGGCCGTGTCATGCTTCAAGGACTTGTGGGCATTGACTGCTTCGCGCATCTGGGCGAAGGTCCAGCCCTCGATCACGGTCAGGCCATGCTGGGCGAACTGGCCGCGCGCCAATTGCTCCAGCAAACGCCAGGGCGTGGTGCCGCCTTCCACTTCATAGCTGCCGGCCTTCAGGCGCGGCGCCTTGCCGCTGACGCGCGCCAGTATCTCAAGCAAGGTCGGCGAAACCGGCACGCCGCCGGCAGCGATCTGTTGCGTGGCGCTGCGCACGCCGCTGCCCGGCTGCACCGTCACTTCAATGGCGGCTTGCTCGTCGGGGATGATGGGCGTCTTGGCCCAGAAAACGAAACCGGCGCCGGCCAGCACGGCCAGCCCCAGCAGCAGGAACAGGAATTTCTTCAAAAGGATGCAACCTTGTATCTCTTGCGCGACGGGAGAGGTGGCCGGCGGCAAGCGCCAGATCGCCTGCCCAACGCAATTTTTTTCCCGCCACTATAATCGGCCGTATCGATGATAGCCCAATCCGCAGTAACACCAAGATGAGCGATTCCCAAGACAGTTGGCTGACTTTCCTGCAAGAGCAAGGCCTGGACCTTGGCGCACCGGCGCGAGCGATTTCTGCCAAGGGTATGGTCGCGCCCCTGCATCATCTGGGCTTGATCGCGGCCAGCGGCGAACAGGCGGCGCAATTCCTGCATTCCCAATTGAGCAACGATGTCGAACACCTCGGCACCGGGGAGGCCCGGCTGGCCGCGTATTGCACGCCCAAGGGCCGCATGCTGGCCAGCATGATGCTTTGGCGTCAAAACGAAGGAATCTTCCTGCAAGTTGCGCGCGAGATTCTGCCCGCGATTCAAAAGCGGCTGCAGATGTTTGTGCTGCGCACAAAGGCCAAGCTGGCCGACGCCAGCGGCGAGCAAATTGCGATCGGACTGGCAGGCAATGCGGCGCAAATTCTGGCGCAACGCCTGAACGCCGGCTTGCCCGATCGAGTCTGGCAAAAAGTCGAACTCGGCGCCGATGCCCTGATCCGGGTACCGGATGCGGCGGGCTTGGCGCGCTACCAATGGATTACCACCCCAAGCACCGCGCGTGAACACTGGCCGGCCTTGTCCGCCGCCAGCGAAATCCATCCGCCCGCCAGCTGGCGCCTGACTGAAATCCAGGCCGGCCTGCCGCTGATCACGCAAGCCACGCAGGAGCAGTTCGTGCCGCAGATGATCAATTTTGAAGTGCTGGGCGGCGTCAATTTCAAGAAGGGTTGCTACCCCGGACAGGAAATCGTGGCGCGCAGCCAATACCTGGGCAAGCTCAAGCGCCGCATGCTGCTGGCCGAGCTGGCCGGCAGCGCCGTGGCCGGCGCCGAGGTGTTTGCCGAAAGCGATCCGCAACAACCGGCCGGCATGCTGGTGAATGTGGAAGCCAGCGCGCCCGGCAAGAGCCTGGCGCTGGTGGAACTGAAAAGCGCGCTGCTCGAAGAAGGCGCTGCCCTGCATGCCGGCGCCGCCGATGGTCCGCTGCTGACGCCACGCAGCCTGCCCTACCCTTTGCCCGAAACCGCCTGAGGCCGCCGCGCAACCATGGACTTGTACGTGTACTACCGGGTCAAGCCGCAAGCGGCCGAGGCTTTGCAGAAGAAGGTGCGCGCCATGCAGGCGCAACTGGCGGCGCAGCATGCAGTTGCCGTCGCACTCAAGCGCCGTCCCGAAGAAAAGAATGGCGAGCAGACCTGGATGGAAACCTACCTGGCCGCGCCGCAAGACTTCAGCGCCACGCTGGATGCCGCCGCCGCCGCGGCCGGACTGGCCGAACTCACCAGTGGCCCGCGCCACTCTGAAATTTTCGTGGATCTTCCCTCATGTGCCTGATCGTATTTGCCTGGCAACTGGTTCCCGGCGCGCCCTTGCTGGCCGCCGCCAACCGCGACGAGTATTACGCCCGTCCGGCGGCCGCCGCCAACTGGTGGGAAGACCAGCCCGATATTTATGCTGGACGCGACCTGCAAGCGGGCGGCACCTGGCTTGGCATCACCCGCAGCGGACGCTTTGCGGCGCTGACCAATATCCGCAATCCGGCCGACGTGCGCGCCGACGCGCCCAGTCGCGGCGCCTTGGTCAGCAACTTCCTGTCAGGCGTCACCACGCCGGTGCACTATGTCGAGCAATTGCGCGAGAGCAGCGACCGCTACAACGGTTACAACCTGCTGGTGGGCGACCGCGAGCAGCTGGTCTGGTATTCCAATCGCGGCGACGGCGACGAGCGCAACGGCAAGCCGCTGGCGCCCGGCCTGTATGGCTTGTCCAACGCCTTGCTGGATACTCCCTGGCCGAAGGTGGTGCGCACCAAAGCCCAGTTCGCCAGCCTGCTGTGCCAGGGCGCGCCCGAGGAAGCCTTCTTCGAAATGCTGTCCGACACCACCGTGGCATCCGATTGCAGGCTGCCCAAGACGGGTGTGGATATCGAAAGGGAACGCATGCTGTCGCCGGTATTGATCCGCTCGCCGCTTTACGGCACGCGCGTGTCCACCGTGGTCAAGCTGCACGCCTGCGGCACGGCACGGCTGGTGGAACAGTTGGTCGAGGCGCCGCCCGCTTAGGTCAGGCTACAAGCGCCGCACCATCTCCACATGGGGAATGCCGGCGTCGTCAAACACCCCGCCCTGCTGCACGAAGCCATGCCGCGCGTAGAAGCCGGCGGCATGCACTTGCGCATTGAGCACCACCTGCGCATGGCCCAGGTCACGGGCACGCTCGATCAAGGCTTGCAGCAGCGCCGAACCCACACCCTGGCCGCGCCAGGCGGCGGCGACCGCCATGCGTCCCACGTGGCCATCCGGCAGCAGGCGCGCGGTGCCGACCGCCGCATCGCCTGCCAGCGCCAACGCATGAAGGCTCATGGCATCCATCTCGTCCAGTTCAAGTTCGAGCGGCACATGCTGTTCGATAACGAACACCGCATGCCGTAGCGGCAGGGCTTGCGCTTGTTGCGTGTCCCAGTTGCCGAGCGTGATGGTGAGCGCAGTGGAATCTTTCATGGCCATGATTCATGCCTCGAAGGGCCGCTTGCCCAGCACCTCGACCACGTGGTCCACAAAGCAGGTGATCCGGGCCGCCAGCGCGGTGTTGCGGTAGTAGACGGCATTGACGGGTTGACGAACGTCCAGCGTTTGCGAGGGAAACAGCTGCACCAGCTTGCCGCCGTGGCGATCCGCGCGCGTCATGAAATCCGACAGGCAGACGATGCCCAGCCCGGCCAGGGCCATCTGGCGCAAGGTTTCGCCGCTGGAAGAGGCAATCGTTGGACGAATGCGCAGGACATTGCCATCCGCCTCGCGCAGCGGCCAGTCATTCAGCGTCTCGGGCTGGGTGAAGCCCAAGAGCGCATGTTTGCCAAGTTGGGCCGGCCGGGTCGGCGTGCCGTGGCGTTTCAGGTAGGCGGGACTGGCCAGCACCCGTATGCGGCTGGTTCCCACGGGTCGGGCGTGCAGCGTGGAGTCTTTCAGCGCGCCGATGCGAAAGGCGACGTCGGTACGTTTTTCGATCAGGTCGATGATGCCTTCGGTCGAGTTCAGCTCCAGCTCCACCTCCGGATAACGGGCGCGAAAACCGGCGATCAGCGGTACCAGTACGTGAAGCATGAAGGGCGTGGCGGCATCCACCCGCAGCCGTCCGGCCGGCTTCATGCGCCGCGCGGCCATGTGTTCCTCGGCTTCATCCACCGAAGCCAGGATGGCGCGCGCATGCTGCAGGAAACTGGCGCCTTCCTCGGTCAATTCCAGCCGGCGCGTGGTGCGGCGCAGGAGCGTGGTCTGCAGCTTTTCTTCCAGCCGGCCCAGGGTACGGCTGGTGGCCGAAATCGTCAGGCCGAGCAGTTCCGACGCCGCAGTGATCGAGCCCGTATCCACCACGGCCACGAAGGCCTGCAATTCGTCAAGGGTGGTTTTCATTATTGAGATGAATTCAAAATAGTTTGCCTGTTTCGAGGCTTAATCCGCAAATATATACCGGGCACAATGTAATCCATCGAAAAAAACACTGGATTGCACCTCATGTCTCCTGCCCTGTTTGCCCTCGCCATTGGCGCATTTGCCATCGGCACCACCGAATTCACGCCCATGGGCCTGTTGCCCGTGATCGCCGACGGTGTGCAAGTCAGCATTCCCACTGCCGGCATGCTGGTGTTTGCCTATGCGGTGGGCGTGATGGCCGGCGCGCCGGTGATGACCTTGCTGTTCAGCCGCTTCGGCAAGCGTACTGCGCTGATGGCGCTGATGCTGATCTTCACCGTCGGCAACTTGCTGTCTGCCTTGGCGCCCGGCTATACCACCCTGCTGCTGGCCCGCCTGGTCACCAGTCTCAACCACGGCGCCTTCTTC
>JAEVZY010000349.1 GCA_023392035.1 Pseudomonadota bacterium | reverse complement strand
GTGCAGGACCGAGCGGTGTTCGGTGCTGTTGATTTTTTCGCCGCCGAGCATGGCGTCGCGGCGGGCTTGCACGCCGCGCTCGCGCGCCAGGTCCAGCAGCAGCGAGAGCGTGGCGCGGCTGATGCGGTTCTTGGAATAGTCGAGGAAGAGGCCGCAGGCGGAAATTGAAAACTGGGCGGCGCGCTCCAGGTCTTGCGCGAACAGATCGCGCATCTGCCAATGGCGGGCGGTTTCGGCATGCTTTTGCAGAGCCTGCCAGGCGGGGCGTGCGGTGATGTCCTGTGCCATATGTGTTCTGGTTTCGGGTTCTGTTCCTGTCTCGTGAAACACTGCGCCAGTTGCCGCATGCTACATCAGGCGCGGAAAATTTACTACGAAAGTCGCTTGCGAAGTAACTTGCTGTTGGAGTCGGTGACGGAAATGTTCATAGCGGCCGGCATGGGAAAACTCCATGTAGTATAGTTACAGAAAAACTTCCATCCTGAGGTCATCATGCAGATCAACCCGGTACTCGATGCCGTCACGCGGCGCATCATCGCCAGGAGCGCCGCCACCCGCCAGGCCTATCTGCACCGGGTGGAAGCGGCGCGGCACCGGGGCCCGCAACGCGGCGCCCTGGGTTGTACCAACCTGGCCCACGGCTTTGCCTCCTTTCCGGCCAACGACAAACTGCAGTTGCGCGAATTGCGCGAACCGTCGCTGGCGATTGTTTCCGCCTACAACGACATGCTGTCGGCGCATCAGCCCTTCCAGCATTTCCCCGCCATCATCAAGGACGCCGCGCGCCAGGCCGGCGCGGTGGCCCAGTTTGCCGGCGGCACGCCGGCCATGTGCGACGGCGTGACCCAGGGCCAGCCGGGCATGGAGCTGTCGCTGTTCTCGCGCGACACGATTGCCATGGCCACCGCGGTGGCGCTGTCCCACAACATGTTCGACGCCGTCCTGTGCCTGGGCATCTGCGACAAGATCGTGCCGGGCCTGTTGATCGGCGCGCTGCATTTCGGCCATCTGCCGGCGGTGTTCGTGCCGGGCGGCCCCATGCCCAGCGGCCTGTCCAATCCTGAAAAGGCGCGCGTGCGTCAACTGTATGCCGTGGGCAAGGTCGGTCGCGCCGAACTGCTGGAGGCCGAGGCGCAGTCCTATCACGCGCCCGGCACCTGCACTTTCTACGGCACCGCCAACAGCAACCAGATGCTGATGGAAGTGATGGGCCTGCATCTGCCCGGCGCCGCCTTCATTAATACCTACACGCCCTTGCGCGACGCCCTCACGGCCGAGGCCGCGCGCCGCGCCGCCGCGATTGCCGCCAGCGGCGACAACTGGATTCCGGTGGCCAAGGTGGTGGATGAAAAGGCGATCGTCAATGCCATTGTCGCGCTCTTGGCCAGCGGCGGTTCCACCAACCATACCTTGCACCTGGTGGCGATTGCCCGCGCCGCCGGCATCATTATCGACTGGAATGATTTCAGCGAGCTGTCGACAATCGTCCCACTATTGACGCGCATCTATCCCAATGGCGATGCCGACGTGAATGTGTTCCAGGCCGCCGGCGGTCCCGGCTTCCTGATCCGCGAACTGCTGGACGCCGGCGTGCTGCATGAAGACGTCACCACCATCCTCGGCCAGGGCTTGCGTGCGCATTGCGCCGAGCCTTTCCTGGAGGACGGCAAGCTGGTGTTCCGGGCCGCCGCCGAAAAAAGCGGCGAGGAACAGGTCTTGCGCCCGGCCAGCCAGCCGTTTTCGCCGGAGGGCGGCTTGCGCCTGATGACCGGCAACTTGGGACGCGCGGTGATCAAGGTGTCGGCGGTCAAGCCGCAGCACCGGGTGGTGCAGGCGCCGGCCGTCGTCTTCAATTCGCAGGAAGACTTCCTGGCTGCCTTCAAGGCCGGCAAGCTGGATCGCGATCTGGTGGCGGTGGTGCGCTTCCAGGGGCCGCGTGCCAACGGCATGCCGGAGCTGCATGCGCTGACGCCGGCGCTGGGCGTATTGCAGGATGCCGGCCGCAAGGTGGCGCTGGTTACCGACGGCCGCATGTCCGGCGCCTCGGGCAAGATTCCGGCCGCCATCCATGTCAGTCCCGAAGTGCTGGCCGGCGGCCCGCTGGGGCGGGTGCGCGATGGCGACATGATCCGGGTCGATGCCGACGCCGGCGTCCTGCAGGCGCTGGTGGACGAGACGGTTTGGCTGCAGCGGGAAATCCCGCATGCCGACCTCTCCCTCTATCACACCGGCATGGGGCGCGAGCTGTTTGCCATGTTCCGCGACAGCGTCAGCAGTGCGGAGGAGGGCGGCGCCACCTTCGGCCTGCCGCCGCTGCAAGCGGTGTCGCATGCCGAAGCCAGCCTGCCGCATGACACGCCGCCCGGCAGCGACGAAGATTTCCTGGCCCGTGCCGATACCAAAGACTTGAGAGGATAAATTCCATGGACTTGCTGCAATTGATGCAGGTGTCGCCCGTCATCCCGGTGATTCAGATCGACCGCCTGGAGCACGCCGTGCCGCTGGCGCGCGCGCTGGTGCGCGGCGGGATTCGGGTGCTGGAAGTCACCTTGCGCACGCCGCATGGACTGTCGGCGATCATGGAAATCGTGGACAAGGTGCCGGAGGCCATCGTCGGCGTCGGCACGGTCACCAAGCCTGAGGAATTCGAGCAGGCGCGCGCGGTGGGTGCGGTGTTCGCCGTCTCGCCCGGGCTGACCCCGGCGGTGATTGACGGTGCCCGCGGCAGCAGCTTGCCTTTGCTGCCCGGCGTGATGACGCCTTCGGAAGTGATGTTCGCGCGCGAGCACGGGTTCAAGCAGTTGAAGCTGTTTCCGGCGGTGCCGGCCGGCGGGGTCGGCATGCTCAATGCGCTGGCCGGGCCGCTGGGCGATGTCACTTTCTGTCCGACCGGCGGTATCACGCCGGCCAGCGCGCCATCCTTCCTGGCTTGCCGCAACGTGGCGTGTGTGGGTGGATCGTGGTTGACGCCCGCCGATGCGATTGCGGCCGGCGACTGGGAACGCATCAGCGCCCTGGCGCGGGAAGCGGCCGGCTTGCGCGCAAAGCTGGCCGCTGAATAAACCCGTTGAAT
>JAEVZY010000262.1 GCA_023392035.1 Pseudomonadota bacterium | reverse complement strand
CGCCAGCCGCAAGCCGCAACACCTATGCACAAGCCCTTCCTTCCGAGCGTTTTTTGCAAGCCGAACCCGTTTGGGTCCGGCTCGCAAAACATGCTTTCCACACCGCACGGCAAAGCCCTGCCTGCATTACTTTCCCCAGCCTGTAACAAGACGGCAGCTTCGACTGGCGCTGGCAGACTGTTTTTTATCCACGGCGCATGCATCTCAAGGAGACCCGCCGCATGAAAACTTTGTTGAAAGCCATTTTGCTGGGCGCAGTATTTGTCGGGGCCAGCAGCCCTGTCCTGGCGCAGTCGCACAAGAAAACCAGCAAGAAACCCGCTCACCAGCAAGCCGCCAAGGCCGACGCCGATGACGACATCGACGTCAGCAAATCCACCGTGGTCGACATGGAATGCGCACTGGGCGACAAGGTCACCCTGTACCGCAATGCCGAAGACGAGCAGCACATCGGCATGCGCTGGAAAAAGCATCTGGTGCGCCTGGCCCAGGTGCCCACCAGCACCGGCGCCCAGCGCTATGAAAGCCACAAGCACGGCCTGGTCTGGATCGGCATTCCGGCCAAGGGCATGCTGCTCGACTCGAAGAAAGGCCAGCAACTGGCCAATGAATGCCGCACCCCGGAACAAGTGCTTGCCGCCAAGACCCAGCCTGCACCGCAAGCGCAGATCTTCATGGAAGCCAAGAAGTAGCCTGCCAGCCAGGGCGCCGGCGCAGCTTTGACGGGACCAGGGAAAACCGCAACACGAATTACGCAATACTCATTCACACATCCGAATTGATCAAGAAAACCAAGGAGAGGTCATGTCCCGCAACATCCTGAATACGCTGAAGGACTTCAATGCCGGCGCCGGCAGAAAAGGCAAGTTCAACTCGCTGCCCGCATTGGGCAAGGCGCTGGGCGTGGATGTCTCGCGCCTGCCGGTATCGATCCGCATCGTGCTGGAATCGGTGCTGCGCAATTGCGATGGCAAGAAGGTGACCGAAGAGCACGTGCGCCAGCTCGCCAACTGGGCGCCGAATGCGCCGCGTACCGATGAGATTCCTTTCGTCGTGGCGCGCGTGGTGCTGCAGGACTTCACCGGCGTGCCGCTGCTGGCCGACCTGGCCGCCATGCGCGGCGTGGCCGCGGCCCAGGGCAAGAATCCCAAGAACATCGAGCCGCTGGTGCCGGTGGACCTGGTGGTGGACCACTCGATCCAGATCGACTACTGGGGCAACAACAAGGCGCTCGACCTCAACATGAAACTGGAATTCCAGCGCAACAACGAGCGCTACCAGTTCATGAAATGGGGCATGCAGGCCTTCGATACCTTCGGCGTGGTGCCGCCCGGTTTCGGCATCGTGCACCAGGTGAACCTTGAATACCTGGCGCGCGGCGTGCACAACAAGGATGGCGTGTACTACTTCGACTCGCTGGTCGGCACCGACTCGCACACCACCATGATCAATGGCGTGGGCGTGGTGGCCTGGGGCGTGGGCGGCATCGAGGCGGAAGCCGGCATGCTGGGCCAGCCGGTCTACTTCCTGACGCCGGACGTGGTCGGCGTGAACCTGACCGGCCAGCTGCGCGAAGGCGTCACCGCCACCGACCTGGTGCTGACCATCACCGAGATGCTGCGCCGTGAAAAAGTGGTCGGCAAGTTCGTCGAATTCTTCGGCGAAGGCACCGAGCACCTGTCGCCGACCGACCGCGCCACCATCGGCAACATGGCGCCCGAATACGGCGCCACCATGGGCTTCTTCCCGGTCGACGAACAGACCATCGAATACTTCCGCGGCACCGGCCGCAGCAAAGAGGAAGTGGAGGCCTTCGAAAACTATTTCCGCGCCCAGGGCATGTTCGGCGTGCCGCGCGCCGGCGACATCGACTACAGCCATGTGGTGACGCTCGACCTGGGCACGGTGGCGCCCTCGCTGGCCGGCCCCAAGCGTCCGCAGGATCGCATCGAGATCGGCAACGTCAAATCGAATTTCGCCACCCTGTTCTCCAAGCCGGCCGCCGAGAACGGCTTCAACAAGAAGCCCGAAGACCTGCATGCCACGTATCAGACCACCGATGGCGTCAGCCTGAAAAACGGCGACGTGCTGATCGCCTCCATCACCTCCTGCACCAACACCTCCAACCCGAGCGTGCTGCTGGCCGCCGGCCTGCTGGCCAAGAAGGCGGTGGAAGCCGGCATGAAGGTGGCGCCGCACATCAAGACTTCGCTCGCGCCCGGATCGCGCGTGGTCACCAAATACCTGGAAGCCACCGGCCTCCTGCCCTACCTGGAAAAGCTGGGTTTTGCAGTCACCTCCTACGGCTGCTCCACCTGCATCGGCAATGCCGGCGACCTGACCAACGAGCTCAACGAAGCCATCGTCAAGAACGACGTGGTGGCCGCGGCTGTGCTGTCGGGCAACCGCAATTTCGAAGCGCGCATCCACCCCAACCTGCGCGCCAACTTCCTCGCTTCGCCGCCGCTGGTGGTGGCCTATGCGCTGGCCGGCACCATGCTGCGCGACCTGATGACCGAGCCGGTCGGCAAGGGCAAAGGCGGACGCGACATCTACCTGGGCGACATCTGGCCGACCAGCCAGGAAATCAACAAGCTGATGAAGTTCGCCATGAACGCCAAGGTGTTCAAGGAGAACTATGCCGAAGTGAAGACCAATCCCGGCAAGCTGTGGCAGGGGATCAAGGGCGTGGCCTCGGGCGATGTCTACAACTGGCCCGGCTCGACCTATATCGCGGAACCGCCCTTCTTCCAGGGCTTCGAAATGCAGCCGGCCAACAGCAGCGGCAACATCAGCGGCGCGCGCGCCCTGGGCGTGTTTGGCGACTCCATCACCACCGACCACATCTCCCCGGCCGGCTCGATCAAGGAAAGCAGCCCGGCCGGCGTCTGGCTCAAGGCCAATGGCGTGCAGAAGGCCGACTTCAACTCTTACGGTTCGCGCCGTGGCAACCATGAAGTCATGATGCGCGGCACCTTCGCCAACGTGCGCATCAAGAACCTGATGATTCCGGCCAAGGCCGACGGTTCCCGCGTGGAAGGCGGCATCACCCTGCACCAGCCGGACGGCGCCGAAATGCCGATCTACGACGCCGCCATGAAGTACATCGCCGCCGGCGTGCCGACCATGATCTTCGCCGGCGAGGAATACGGCACCGGCTCTTCGCGCGACTGGGCCGCCAAGGGCACCCAGTTGCTGGGCGTGAAGGCGGTGTTTGCCCGCTCCTTCGAACGCATCCACCGTTCCAACCTGGTCGGCATGGGCGTGTTGCCGCTGCAGTTCATCGGCGACGACAGCGTGCAGAGCCTGCACATCACCGGCAATGAAACCTACGACCTGAAAGGCCTGGAAGGCGAGATCCACCCGCAGCAGAAGTGCACGCTGGTGATTCATCGCGCCAACGGCAGCAAGCAGGAAGTGACGGTGCTGTTGCGCATCGACACCCCGATCGAAGTCGACTACTTCCGTCACGGCGGCATCCTGCCCTTCGTGCTGCGACAGTTGCTCTCGTCTTCGGACAACGCCGCGCAAGCTGCCTGATCGCAATCCGCGCAGCGCAAAAAGCCACGCCCGCCGGCGTGGCTTTTTTCTTTGCAAGACGGACAAGGACACAAGCGGGCACTACAATACGCTCTCGGTCCAACTCCTTGTGTCACCACCATGCGTCGTCCCGCAAAAAGCCGGTCCCACAAACCTTCCGCGGACAGCCAGCGCCTGATCCAGCTGGCGCAAGCCACGCTTGCCGCCGGCAGCCGGATCGAGGAACGCCTGTGGGAAAAACGGCTCGATGCCGCCCTGCACCGCCAGATGCAAGGCGGCCACCAGCAACACATCGACAGCGCGCTCGATCATCTTTTCCAAAGCGATCCGCCGGCCTATGAAGTGCTGATGGATTCGGCCGAATCGGCCAGCGAAAGCACCACCATCGAACATGAAGGCCAGCAATTCGAGGCCTTGCTGGTGGCCGTGCCCATCCTGGCCTGGACCCGCTATTCGATTGCGGCCGGCAGCATCGCCGCCGACGCCGCCAATACCCTGTCGGCGCACCTGTATGCCCATTTGCTGGCCAACGATACGCGGCTGGCCCTGACGCCGATGCTGTATTCCATCGACCAGCTGCCGCGCAGCCATGCGGAAACCTATTCCATGCTGCAGAAAATGGCGGTGGCGGCGCTGGAAGGCAAGCCGCTGAAAGCGCCGTCCAGCTGGTCCGAAACCGCGCCTTTCCTGGCCGATACCCGCTACCTGCTGGCGGCCGTCATCGCGCCGGCCGGCGGGCCTTTCTTCCGCTGGCAGATGGCGCAGGCCGGCAACGATATCGGCGGCGAAAAGCTGGAGGCCTATCTGGAGTGGAAAAAACAGACGCTGCCCAATATCGAGCGCCTGCTGCCGGGTTGCGGCGTCGAGCTCCTGCTGCCGGAAGCCTATTTCGTTGCCTGCCGCGAAGGCGACAAGCGCATCCGGCCGGTCTCGGTGCATGCGGCGGTGAATTACATCACGCAGTTGCTGTCGATTGCGCCTTCCGGCCTGTCGGCCATCGTCGCCGGCTTCGGTGCCGAGCAGGCCGAAGGCCGGATCGATGAATACCGCATCGGCTTCACCCTCAAGCAGCAACGCGAAGTCATCTACGGCATTGTCTGGCCGCTGTATGGCGATGAAAACGGCGACGAAGAACCGCTCGACAGCCTGATGGCGCGCGACCTGATCGCCGGCAAGCCGACCGCCAGCGAAGAGCAGACCCCGCTACAGCAAGTGATCACCCAGCTGCGCGACGCCGGCATCGCCGACATCAAGCACCACCACGAAACCTTCCCCATGGAATTCTGCGACGACTGCGGCGCGCCCCTGTTTGCCGATCAGGACGCCGAACTGGTGCACGCGGAAATGCCGGAAGACGTCACCGAAGCGCCATCGCAGCACCTGCATTGAGAGGGCTGCTGCCCGGCACGCTCAATCGGCGCGCTCAGTCGTCGGCGGCGTCCAGGTTGGGGAACAGGATGTCGGTGTAGCCGAACTTGGAAAAATCCTCGATCCGCATCGGGTAAAGGATTCCCATCAGGTGGTCGCACTCGTGCTGCACCACCCGCGCATGAAAACCCTCGGCTTCGCGCTCGAAGGCATTGCCCTTGTGGTCCATGCCGCTGTAGCGCAGGCGCGTGTAGCGCGGCACCACGCCGCGCAGGCCGGGCACCGACAGGCAGCCTTCCCAGCCCTCTTCCCGCTGCGCGTCCAGGAAAGTGATGACCGGATTGAGCAGCACCGTTTCCGGCACCTGCGGCGCATCGGGATAGCGGCTGTTGTGCTGGAAACCGAAGATCACCAGTTGCAGATTGACGCCGATCTGCGGCGCGGCCAGGCCGGCGCCATTCACGGCGCGCATGGTTTCGAACATGTCGGCCACCAGCGCATCCAGCTCGGGCGTATTGAATTGGGTGACGGGCTCGGCCTGGCGCAGCAGGCGCGGATCGCCCATGCGCAGGATCTCGCGTATCACTTGACCAGCTCCTTCACATGGGCCGTGAACTCGGCGCCGGTTTCCGGATGCTTCATGCCCATGGCCAGCGTCGCTTTCAGATAGCCGAGCTTGGAGCCGCAGTCATAGCGCGTGCCCTGGTAGCGATAGGCCAGCACGCGCTGTTCCTTCATCAGCGAGGCGATGCCGTCGGTGAGCTGGATTTCGCCGCCGGCGCCCTTCCCGATCTTTTCCAGATGCTCGAAGATCCGTCCCGAGAGCACATAGCGGCCCACCACCGCCAGGGTGGAAGGCGCATCCTCGGGCCGCGGCTTTTCGACGATGCCATGCACCTGTTCGACATCAGCCTTGTAGGGCGTGGCCGAGACGATGCCGTAGGAGCGGGTCTGCGCCCGCGGCACTTCCTGCACCGCCAGGATGCTGGCCTGCTCGTACTCGAACAGGCGCGTCATTTGCGCCAGCACCGGCGGCACGCCGGGATCGGTATCCATGAAGTCATCCGCCAGCAGCACGGCGAAGGGCTCGCTGCCCACCACCGGCCGCGCGCACAGCACGGCATGGCCCAAGCCCAGGGGCTCGGACTGGCGGATGAAAATGCAGGAGATGTTCTTCGGGATCACATGGCGCACCGCCTGCAGCAAGGCGTCCTTGCCGGCCGCTTCCAGTTCGCTCTCCAGCTCGTAAGCCTTGTCGAAATGGTCTTCGATGGCGCGCTTGTTGCGCCCGGTGATGAACACCATTTCCGTGATGCCGGCCGCGACCGCCTCTTCCACCGCGTACTGGATCAAGGGCTTGTCCACCACCGGCAGCATTTCCTTGGGCTGGGCCTTGGTGGCCGGCAAAAAACGGCTGCCCAGGCCAGCCACGGGAAATACTGCTTTACTGATCTTTTGCATGGTTCGCTTCCTTCAATAGCGCCAACAGCCCGTCTTCATCCAGGATCGCAATCTCCAGTTCCTGGGCCTTGGCCAATTTGCTGCCGGCTTCTTCGCCGGCCACCACGTAGCTGGTCTTCTTCGACACCGAACCGGCCACCTTGCCGCCCGCCGCTTCGATCATGGCTTGCGCTTCGTCGCGCTTGAGATTGGGCAGGGTGCCGGTCAACACAAAAGTCTTGCCGGCCAGTGCCTTGGGCGCGGCATGGCCGGGCGCGCTTTCCGTCCAGTGCACGCCGGTGGCGCGCAATTGCTCGACCAGCTCCACGTTGAGCGGATCGTCGAAGAAATCGCGAATCGAGCGCCCCACCACCGGGCCGATATCGGCCACTTCCAGCAGTTGCTCGTAGCTGGCTGCCATCAGCGCGTCCATGCCGCCGAAGTGGCGCGCCAATTCCTTGGCGGTGGATTCCCCCACATGCCGGATTCCCAGCGCATAGATGAAGCGCGCAAGCGTCGTGGACTTGGATTTTTCCAGCGCATTGAGCACGTTCTGCGCCGACTTCTGCGCCATGCGCTCAAGTTCCACCAGCGTCGACAGGCCCAGCCGGTAGAGGTCGGCGGGCGTGTTGATGATCTGCTTGTCCACCAGTTGCTCCACCAACTGGTCGCCCAGGCCTTCCACATCCATCGCACGGCGCGAAACGAAATGCAGCAAGCCACCCTTTCTCTGCGCCGCACAGCGGGTCCAGCCGCCGGAGCAGCGCGCCACCGCCTCATCTTCCGGACGCACGATGGGCGAGCCGCATACCGGGCAATTTGCCGGCATGTGGAAAATGCGCGCATCGGCCGGCCGCTTCTCGGGCACGTGCGCCACCACTTCCGGAATCACATCGCCGGCGCGGCGCACGATCACGGTGTCGCCGATGCGGATATCCTTGCGCCGCACTTCGTCTTCGTTGTGCAGGGTGGCGTTGGTGACGGTCACGCCGCCGACGAAGATGGGCGTGAGCCGTGCCACCGGCGTGATGGCGCCGGTGCGTCCCACCTGCACCACGATGTCCTGCACGGTGGTGGTGGCTTCCTCGGCCGGAAACTTGTGGGCCAGGGCAAAGCGCGGCGCGCGCGAGACAAAACCCAGTTGCGACTGCTGCGCCACCTGGTTGACCTTGTACACCACGCCATCGATGTCATATGGCAGGGCGGCGCGCCGCTGGCCAATGTCGCGATAGAAATCGAGCAGGCCCTGTGCGCCGCGGGTCACCACGCGCTCGGAGCAGACCGGCACGCCGAGATCGGCATACCAGGCCAGCAGGTCGCTGTGCGAAGCGGGGAACTCCATCCCTTCCAGCGTACCCAGCCCATAGGCGAAAAAGCGCAGGCGGCGCTGCGCCGTGATGCGCGAATCGAGCTGGCGCAGGCTGCCGGCGGCGGCATTGCGCGGATTGACGAATTCGCGCTGGCCGGCTTCGCGCTGGCGCTGGTTGAGGCGATTGAAATCGGCCTTGAACATCAGCACTTCGCCGCGCACGTCCAGTACGTCCGGCACCTGCGCCGCCTTGCCGTTCAGGCGCAGCGGAATCGATCTGACGGTACGGATGTTGGCCGTGACATCTTCGCCGGTGTAGCCATCGCCACGGGTGGCGGCGCGCACCAGCACGCCCTTCTCGTAGCGCAGATTGATCGCCAGGCCGTCGAACTTGAGCTCGGCGGAGTATTCCACCTCGTCCAGGGTCTTCAAGCCCTCGCGCACGCGGCGGTCGAAATTGGCGACGTCCTCTTCGGCAAAGCCGTTGTTGATGGACAGCATGGGGATGCTGTGGGTGACGGCCTCGAACTGCGCCAGTGGCGGCGCGCCCACGCGCTGGGTCGGCGAATCGGGCGTGCACAGTTCGGGATGCTCGTGCTCGAGCTGCTCCAGCTCGGCAAACAGGCGATCGTAATCGGCGTCCGGAATGGTGGGCGCGTCCAGCACGTAATAGGAATACGCGTGCCGCGTGAGCTCCTGGCGCAGCCAGGCGGCGCGCTGGGCCGGGTCCTTGGCGGAAGCTTCGGCGCCCGTTTGTCCTGCAAACAGATCGGACTGGGACATAAGACTCAGCTGAACAAGCGCAAGGCGCGCACCGATCCGGCCGGAATCTGGCAGCGCTCCATGTCCTGGTAAAAGCCGTCCACCTGTTCCGCGATCTCGTCCAGCGCGGCATCGGACAAGGCCTGGCCGGCATCGTCCACCACGGCGCCATCCAGGCGCGCGGCCAGCATGCGGGCGCAGGCCACCATGGCATTGAAGCCGTCGCGCTCGCGCGCCACCCGCGGCACATCGAGCAAGAGCGTCAGGCGCGAGGTCGATTCCTCGGCCAGGCTGACATTGGTGGAGAGCCAGAACAGCACGCCATTGTCGCCATCCTGCATGACCAGGCGGCCGTCGGGCCGCACATCGAAGCCCTGGCGCTCCAGCGCCGCCAGCAAGGTGCTGATGGCCCACGGCGCGCCGCGGCTGGCGACATTCACGCCGAGCTGGGCATCGTGCTCATTGACGAACTGGTGCAGGCTGCGCGCCGCGGCCATCACCTGGGTCATGTCGGGCACGAAGATTTCGCCGCCGGCTTCATCTGCCACCTGGCGCAGGCGTGCCACGATTTCGGAAAACTCGATTTCGTTCAGGGCCGTGCTGCGATTGGCCATCTGCACCCCGGCGCGCAGGGTGGTGTACACGCCCGATACCGCCACCGGCTCCCAGTTGCCGTCTTCGGCCTGGCCGATGTAGTGCACCGCCTTGCCGCCGACATGGCGCAAGCCCTGCAGGGCCGGCAGCAATTTTTCGCCGCGCATCGGGCCTTCGAGTTCGATCGCCACTTCGCAATCGATCAGCTCATCCACCGGCAGCGGCTTGGGCTGGGCGCGCAAGCCGGCCGAGAGCGGCGCCACGGCTTCGTCGGCCACCGCCACGCTGGGGTCGCCGGCATCGCCCGCGTTTTGCTCGAGCGCGCTTTGCGCCAGCTGTTCCTGTTCATCCATGCTGGGTTCGCGGCGTTCGCCGCCCTCGCCCATCAGGACGTCATCGGGACTGGCGGAGAAGGCGCGCTCCACGCTTTTGCGCGCCTTGTACTCCTGCCACTTGTTGTAGGAGACGACCGCCACCACGATGGCGGCGCCGATGGCAATTAGGCTGGCCTGGAATTCAGTCATGCTGCGCTGGCCGCAAGGCCGCGAAGAAGAGGAGTTGGGAGGGCTGTCATGTTGGCTGCGTTCTTGACTTGCGCTGGTGACTTGCGTTGATGACGGGCCTGGTGACAGGCATGGGCCGCCGGCGGCCCTCTCTGGATCGGGCTAGGGTAAGTGGTCGCCCGCAAAGTTGTCAAGGCGACCGCGCCGCGCCTCATAGGAGAAACCGGCTTGCGCCAGCCTTGTTTCCACCCCGCTTTTGCGTTGACGTCCATCAATGCAGTGCAGGTCTCGCTCACTAAGATGAAATCCAGCCCGCGGGCCCATCGGTCTGCGGGGGCGTTGTTGACTCGCGCGACTTTCATGCGGTTCTTCACTGCGAAGAACCATTGGCAGACTAGGCAAATACGGAGGCTTGCGTGGCCCACACCAAAGAATACAAGCTGCAGGAACTGACCATGCTTTCGCTCAGTCCGGTGTTGCGACAGATTCGCCACTGGTGGCTGAGACGCGCCGAAGACCACTATCTGATCTGCGCCGATGTGGAACAGAAGCGCGCCCGCGAGGCGCAGCAGAACGTGGCCTATTACCAGAAGCAGGCGGCCATGGCGCGCTCACTGCGGATATGAGGCTTGATCGAAGCAAGAAAATGGACGCTGCGGCGTCCATTTTTTTTGGGCAGCGCAGATCGAAGCGGCAGCGCTCGGCGGCAGCACCGGCGGCGAAAGCATGGCAAATGTGCAAGGCCGCGGGCGTTAAAAAATAATCCACAGCGCGGGGAGCGAGGCTCTATACTTTACCAGCGGTAACAAATCGCCCGAAGCCGGGGCACATCGCTTTTACCGCCCGCACGGCGCCTCATGCAGAAAGCGCCGGCAGCCAGCACCAGTAGCTCTGTTTCAGGGAATTCCACCGCTTTCAATCTGAGGTCCGGCGCAAGGCTTGCGAACCGCTTGCGCCGATCGTTGCAGCGCGAAGCGTGGATCAAAAGGGGAGGCGGTCCGCGCCATGCGGCCCGTATAAAAAAGATGAAACACGCTGTTCATTCCTGCCTGGCGGGGATCGTCCTGGCCGCGACGGCGCCGGGCGCACTGGCCCAGGCCGCGCCGCAAGAGACTTCCGCCAGCGCGCCGGCAGCGGCCGACGAACACTTCGACATCAAGCGTTTCCAGGTCGAGGGCAACAGCCTGCTCACGGCCCAACAAGTCGAGCAGACGGTTGGCCCCTACAGCGGCCCCAAGCGCGTCTACGGCGATGTGCAGCGCGCGCTGGAAGCGCTGGAGAACGCCTACCGCCAGGACGGTTACAGCGCCGTGCAGGTCTTTGTACCGGAACAGGAGCTGACTTCAGGCGTGGTGCGGATCCAGGTGGTGGAGACCGTAATCGGCAAGATCACCGTCTCCGACAACAAGCATTTCAGCGAAGAGAATATCCGCGCCAGCCTGCCCGCTTTGCAGGCCGGCGTCACGCCCAACCTGCGCCGGATTTCGGAAGCGGTGCAACTGGCCAACGACAATCCGGCCAAGCAGGTCAATGTCACCCTGGCCAGCGCCGAGACCGACGGCAAGATCGACGCCAGGGTGGCCGTGAGCGACAACAACCCCTTGCGCGCCATCCTGACGGTGGACAATACCGGCACCGCCGAAACCGGCAGATGGCGCACCGGCGCCGCCCTGCAGCACTCCAACCTGTTCAACCGCGACCACGTCGCCTCGCTGGCCTATACCACTTCGCCCGACAGTCCCGCGGGCTCCCAGGTCAACCTGTATTCGCTGGGCTACCGCCTGCCGCTGTACGGCATCGGCGACAGCCTGGACTTCATCTACGGTAAATCCAGCGTCACCAGCGGCACTTCGCCCACGCTCGGCTCGCTGCTGGGCTTCACCGGCAAGGGCGATGTCTATGCGATGCGCTGGAACCATTTCTTCGCCCGCAGCGGCGAACGCACCAGCAAGCTGGTGTTCGGCGCCGACTACAAGAAGATCGACTCGAGCTGCAACTTCGCCGGCATTGCGCTGCCCAGCTGCCAGCCGTATTCCACCTTGCCGCTGTCGGTGACCTATGGCGCCCAGCATCAAAGCGTGGGCCAGAGCGTGGACTACAACCTCGGCCTGGCGCAAAACCTGGGGGTGGGCCCCAGCTACACCAGCAGCAGCGGCCGCAACGACCACTACTCCTTCATCGCCGGCAATCGCGATACGCGCGACAACTTCGTGATCGTGCGCGGCAGCGCCTCGCTGTTCAAGGGCTGGAGCAACGATTGGCAGATGCGCCTGGCCGGCACGGCGCAGTACGCGCCCGATCCGCTGGTGGCGTCCGAGCAGTTCGGCCTGGCCGGCGCCAGCGCGGTGCGCGGCTTCAACGAACGGGCGGTGGTGGCCGACAGCGGCGCCGTCTTCAATGCCGAAGCCTATACCCCCGAGCTGCTGGCCAAGCGCGGGCTGAAAGGCACGCTGCGCCTGCTGGCCTTCTATGACATCGGCCGCGGCCACAACAACAAGACTGCCGGCAGCGCGCTGGCGCCCAGCATGACGGTGGCCAGCTTCGGCTTCGGCGCGCGCTACAGCCTGGGACGCGATTTCAACCTGCGCCTGGATGTGGCGCGGGTGGCCAACGCCGGACATTCGCCGACTGAAAAACGGGGCGATCTGAAAGCCCACCTGAGTGCCATCCTGGGGTTCTGACATGAAAAAAACCGCAGCCGGTTCCACCCCTTCCACTTCCCGCCACAGGCCCTGGCGTCAGGCGCTGCGCCGTTCGCTGCTGGCCGCCGCCGTATGCAGCGCCTGGCAAACCGGCGCGCTGGCCGCGGCGCCCGCGCCGGGCGCGCTGCCCAGCGGCTGGAGCGTGGTCAACGGCAATGTGGTGTTTGCGCAGAACGGCAATGTCCTCAACATCAACCAGCTCTCGCCGCAGGCAATCGCCAATTTCCTTTCCTTCTCGATCGGCTCCAATGCCGTGGTCAACATCAGCCAGCCGAGCGCGGCGGCGGCCTTCCTGGCCCGCGTGACGGGCGGCGACATTTCGCAGATCTACGGCAAGCTGACGGCGCCCGGCCTGGTGGCCTTGGTCAATCCGAACGGCATCCTGGTCGGTCCGGGCGGCATGGTCGACGTCGGCCGCTTCGTCGGCAGCACGCTCAATATCCAGGACGCCGATTTCCTGGCCGGCAAGCTGAACTTCGCCAAACAAGGCAGCGCCGGCGCTGTGGAGAACCAGGGAACGATCAAGTCCGCCACCGGCGGCAGCGTCTACCTGATCGGCAGCAGCGTTGCCAACGGCGGCATCATCGCCAGCCCGCAGGGCGAAGTGATGCTGGCCGCCGGCCAGACCGTCACCCTGGCCGACACCGCCACGCCCGGCGTCACGGTGGCCGTGACCGGCAGTGCCGGCAGCGTCACCAACCTGGGCAGCATTACCGCCGAGGCGGGCCGCATCGGCATTGCCGCCGGCCTGATCGCCAACAGCGGCAGCATCAACGCCTCCAGCGTGGTGCGCGAAGGCGGCCGCATCTTCCTGCGCGCCGGGCAGAACCTGACCACCAGCGCCAGCTCCAGCATCAGTGCCGACGGCACGACCGGCGGCCAGGTCACGCTGGTGGCGCAGAACCAGGCCTACATCGACGGCGAGGTTTCCGCCCGCGGCGCACCCGGCCATGGCGGCTTTGTCGAGACTTCCGGCCTGAAGCAACTGGATGTGGTCAAGGCACCCACCGTCGGCTCGGGCGGCAGCTGGCTGATCGATCCCACCAACCTGGAAGTGGTGGCGGCCAACGGCGATCTCTCCGGCGTGAGCACCGACAACATCTATGCCGTCGAATCCTCGGGCAGCGGCTCCAAAATCCTCAACAGCACGATTGCCCAGCAGCTCAACAACGGCACCAGCGTGCGCTTGAGCACCGGTACCGGCGGCAGCGAGGCGGGCGACATTACGGTCAGCGCCGACATCGCCAAGACCGCAGGCGGCAATGCCAGCCTGACGCTTGAAGCGGCCGGCAATATCAACATCAATGCCGGCATCACCAGCACTGCCGGCGCGCTCAACCTGAACCTGAACAGCGCGGCCGGCAGCAGCAATGGCGGGAGCAGCGTCAACATCGGCAATCTCACCCATAGCGGCCGCCTCGCCCTCAATGGCGGCGCGCTCAGGGTCAGCGACGGCATGGGATACCAGAACGGCAGCCTCCTGATCGACAACGGCAGCGTCGATTTGGGCGCAGGCGGCAGCCTCTTTGCCGGCAAGCTGCAACTGAATCCGCTTGGCTCACTGAACATGAGCGGCAATGCCAGCGTGAATGTCACGGGCAGCATAGACAACAGCGGCCTGATCGCGGGCAGCGGCAGCATCAGCAGCGGCGAAGTTTTCACCAACACCGGCAAGCTGGCTCCGGGGGGTGACGGCGCCGTCGGCAGCATGACCGTCAATGGCAATTTCGCGCAGGGCGACGGCGGCGTGCTGATGGTGGACATCGCCGGCAACAGCAGTATCGACACCATCAATTTCACGGGCGCTTCGGTCACCCTTGGCAATCAATTCGGCGGCGCCTTGCAGACCCGCCTGCTGAACAACTACGTGCCCGACACCAGCCTTCAATTCACGCCCTTCAGCTTCAGCTACGGCAGCGGCGTGCTGCAAGGCAGTTACTTCCGCACCGTGAGCGGCGACATCGTCAACGCCGGCAGCCTCAAGCGGATGGTCAAGGCCACTTACGGCGATGGCGTCACGCTGGCCCTGACGGACGCGGCCACGATTACGGCCAGGGCCGGCGATAGCGACTGGGGCAACCTCTCCAACTGGGAATCCGGCTACATTCCGACCGCGATCGATACCGTGGTGATCAATAGCGGCGTTACCGCATACCATGGCCTGGGCAGCGATACCATCGACAAGCTGATCGTCAATGCCGGTGCGCTCAACCTGTATGGCGGCAATCTGACGATCAACTCGGCCACCACCATCAATGCCGCCCCGCCGCCACCGCCCGGCAGCCCGCCCGATACCGGCGGCAATATCAGCGTCTCGAACAGCACGCTGGCGCTCAAGGGCAGCACCAGCGGCAACGGCGGCTTGCAGATTGCCGGCGGCGGCAATGTCACGCTGGCCGACGCGGCGTCGACCTTGAATGTCAATCTAACGTCCGGCAACCTGACTTTGACCGGCGGCGTGCGCCTGGCCAGCCTGGCGGTGAGCGATGGCAGCGTGATCGGCAATCCCGGTTCGCGCCTGCGGCTGACCGAGTCCGTCAGCCTGAGCGGCGGCAACCTGGCGCTGGCCGACGCCGCGTTTTCCCAGGGCAGCGGCACGCTGTCCGTGGGTCACCTCAGCGCCGACAACCTGGTGCTGGAAGCGCGCAATGGCAGCATCGTCCAGGACAGTCCGCTGCACGTGAAGAAGCAATTGATCGCCAGCGCCGTCAGCGGCATCACGCTGAGCAATGCCGGCAACCAGATCGCCGCCTTCGCCGCCAACAACAGCGGCAACGGTGACATCCTGCTGACCAACAGCCTCAATACCGCCGATGCCAGCGCAGTGACGCTCAATGGCATCAGCAGCGCCAACGGCAACATCAACGTCAACAATACCGGCGCCATGCTCACGGCGGCGATCGGCTCGAATGCCGATTTCCTCGGCACCCTGCCGGACGGCGGCCCTACCAGCAGCATCGGTGGCGGTGGCGGCAGCAGCAGCGGCGGCGCCCTCTCGCTGGCGGCACTTGGCATCAACAGCAGCGGACAGGTGAACAGCGCCAGCGCTTCGGTCAGCCTGGCCACGCAC
>JAEVZY010000207.1 GCA_023392035.1 Pseudomonadota bacterium | reverse complement strand
CGATCCTCGGACGTTTGCTGTTCTCCGGCGACGACGTGAAAAAATCGGTAAAGGTGCTGTCCGGCGGTGAGAAGGGGCGCATGATGTACGGCAAGCTGATGCTGGGCCGCCACAACGTGCTGCTGATGGACGAGCCGACCAACCACATGGATATGGAATCCATCGAAGCGCTCAACATCGCCCTGGAAAAATACAGCGGCACCCTGGTCTTCGTTTCACATGACCGCGAGTTCGTTTCTTCTCTGGCCAGCCGCATCATCGAAGTGAAGGATGGCGAGGTGATCGATTTCCACGGCAACTACGAGGAATACCTCAAGAGCCAGGGTATCGAGGCTTGATGCCGGCTCGCTTGAGTCGATATCACGCCGCGTGCTTGATATCCAGCGGCTGGACTTCCTCGATGACCTGATCGAGGACTTCCCGTTCGGCCACTTTCAGCGAGTAGGTCTGCTGAAGACTCAGCCAGAATTCGGCCGTGGTACGAAAGAACCTGGCCAGGCGCAATGCCGTCTCGGGCGTGATTCCGCGGCGCTCGAGCACGATGTCGTTGACACGTGAGGCAGGCAGGTTCAAGCCCTTGGCCAGGGCATGCGGGGTCATGCCCAAAGGCTCCAGATACTCTTCCCTGAGGATTTCGCCCGGATGAATCGGGCGCATTCCATTTTTGATCATGTCGAACTCCTTCGCGAATCAGTGGTAGTCGACGATTTCGACGTCGCTTGGGCCGACATCTGTCCAAGTGAAACAGATTCGGTATTGCCGATTGATGCGGATGCTGAACTGTCCGATCCGATTTCCCTTCAACGCTTCCAAATGATTGTTCGGAGGCGACTTGAGGTCGTGAACATGGTGAGCACTGTCCAGCATCGCCAACTTTCTTTCGGCTATTCGTGCGAAATTTATGAAGCGGGGCACGCGTAATCCTTCGAACAATGCTCGTGTCTCATGGCATCGGAAGGACTGGATCGGCATGCGGCCCCAGAAGCATAACGCTTAGCGTTAAACGGTAGGGCAGTATAGACCAGCGGTTTGGCTTGGCTCAAGCTAAACCGTGGGCAATTTGAGCAGGCTGTCGAGCCGGTCACGCAGGGCGCGGGCGGCATCCGCGCCCTTGGCTTTCAGTATCGCTTCCAGGTAGGTGTTGCGCAGCGCCTTGAAGTCATCCACGGTGCTGCATTTTTCCACCTTCAGCTGCAAGGGCAGGGCGCGCAGGCCGAGGTTGGCCTTGATGGTTTCGCAGTAGAACTGGTAGATGGCCTGGTATTGGGTCTGGCCTTCCGGCAAGCTGGCTGGAGTGGATGCGGATGGAGGAGCTGGATCTGCAGGCGGGGCCGGATTGACGGCTGCCTTCCCGGCCATGACCGCGGCCGGCGCTGCGGCCGCGGGCGCTTCCATAGGGCGCGGCGCTATGAAGCCGCCTTCGATCAACTCCTGCAGCACCATGCCATTGACGCCGATTCCGGCGTATTTCTGCAACAGCGCTTCGCCGCTGTGCTTGCCGTCCACCAGCAGCAGGATGCTGCGCACCTTGGCAGCCAATTGAAAGCGGCGGGTGGCAATCTCTTCCCGACCCTTGTCCGTCTTGTCGAACACAAGCTGCATCATGGTGTGGGTCTCCTCCTGGTCCCGCCCCTTGCCGCTGTCTGACATTTCCTTCCGATCAGCGGTGGGGCTGTCACATACGCGGCCCCAGTATCTGCCGAATTTTTCCGGACGTAAATATTCTTCCCTGCTTTATCATGGCGGCTGCGCCACAGGAAGCCATTTTTGGGCGCGGCACTTGATTTTGCGCGGCGCAGTATCATGTAGCCTGCGCAAGCAAAGCCGGCGGGCGCATTGCACTTTAATTACGAGAAGTCGCTTTTCATCATCATGCAAACGATTCCCCTGAAGTCTGTCGAGTTCGAACGGCCGAAGATGCAGGAAGGCATTTCCTGCACCGCATCCGCCTGGGCGCGGGTGCCGGCGGCACCGTCACCGGCAGCAAGGGCCGCGCTGAAGGAACGCATCAAGAAGCTCTTGAAGGAGCGGCAGGCGGTCCTGGTGGCGCACTACTACGTCGATCCCGACCTGCAAGACCTGGCCGATGAAACCGGCGGTTGCGTGGCCGATTCCCTGGAAATGGCACGTTTCGGCCGTGACCATGCCGCCAAAACCCTGGTGGTGGCCGGTGTGCGCTTCATGGGCGAGACCGCCAAGATTCTTTCCCCCGACAAAACCGTGCTGATGCCGGACCTGGACGCGACCTGTTCGCTCGACCTGGGCTGCCCGGCCGATGAATTCGCGGCCTTTTGCGACGCCCATCCGGATCGCACCGTGGTGGTGTATGCCAATACCAGCGCCGCGGTCAAGGCGCGCGCCGACTGGATGGTGACCTCTTCCATCGGGCTGGAAATCGTGGAACACCTGCATGCCCAGGGCAAGAAAATCCTGTGGGCGCCGGACAAGCATCTGGGCAATTACATCCAGAAAAAGACCGGGGCCGACATGCTGCTGTGGCAGGGCTCCTGCGTGGTGCACGACGAATTCAAGGGCGTGGAGCTGCAACTGCTGAAAGAGCAACATCCCGACGCGCTGGTGCTGGTGCACCCGGAATCGCCGCCGGCGGTGGTGGCGCTGGCCGACGTCATTGGCTCCACTTCGCAGATGATCAAGGCCACCCAGACCCCGGGCCGCGACAAATTCATCGTGGCCACCGACAGCGGCATCCTGCACAAGATGCGCATGGCAGCCCCCGGCAAGACCTTCATCGAAGCGCCGACCGCCGGCAACAGCGCCACCTGCAAGAGCTGCACCCACTGCCCGTGGATGGCGATGAACAGCCTGGAGAACCTGGCCCAGGTGCTGGAGAACGGGGACAATGAGATCCACGTCGACCGTGACCTGGCCTTGCGCGCGCTGGTGCCGATCGAGCGCATGCTCGACTTCGCCGAAAGCCGCAAGCGCAACCCCCGTCCCGGCGCCGATCTGGCGCGGGAAGAAAAACTCTTCGCCGGCATCGGCCCGGCATGAGCACCCTGAAAAATCCGCACGCGCCTTTCGATGCCGCGCTGGCCGCGGCATTCGAGCGCAATATTGCCGCCGCGCTGGCCGAAGATGTCGGCAGCGGCGATCTCACCGGGCTGCTGGTGCCGGAAGATGAGCAGGTGCGGGCACAAGTCACCGTGCGCGAAGAGGCCGTCCTGTGCGGCGCCCCCTGGTTCGAAGGCGTGATGCACCAGGTCGACCCGCGCATCCGCATCGAATGGGATTACGCCGAGGGCGACCTGATGGCCGCCGACAGCCGCGTCTGCACCATCCATGGTCCGGCGCGCGCGCTGCTCACCGCCGAACGCGGTGCGCTCAATTTCCTGCAATTGATGTCGGGCGTGGCCAGCAACACCCGTCGCTATGCCGACCTGGTGCGCGGCACCCGGGCCCGGGTGCTGGATACCCGCAAGACCCTGCCCGGTTTGCGCCTGGCGCAAAAATACGCGGTACGCGTGGGCGGCGGCGCCAACCAGCGCATGGCCTTGTATGACGGCATCCTGATCAAGGAAAACCATATCGCCGCGGCCGGCGGCATCGTCCCCGCGCTGCAGGCTGCGCGCCGGGTCGGCGGCACGGCATCGGTGCAGATTGAAGTGGAAACGCTGGAAGAGCTGCAACAGGCACTGGATGCCGGCGCCCGCTCGATCCTGCTCGACAACTTCAACCTGGAGCAGATGCGCCAGGCCGTTGCGCTGACCGCGGGGCGCGCCTTGCTGGAAGCTTCGGGCGGCGTCAACGCCGACACCGTGCGCGCGATTGCCGAGACCGGCGTCGATCGCATTTCCATCGGCAGCCTGACCAAGGACATCAAGGCCACCGACTATTCGCTGCGCGTGCTCTGAAAGAGGCCGGGATCACTCCCCGGCTTCGAGTTTTTCCACCCGCAGGTCCAGCTCCATTGCCACGCTTTCGCCCGCGCACAGGGACACCAGCCCCGGTCGCGACTTGGCGTGGAAGGCGTCGATCGGATGGGTCACCGGCTCGAAGCAGAAGTGCTGCGCCGCCTTCGGGTGCGCCAGGATGAAGTAGCCGCTGTTCTCCTTCATGCTCAAGCTCAGCATCAGGTGCTGCAGCGGCTGGCTCAAACGCATCACCCCGTCCCAACCCGTATAGCAGTTGTCGATTGCGTGCTCGGGCGCGAGCGCTTGCGGCAGCCGGAAATTCCAGCCCGGCGGAAAGCTGCTGGAGTGGGCGACCGGGATCGGGTCAGGCCCCGACAACCAGACGCCATTGGCTGCGGCTTGCAGGCGGCTGCCGGCATCGATCGGGAAACACAAGTGCATTCCCAGCCCATACAGCATCGAAGTGCGGCCGCGATGGGTGGCCTTGAGGCGGATACGCAAGCCGTCTTCCAGCAGGATGAAACGCTGTTCGGCATCGTACTCGTGCGGGTTGCCGTTGTGACGGCGCGACTGCAATTCCAGTATGACTTCCCGCTCCGATTGACTGCGCACGCTCCAGGCCTGCTGCCAGCCATCGCCATGCAGCGGATAGGCTTCGCCGGCGCGGTTTTCCTGCAAGGCATGGTGCACGCCCTGATGGGCGAAACCACCCTGGGTGATGCGATTGGACCAGGGCAGGAGCGCAAAGCCGGCCAGCGCCGCCGGATCATGGGTCTGTTGGTCCCAGCTTCGCAGCAGGGCAAGCGGGTCGGCGCCCGCGGCTTTCCAGAACCAGCCTGCAATCCCGCCGCCCAGCGCAGGCACGAGTTGCAGGATCTGGCTTTCGTTCTCCAGGTTCAACATTGCGGCCTTTTTTCGTTCTTGTAGTCTCACACCGGAATCGCAAGACCGCCACAGCGCTGTGGCGGCAGCGATGTGATGTGTCAG
>JAEVZY010000195.1 GCA_023392035.1 Pseudomonadota bacterium | reverse complement strand
ACCGTGATCGACACGTTATCGCCCGGCATCACCATTTCCTTGTCCTTCGGCAGCTCGATCGAGCCGGTCACGTCGGTGGTACGGAAATAGAACTGCGGACGGTAGTTGTTGAAGAACGGGGTATGACGGCCGCCCTCATCCTTCGACAGAACATAGATCTCGCCCGTGAAGTGCTTGTGCGGGGTGATCGAACCCGGCTTGGCCAGCACCTGGCCACGCTCCACGTCTTCACGCTTGGTGCCGCGCAGCAGCACGCCGACGTTGTCGCCTGCCTGACCTTGGTCCAGCAGCTTGCGGAACATCTCAACGCCCGTGCAGGTGGTCTTTTGCGTATCGCGGATGCCGACGATTTCGATCTCTTCGCCAACCTTGATCACGCCACGCTCGACACGGCCGGTCACAACGGTACCGCGGCCGGAGATCGAGAACACGTCTTCCACCGGCATCAGGAAAGCGCCGTCAACGGCACGTTCCGGGGTCGGGATGTAGGTGTCCAGCGCTTCGGCCAGCTTCATGATGGCAGCTTCGCCCAGGTCGCCCTTGTCGCCTTCCAGCGCCAGCTTGGCCGAACCGCGGATGATGGGCAGGTCGTCGCCCGGGAATTCGTACTTGGAGAGCAGCTCGCGCACTTCCATCTCGACCAGTTCCAGCAGCTCGGCGTCATCCACCATGTCGCACTTGTTCAGGAACACGATGATGTAAGGCACGCCCACCTGGCGGGCCAGCAGGATGTGCTCGCGGGTCTGCGGCATCGGGCCGTCAGCGGCCGAGCACACCAGGATCGCGCCGTCCATCTGGGCCGCGCCGGTGATCATGTTCTTCACATAGTCGGCGTGGCCGGGGCAGTCAACGTGCGCGTAGTGGCGGTTGGCGGTCTCGTACTCGACGTGAGCGGTGTTGATGGTGATGCCGCGCGCTTTTTCTTCAGGCGCCGCGTCGATCTCGTCGTACTTCTTGGCTTCGCCGCCAAACTTGGACGACAGCACGGTTGCGATTGCAGCGGTCAGCGTGGTCTTGCCATGGTCAACGTGGCCAATCGTGCCCACATTCACGTGCGGTTTGGTCCGCTCAAACTTGCCTTTTGCCATCTTGGACTCCTAACGATTGAATGAGAATTCAGGCAAGCGCCCGATTGTTTTCTGACCACCTGATGCCGAAGTTGCCTGCCGAGCGGCCGGCAACTTCGCGAAAATGGTGCCCTTGACGTGGATTGAACACGTGGCCTCTCCCTTACCAAGGGAGTGCTCTACCACTGAGCTACAAGGGCATTGTTGCCGCACATCTTTTGCAAAACATGCACAACGAAAAACTGGAGCGGGTGAAGGGAATCGAACCCTCGTCTTAAGCTTGGAAGGCTTCAGCTCTACCATTGAGCTACACCCGCGAGGGCGACTCTTCTTTCAGCCGCGCTACAACTTCTTTACAACTTCCCGCAATTTCTGGTGGAGGGGGCTGGATTCGAACCAGCGTACTCGTAAGAGGGCAGATTTACAGTCTGCTGCCATTAACCACTCGGCCACCCCTCCTTGGGGAACCGCAAACTATAGGGGGTCATCGAGGCTTTGTCAACGGGAATGTGATGTCCCGAATCACTTTTCTTACATTGCCAGCGCGCAGATGTGACGCGCACCACCGGTCCACGCGCCCCACGCAAGGGGCCGGCGACCGGTTTGGTGTAGTGTTCCGACAATTCCATTTCCCGCACTTCCATGCCCGCTCGCGTCCTGGTGCTGTATGCGCACCCCCACCCTCATCTTTCGGTCGTCAATCGGCAAATGGCCCGGGCGATCAAGGACTTGCCGCAAGTGGAGCTGGTGGATCTGTACGAAAGCAATCCCGATTTCCATTTCGACGTGGCGGCCGAACAGCGCCGCGTGGAGCAGGCCGACTTGCTGGTGTTGCAGCATCCGCTGCACTGGTATGGCGTGCCGGGACTGCTCAAGCAATGGATCGATGTGGTGCTGAGCCGGGGTTGGGCTTATGGCCACGGCGGCCGGGCCTTGCAGGGCAAGGATTTTATGCTGGCCGTGACCACCGGCGGCAGCACGCAAGACTACCGGGACACGGGCCCGCACGGCCACGACTTCAGCGCTTTTCTGCCGCCGCTGCGGCAAACGGCGCGTTTTTGCGGCATGCATTGGCAGCCGCCGCTGATCCTGCATGCGGCACGGCGCGCCGAGCCGGCCGTGCTGGAAGCGCACATCCAGCGCTATTGCCATTTGCTGGAAACCTATCCCGACTGGCGCGCAGACGCCGGCCAGACCCACCCTCAGGGCTGAACCATCATGGAATACGCCTTCCTCTATCCGTTTGTCGCCTACCTGTTGGCGGCGGTGATCGTGGTGCCCATCGTGCAGCGCCTGGGTCTGGGCGGCGTGCTCGGCTATCTGGCGGCCGGCGTGTGCATCGGCCCCTGGGGGCTGGGACTGGTGCGCGATGTGCAGGACATCCTGCACATTTCCGAGCTGGGCGTGGTGCTGCTGCTGTTCCTGATCGGCCTGGAGCTGGACCCCAAGCGCTTGTGGACCATGCGCCGTTCCATTTTCGGCGGCGGCGGCCTGCAGGTGGCAAGCGTCAGCGCGGCGCTGTTCGCGGCCGCGCTGGTGTTCGGTATTCCCTGGCAGACAGCACTGGTGGCGGCGCTCGGCCTGTCGCTCTCGTCCACCGCCATCGCCCTGGCTTCGCTCACGGAACGCAATCTGCTGGCGACGCCGGCCGGCGGCACCGGCTTTTCCATTCTGCTGTTCCAGGACATCGCCGCCATTCCCATGATTGCCGTCGTGCCTTTGCTGGGCGTGGCCGCGGCGGCCAAGCCCGACGATCTGCCGGGCTGGCTCAAGGCGCTGGAAATCCTGGGCGTGGTGGCCTTGCTGGTGCTGGGCGGCCGCACCATCCTGCGGCCGATCCTGCGCATCATTGCCCGCACCGGCATGCGCGAGATTTTCACCGCCTTCGCCTTGCTGCTGGTGATCGGCATAGGTTTGATCATGCATGCAGTCGGCATGTCGATGGCCATGGGCACCTTCATCGCCGGGGTGCTGCTGGCCGATTCGGAATACCGGCGCGCGCTGGAAGCCGACCTTGAGCCGTTCAAGGGCCTGCTGCTGGGCCTGTTCTTCATGGCGGTCGGCATGACGGTGGACTTCGGCGTGCTGTTCTCGCATCCGCTGACGGTGCTGGCCATGCTGGTCGGATTTTTGGCGATCAAGATCCTGGTGCTGTACCTGCTCGGCATGCGCCTGGGCGTACCGGCCAACCAGCGGCCCATGTTTGCCATCCTGCTGGCACAGGGCAGCGAATTCGCCTTCGTGGTGTTCGGCGCCGCTGCCACCGCCAAGGTGTTCAGCGCCGAAACCTCGGCCATGCTGGTGCTGGTGGTGGCGCTGTCTTTGATGAGTACGCCCCTGCTGCTCATCCTGCATGACAAGCTGCTGGCGCCGCGCCTGGCCTCGCGCGGCGAACGCGAAGCGGATGAAATCGAAGAGCGCGAAGGTCACGTCATCATCGCCGGCTTTGGCCGCTTCGGGCAGATTGTCGGCCGGCTGCTGCGCGCGCACCAGATACCGCTCACGGTCCTCGATCACGATCCGGACCAGGTCGATCTGCTGCGCCGCTTTGGGCTGGAAGTGTTTTACGGCGACGCCACCCGGCTAGACTTGCTGCGCGCGGCCCGCGCCGACCAGGCGCGCGCGCTGGTGGTGGCGATCGACGGCGTGGAAGAAAGCCTGAAGCTGGTGGAAGTGGCGCGCGAAGCCTTCCCCGACCTGACCATCCTGGCGCGCGCCCGCAACGTATCCCACTACTACGACCTGATGGATCGCGGCGTGAAACTGATCGAGCGCGAAACCTTCGAGTCGGCGCTGCAATTGGGGCGCGAGGTCCTGCATCAGCTCGGCTTCGGCGCCTATTTCGCGCGCGAAGCAGCCCTGAAATTCCGCCGCCACAACCTGGCCTCCCTGCTCAAGGTCTACCCGGTCTACAAGGACCAGGAACAACTGGTGTCGATGTCCAAGCAGGCGCGCGATGAGCTGGAGCAGATGTTCGCCAGCGACCTGGAAGCCCTGAAGGGCGACAACGCCACTCGCAACTGGTAGCGGACGGCGCTTGGCGACCAGCGCTTGCCGGGCGGCGTCTTCAGTCCGCCTTCGGCCGCGGCCGCATCTTCCATGCCGCAACCGTGGCCAGCAGGCAGATCAAGGCCAGGATGATGAAGATTTCGTCGAAGGCCTTGATCCGGTCCGCCGGATTGCCGCCGGTGTCGGAAAGCGCCGTCTTGTGCGCCGCCAGCCGCCATTCCAGCAGGACGCCGGTCAGGCTGACGCCGATCGCTCCGCCCAATTGCCGCAGGAAGTTGATGGTGCTGGTGCCATGCGCGATCAGGCTCGGGTCCAGGCCGCGCATGGTGCCCACCGAAAGCGCCGGCAGCACAAAGCCCAATCCCACCCGGCCCACGATGGCCCAGGCCATCAGGGCCAGGTAGCCGCTGCCGGGCGTGCCGGTACTCATCAACAGAAATGCCGCCGCCAGCAGCACCAGCCCTAGCGACACCAGCTTGTAAGGCGGGTGGTAGTCCACCATGCGTCCGGCCATGGGAATCACCAGCGACAGTGCAAAACCGGCAGGCAGAATCACCATGCCGGCCTGCGAAGGCGAATAGTTCAAGGCCATCTGGGTGTAGACCGGCAGCAGATAAGTCGAGCCGAACAGGCCAATGCCATAGATGAAGGCCACGCAGGTGCCCATGGTGAACTGGCGATAGCGGAAAACCTTCATCGCCATCAGCGGATGCTCTGCCTTGCATTGGTACCAGACGAAGACGGCAATGATGGCCAGTCCGATCAGGATCAGGCCCAGTGCCATTGCCGGGTCCTTCTGCAATTCGACCATGCCATTCAACAGCGCCACCACGCCGGCGCCGACCAGCAGCAAGCCTTTCCAGTCCAGCGATTGGGCGTCGCCTGCCATGGAAGAGGCCGTGGCCAACAGCTTGCGCGTCAGGTATAGCGCGGCCAGGCAGAAGGGAACCACCACGAAGAAAATCGAGCGCCAGCCGAATTGCTCGACCAGGAAGCCGCCGACGCTGGGCCCGATCGCCGGCGCCAGCACCACGCCGAAACCGAACACGCCCATGGCCCGCCCATGCTCTTCCTGCTCAAAGACGCGCAACACGAAGATGGCGGGAATCGGCTGCAGCACGCCGGCCGCGATGCCCTCCACCACCCGCATGGAAATCAGCATGGGATAGTTGAAGGAAAAGCCGCCGATCACGCCGCCTATCATCAACAGCGTCACCGCGCCGGCATAGGTGCGGCGCAAGCCGAAGCGCAGCAGCAGCCAGGGCGTGGTCAGCATGGCCAGCGTCATGGCCAGCATGAAGGCGGTGGATACCCACTGTGCCCTTTCCTGGCCGAGCCGGAAGTGTTCCGACAGATCGGGCACGGCGACATTGACGATGGTCGAGGCGAGGATGGACGCCATCGAGCCGACCATCAGGGAGAACAGCACCAGCCATTTGTAGCGGGCGCCGTAGCGCGCACGCAGTTGCTCCAGGGTGACGGACATTTCAAAGAACCGGACTGTGCATAAGGAAAGTCCGCACTTTGCCACAGACCGGAGCGGCTATACCGGCCGTATCCGGCCCGCACTCAAAAATCGTCAAACAAGGTGGCAGCGTCGATCTTCTCGTGGATCTTCTGCAAGGTTCGCAGAATTGCCGTCACGCTCTGTGAAACCTCGCTATCACGAAAGTCGACCACATTCCCTACAGTGATCCCTTTGCCTTCGAGCTCAAAAATGTTGAGATCGACGGAGGCCAGCTTGAAGAACGAATTCAGATGCTTGTAGTAGGCAAGCTCGTGTCCTTCAAATGTCGTTCCATTGAGCGGGATCGTTGCGGAATTCGGCTGATGGCGACAGCACGACAGGAAATGTGCGCCGCAGCTCATTACGTCTTCCAGACTGAAACGCGTTTGTTCCAATTCTTTGGCAAACGCAAAAAGCCGTTCGAAGTAATGGATAGGCTCCGTCTCCAGCGCCAGGAAGGAATCCACTGATTTCAGTTCAGGCTTGCCGTCCCACTCCTTGAACAGCGCGCAAACCGCAGTCTTGTATTTGTTGAGGTCTTGCCGCGCGCTCTCAAGTTCCCTGGCCTCAATCGCAGCATTACGCGCCTGCAGCGCCGAAGATGCGCTCGAATTTGCATCCCGTTCCCGACTTGGGCTTCGAGAGCCGGGGCCAATTGAGCCGCGCTTGGGATCGTGCTTGTTTTTGGCGCGGGCGGGGCGATACTTGATTTCCGCCAGAGCGCCCGAAAAATTCGAATTGGCTTGCAGGTTAAGGGCTCCGCCGGTCGCCGCCTCTTTCCCCGATTTCGCTTCGACTTCCAAAGGCTGCGGCGGCGCCAAATTCTTGCGCACATGTTGCGGCGAACCCAAAACCTTGATGATCGTGCTCTTCGCTTGGCTGCCCGGCTCTGCCTTGCCCTGCTCTGCCGCCTCACTCTCCCGGGGCCGATCCGGCGTTGGATCGGAGCGCGCCAGGCTGGAAGGTGTGAGCGTCTTGCCCAGGCTATTGGTTCGGTTCCCCATATACCCCCCAAAAAGTCCACTTATCGAACAATTTGGCGGTTAGTGACGACAATGGAATCTTGGTTCCAAGTGCAAAAAGCTGCGCGCCGCACAAGACACAAAACGGGAGGAAAGCCCGGCTCAGAAGAGTTTCAGCAGCTCTGCCAAGGCAAACACGACGGCCGACCAAAGTACTGTCGAGCCGAACGGCAAACAAAACACATTGCCGAAAAGTTTGAAGCGGATATCGCCGGGCAGACGCCCGAGACCCAAGCGCGAAAGAAAGGGCAGCAGCCCGGAAAACACCATCAGCAACAGAAAGATGGCAATCACCCAGCGGATCATCACAAGACCTTGGCGATGCCCAGCGCCACCAGCGACAGCAGGATGGTGGAAGCGAAAGGCAGGTGGATGGTGCGGCCGAACAGGGTGAAGCGCAGGTCGCCCGGCAGTCGGCCCACGCCCAGTTTCTCCAGCCAGGGCAAGGCGGCCGAGAACACCACCAGGGCCAGGAATATGGTCAGCAGCCAGCGGATCATGCGCGTCTCACAGACGATGGCTGCGGTCGGCGCGCAGCATTTCCGGCGGCAGGGCGATGCCGCGCCCCAGCACCAGCACCTTGAACAATTCCCCCATCTCGGCCGGGGAAGTCAGCTTTTGCACGGCATTGGCCATGGGCAGATAGCGCAGGTGCTCGTCCGGCGACACCTCGCTCAGCAGTTGCGGCAGACCGGCCGAAAGCAGGAAATTGGCCTGGCTGGTGTAGAGCAGCAAATCCGCCCCGCTCTGCAGGCCGGCGCGGGCGACATCGGTGAAATCGACATGCGCGGTAATGTCCTGCAAGCCGGGCAGATAAAAGGGATCGTCGTGGGAATGATGGCGGTAATGGCACATCAGCGTGCCGCGACTGCGCTGGCCCAGATAGTATTCGCGCGCCGGAAAACCGTAATCGATGAAAATTGCGGCGCCCTGTTGCAGCATGGCGCCCACGCTGGCACTCCAGGCGCGCGCCAGCGGATGCACCTCGGTCACATAGCCTTGCGGCAGCTCTTCCACGTCCGGTATCTGCGGCAGCAAGACCGCCAGTTCTTCGGCGGCCAGGGGCTGGTCGGCAAAAGCCAGCTGGCCCTCTTTCAGCGACACGCCGCGTTCCAGCCAGCCTTGCGCCTGGCGGCACAGCAGGCGCACGGGAATCGCGTCCAGCACTTCATTGGCGATGACCAGGCCGGAAAAACTCTCCGGCATGCGGTCCAGCCATTGCACTTGCGGGAATCCGCTCAGAGTCTGCTGCTGGCGCTGGCGCAATTCGCCGGACAGTTCGACGATTTGGTAGGAAGTTGCCGGCTGCCCCAGCGCCTGCAGTTCGGCAAGGATGTCGCGCGCCAGCTTGCCGGTGCCGGCGCCGAATTCGAGGATCTGCGCCGGACATTGCGCAAACAACTGCGCCGCCAGCCGGGCCAGGGTTCGTCCGAACAGGGGCGTCATTTCCGGGGCGGTTGTAAAATCACCGTCTTTCCCCAGTTTGGCCGAACCGCCGCTGTAATAGCCCAGTCCGGGCGCATACAGCGCCAGCTCCATGTAGCGGTCAAAACCGATCCAGCCGCCGCTGTTTTCGATTTCGCTGACGATGACCTGGCGCAACGCGTTTGACGCCGCCAGCGCTTCGGGTAATGGTTCGGGTAGTTGCAGTTGCATGGCGCTATTGTAGTGGCGGATGCCAGATCCAGACCTTCCAGAGCTGATTCATTCCATGTCCAACCCTGTCCAGAAGAATGCTTTGGTCACCGGCGCCGGCAAGCGCCTGGGACGCCATATCGCCCTGGCCCTGGCCGCGCGCGGCTGGAATGTGGCCGTGCATTACGGCAGCTCGGCCTCCGAGGCGCACGCCACCGTGGCCGAGATCGAGGCGCTGGGCCGCAAGGCGGTGGCGCTGGAATGCGATCTGGCCGACGAAACTGCGGCAAGCAAGCTGCTGGCACGCGCGGCAGACGCCCTGGGCCCCATCACATGCCTGGTCAACAATGCCTCGCTGTTCAGCTATGACGACGCGCGCAGCGTGAACGCCGCCTCGCTGGACCGCCACATGCACGTCAACCTGCGCGCGCCGCTGTTGCTGGCGCAGGCGCTGGCGGCGGCCACCCCGGCCGGCGCGCAGTCGGTCGTGATCAATCTGCTGGACCAGAAGCTGGCCAACCTCAACCCGGATTATCTTTCCTACACCTTGTCCAAGGCGGCGCTGCAAACCGCCACCGTCATGCTGGCCCAGGCGCTGGCGCCGGCGCTGCGCGTGGTGGGCGTGGCGCCCGGCCTGACCCTGCTTTCCGGCGACCAGACCGAGGAAGAATTCCAGCGCGCCCATGCCATGACACCGTTGAAGCGCGCCAGCGGTCCCGAAGACGTGGCCGCTGCGGTATGCTTTGCCGCCGAATCGCCGGCCATCACCGGCACCACCCTCTATGTCGATGGCGGCCAGCATCTGCTGGCGCTGCCACGCGATGTGATGTTCATTGCGAAATAAATCATGCCTGTCGCCCTGTCCTACCCCCAGCTCGCCGCCTGCCGCCGCCTCTTCCTGCGCAATTACGAGGTGCGCATCAACATCGGTGTGCACGATTTCGAAAAGCGCGGCGAACAGCGCGTGCTGATCAATGTCGACCTGTTCATCCCGCTGGCCCTGTCCACCCCGCACAAGGACAGCCTGCAGGAAGTGGTCGATTACGACTTCATGCGCGCCACCATCGCCAAGCGCGTGGAGCAAGGCCATATCCATCTGCAGGAAACCCTGTGTGACGATGTGGCGCGTGCCATGCTGGCCCATCCCAAGGTGCAGGCGGTGCGGGTTTCCACCGAAAAGCCGGACGTCTATCCCGATTGCGACGGCGTCGGCGTGGAAGTCTTCCACGTCAAGGAGGCCGCATGAGCGCCACCGCCCAGTCGCTGCCCCAGTCGTTGCCCATGACCCAGCGCCGCGCCGAGAAGGCCGCGTTCGAAAACAACAAGCTGCACAAGCGCCTGTGCCGCCTGGTCGGCCAGGCGATCGGCGACTTCAACATGATCGAGGATGGCGACAAGGTCATGGTCTGCCTTTCCGGCGGAAAGGACAGCTACGCCCTGCTCGACATCCTGCTCACGCTGCGCGAGCGGGCGCCGATCAAATTCGACATCGTGGCCGTCAACCTCGACCAGAAACAGCCCAACTTCCCGGCCGACGTGCTGCCAGCCTACCTTGAAAGCATAGGGGTGCCCTATCACATCGAAAACCAGGACACCTACAGCATCGTCAAGCGCGTGATCCCCGAAGGCAAGACCACCTGCTCGCTGTGCTCGCGCCTGCGGCGCGGCATCCTGTACCGGGTGGCTTCCGAACTGGGCGCGACCAAGATCGCGCTTGGCCATCATCGTGACGACATCCTGGAAACCTTTTTCCTCAACCTGTTCTTCGGCGCCAAGTTGAAGGGCATGCCGCCCAAGCTGCAAAGCGACGACGGCCGTCACATCGTGATCCGGCCGCTGGCCTATGTGCGGGAAGAAGACACCGAGCGCTGGGCCGCCCTGCGCGAATTTCCCATCATTCCCTGCGACCTGTGCGGCAGCCAGGAAAACCTGCAGCGCAAGCAGATCAAGGCCATGCTGCGCGACTGGGAAAAGAAATATCCGGGCCGGGTCGAGAACACCTTCTCCGCCCTCTCCACGTTGGTGCCTTCGCACCTGATGGATCGCCAGGCTTTCGATTTCGTCGGCCTCAAGCTGGACGGCGAGGCCAGGGCCGAGGGCGATATCGCCTTCGACGAAGAGCCCTGCGCACCGCCGGCCAACACCATCAACTTCATGGCGCGGCCGGACGAAGATTGAGCCCGCCTGCAAGGGGCTTCAGGGCTCCATCTTGCGCAAGCGCTTGAAGTCGTCGATCCACTTCTGCAGGTTGTTCACCAGGTGCTGCTTCTGCTGCGGCGTGGTGTGGTTGATGACTTCGGTCACCTGGTGGATGGTGGCCGCCTCATAGGCGTGGTAGAAGGCCTTGAATTCCGGATTGCCGTAGTAATCCATGGTGGCCTTCACATAGGCGCGCAGCATCCCGATCACCGCATCGCGCGGCGGACGCTCGGCCTGGATTTTCTTCAGCATGGCCAGCATCTCCTGCTGGCGCCGCTTGTGAAATTCCAGCACCAGCTCATTGTTCAGCGGCCGCGCGCGCGACAAGGCTTGCAGGCGCTGCGCCTGCTGATCGCTGAAATTGCCGAAAAAGTATTCGGCTTGCTTCAATGCCTTCTTGTACCGCGTGTGATGACGTTGCTCAATGTCACCGCGCAGGTGTTCCCTACGATAGTCCTCGTTATTGTTGGCAAATTTATTTTCCAGATGCGCAATCTGCTCGGGCTGCAGGGACAAGGCCAGGTCGGCCAGGGAAGGCAGGGCCTGCTCGACGATCACCAGGACTTTGGTCCGGATCAAGTCGTAGTCGGCCCTGACCTCATCCTCGCTGACCGGGCGCTGCGCCCTTTGCTGCGCTTTCTGCAGAATCTCGATATACGCCGGCAATTGCTCGCGCCGGTGCCAGGCAAACAACTGGTCGACCTCGCGCTGGACGAAGGGCTTTTGCTCTTCCGTAAAGTCGACATAGCGATCCAGCCAGATCTGCGACAGCATCTCGCCGTTGTTGTAGGCCATGCGCCCCAGGCTGCAGCCGGCCAGGGCCGCCAACAGCAAGGCAAGCAGAAGTGTCCGCAAGGGAAGTGAGTACTGCTGCGTGCTAAACTTTTGCATCCTCAGGTCGACCAGACTTTTATGAATGTTGTGATCCTCGCTGCGGGCATGGGCAAGCGCATGAATTCGGCGCTCCCCAAGGTCCTCCATCCTCTGGCCGGCAAACCCTTGCTGTCCCATGTTCTCGATACGGCACGCGCCCTGCCGGCCCGCCACCTGTGCGTGGTCTACGGCCATGGCGGCGAACAGGTGCCGCAAGCAGTCCAGGCCGAGGATTTGTCCTTCGCCCTGCAGCAACCGCAACTGGGAACCGGCCACGCCGTGATGCAGGCGCTGCCGGCGCTGGATCCGACCATGCCCACCCTGGTGCTGTATGGCGATGTTCCCCTGACTCGAAGTGCCACCCTGCAAGCCCTGTTGGACAGTGCCGGTCGCGAAAAGTTGGCAATCCTCACCGTCGAGCTGGACAACCCCACGGGTTACGGCCGCATTGTGCGTGAAGCGGGCAAGATTGTGCGCATCGTCGAGCAAAAAGACGCCAGCCCGGCCGAGCTTGCCATCCGAGAAGTCAACACCGGCATCATGGTGGTGCCGCCCGGCTGCCTGCAGCGCTGGCTGTCGCAACTCTCGAACGACAATGCGCAAGGCGAGTACTACCTGACCGACATCGTCGCCCGTGCCGTGGCCGAAGGCGTTGCCGTCACCTCGGCCCAGCCGACCGCGGAATGGGAAACCCTGGGCGTAAACAGCAAGCCGCAACTGGCCGAGCTGGAGCGCATCTACCAGGGCGAGCAAGCGCGCGCGCTGCTGGAACAAGGCGTGACCCTGGCCGATCCGGCCCGCATCGACGTGCGCGGCAGCCTCAAGTGCGGACGCGATGTGAGCATCGACGTCAATTGCGTCTTCGAAGGCGAGGTCGAGCTGGCCGACAACGTGAAGATCGGCCCCAACTGCGTGCTGCGCAATGTGCGGGTGGCCGCCGGCGCCGACATCCAGGCCTTCTGCCATCTGGAAGACGCGCAAGTGGGCGAACAGTCGCGCATCGGTCCCTATGCCCGCCTGCGTCCGGGCGCCAGCCTGGGGCGCGAAGTCCATATCGGCAATTTCGTTGAAGTGAAGAACAGCCGCATCGCCGATTACTCCAAGGCCAACCATCTGGCCTATGTCGGCGATTCCGACGTCGGCAGCCGCGTGAACATCGGCGCCGGCGTCATCACCGTCAATTACGACGGCGTCAACAAGCACAAGACCGTGATCGAGGATGATGCCTTCGTCGGCAGCGACACCATGCTGGTGGCGCCAGTGACAGTGGGGCGCGGCGCCAACGTCGCAGCCGGCAGCACCATCACCAAAGATGCCCCACCCGGCAAGCTCACCATCGCCCGCGCACGGCAGGTGGTGATCGAAGGCTGGAAGCGTCCGGTCAAGAAGCAAAAAACCTAAGGAAGAATCGCATGTGCGGCATCGTCGGCGCAGTAGCGCAACGCAATATCGTTCCCATTTTGCTGGAGGGCTTGCGCCGCCTGGAATACCGCGGCTATGACTCCTGCGGCGTGGCGGTCAACAATCGCGGCTTGAAGCGCGCCCGCAGCGTGGCGCGCGTGGCCGAGTTGGCGCGCGAAGTGGAGCAGACCGAATTCGCCGGCGGCACCGGCATCGCCCACACCCGCTGGGCCACCCATGGCGCCCCGGCCACCAACAATGCGCATCCCCATTTTTCGGCGGACAAGAGCGGCGAGCACTGCGTCGGCCTGGTGCACAACGGCATCATCGAAAACTTCGAGGAATTGCGCGCCGAACTGAAGGCGCGCGGCTATCGCTTCGAATCGCAGACCGATACCGAAGTCGTGGCCCACCTCATCAATGACAACTACGACGGCGACCTGTTGCGCACGGTGCAGAAAGTGGTCAAGCGCCTGCACGGCGCCTTTGCCATCGCCGTGTTTTGCAAGGATGAGCCGGAGCGCATCGTCGGCGCGCGCCAGGGCTGCCCGCTGATCGTCGGCCTGGGCAAAGGCGAAAATTTCCTGGCCTCCGACGCCATGGCCCTGGCCGGCACCACCGACCAGATCATCTATCTTGAAGAAGGCGATGTGGTGGATGTGCAGCGCGAGCGCGTGCGCATCTTCGACCGTGAAGACCGTGAAGTGCTGCGCCCGGTGCAGACCGTGACGGCCTATTCCGGCGCGATCGACCTCGGTCCGTATCGCCACTACATGCAGAAGGAAATCTTCGAGCAGCCGCGCGCCATCTCCGACACCCTGGAAGGCGTGCAGGGCTTTGTGCCCGACCTGTTCGGCGCCAATGCCGCCAAGGTGTTTGCCGACATCGACGCCGTGCAGATCCTGGCTTGCGGCACCAGCTATTACGCCGGCACCACCGCCAAGTACTGGCTGGAAGGCCTGGCCGGCTTGCCGACCAATGTCGAAATCGCCAGCGAATACCGCTATCGCACACCGGCCGTGAATCCGAATGCGCTGGTGATCGTGGTGTCGCAGTCCGGCGAAACGGCCGATACCCTGGCCGCGCTCAAATATGCGCGCGAACTGGGCCACAAGCATTCGCTGGCGATCTGCAACGTCGGCACCTCGGCCATGGTGCGCGAAACCGAACTGGCTTACCTGACGCGCGCCGGCGCTGAAATCGGCGTGGCTTCCACCAAGGCCTTCACCACCCAGCTCACCGCGCTGTTCCTGCTGACGCTGACCCTGGCCAAGCTGCGCGGGCGCATCGACGCCGAACAGGAACAAGTCCATCTGAAGCAATTGCGCCACCTGCCGACCGCGCTGCAAAGCGTGCTGGCGCTGGAGCCGCAAGTGATCGCCTGGGCCGAAGCCTTCGCCCGCAAGGAAAATGCCCTCTTCCTGGGCCGTGGCCTGCACTACCCGATCGCGCTGGAAGGCGCCTTGAAGCTCAAGGAAATTTCATACATCCACGCCGAGGCCTATCCGGCCGGCGAGCTGAAGCATGGCCCGCTGGCGCTGGTGACGGCCGAAATGCCGGTGGTCACGGTGGCGCCCAACGACGCCCTGATCGAAAAGCTCAAATCCAACATGCAGGAAGTGCGCGCCCGCGGCGGCCAGCTGTATGTGTTTGCCGATGGCGATTCGCAGATCCAGTCCAGCGAAGGCGTGCATGTGATCCGCATGCCGGAGCACTATGGCCTGCTCTCGCCCATCCTGCACGTGGTGCCGCTGCAATTGCTGGCCTATCACACGGCCCTGGCGCGCGGCACGGATGTGGACAAGCCGAGGAATCTGGCGAAGTCGGTGACGGTCGAGTAAGCGGAAACCCGCACTGTTCAGCAATCTCTTTGTGTTCTGCAGGCCGCTTCGCTCCTATGCCGAACGCGCATAGCTGCTATAGCGGCCGCGGTAATGATTGCCGCAGCTGCCTGTGAGAAGCTTGATCTCCTATGGTCCCCATGAATGGACCAAGCCATAACAGGAGACAAGATGCGACTCAAGGCACCGCTCGATGGCGCGCGCAGCGTCAATTCCAAACGGCGTGCGCTCGGCATGCTGGCAGCCGTGGCGGGAAGCGCCCTGCTGCTGGCGGCGCAGCCTGCCCTGGCCCAGGACAAGTACCCCTCCAAGCCGGTCACCATCGTGGTTGGCTTCCCGCCTGGCACCGCAACCGACATCGTGGCACGCACGCTGGGTGAGCGGCTTTCCACTCGCCTGGGTCAGCAGTTCATCGTCGACAACCGGCCGGGCGCGGGCGGCAGTATCGGTGCCGGCATAGGCGCGCGTTCCAAGCCCGACGGCTACACCATCATGATCGGGGCGTCCGCGCCGCAGGCCATCAATCCTCACGTGTACAGCAAGCTGTCGTACGACGCCCGCAAGGATTTTTCGCCGATCGGGCTGCTGGTGTGGCTGCCTTATTTGTTTGTGGTGGCGCCGGACAATCCGGCGAAAGACCTCAAGGAGTGGCTCGACATCACAAGGAAGAACCCGGACGCGGTGAACTACGGCACAACCGGTATCGGAACCACCAGCCACCTCGTGATGTCGGTCCTGATGTCGCGCGCCGGGCTGAAGTTGTCGCATGTCCCCTACAAGGGCAGCACGCAGGTGCAAACGGACATCATCGGCGGGCAGATCAGCGTCACGTTCGACACCATGGTGTCGCTGCTGCCCATGGTCAAGGGCGGCAAGCTCAAGGCGCTGGCCGTCAGCACGCCAAAACGCACCGAGCTGCTGCCCAATGTTCCCACCGTTGCGGAGCAAGGTTTCCCCGGATTTGACATGGGCGCCTGGCTCGGTTTCGTAGCCCCGGCCGGCGTACCTGCCGAGATCCGCAACAAGCTGGCGAGCGAGGTCAACGCCATCCTGGCCGAGCCGGAGACGCGCAAGAAGCTGACCCTGCTCGGCGCTGAAGTCCGCACGACGGCTTCCCCCGAACAGTTCGAGGCATTCATGAAGAACGAGTACGACGAGTGGGGAAAAATCGTTCGCCAGTTCAACGTGAAGGGAAACGACTGAGCATGGCCATGCAAGCTTCCCTGCGCGACTCGGTGAGCCCGGAAGAATGGGAAACACGCGTAAATTTGGCCGCGTGCTACCGCCTGGTCGCGCACTACGGCATGAGCGACCTGGTCTATAACCACATCACGGCCCGCATTCCCGGCAATGACGAGCATCTGCTGATCAACGCCTACGGCTTCCTGTACGACGAGATTACGGCCTCGAACCTGGTCAAGATCGATATCGAAGGCAATGTCGTTCACAACCCAAACGAGGAATACGGCATCAACCGCGCCGGCTACGTGATTCACAGCGCAGTCCACCAGGCCCGGCATGACGTGCAGTGCGTGATCCACACGCACACGCGCGCCGGCATGGCCGTTTCCGCCCTGGCCTGCGGCCTGCTGCCGCTGACCCAGACGGCCATGCGCTTTGCCGGCATTCCCCACCATGATTACGAGAGCGTCGCCATAGACCTGGGAGAGCGCGAACGGCTGGTGCGCGACCTGGGCCAGCGCGACTCCATGATCCTGCGCAACCACGGGCTGTTGGCGGTCGGTGCCAGCATTGCCCAGGCCTTCAACACCATCTATTGGCTTGAGATGGCCTGCAAGGCCCAGGTCGATGCCCTGGCTTGCGGACAAGAACTCCTCGTCCCCTCTCCGGAAATCGTCGCCAAAACCCATCACCTCTACCTGCCGACCACCAGACGCCCATTCGGCGAGATGGAGTGGCCCGCCATGCTGCGGCTCATGGACAGGAAAGACCCTGGCTACCGGTGTTAATGAATACCTCTTCTCACGCATTGCTCCAGGTTTTTGCCGACAACGGCATCGACCGTGTGTTCCTGGTGCCGGGGGAAAGCTATCTTGGCGTTCTCGACGCCCTGAACGACTTCCCGGGCATGGACGTTGTCACTTGCCGGCATGAAGCCGGCGCGGCTTTCATGGCTTGCGCCGATGGCCGGCTGACCAAGCGGCCCGGCGTGGTGATGGTGAGCCGCGGCCCGGGCGCGACCAACGCTTCCATTGGCGTGCACACCGCCCAGCAAGATGCCATCCCGCTGATTCTGGTCGTCGGCCAGATTCCGAAGGCGGAACTTCGGAAAGAAGCCTTCCAGGAGATCGACTATCAGCAGATGTTCGGCTCCATCGCCAAATGGGTGGTTGAAGTGACCGAGCCGGCAAAGCTGGCCGAAGCTGCCTTCAAGGCCATCCGCATTGCGACGTCCGGCACGCCCGGGCCCGTGGTGCTGGTCATTCCGGAGGACATCCAGCAGCAAACCGTACCGCAGCCGACCTGGAAGCGCGCCGCGCCTGCTGCCACGGCTGCTGCTGCGCACGCCCTGGAACAGGCGGCCAATCTGCTCAAGCAGGCCGAGCGGCCCCTGATCATCGCAGGTGGCGCACTGGACTCCGATCAAGGTCGGACTGCGCTGCTGCGACTGGCCGAAGCCGCTCACGCTCCCGTTGCAGTCTCTTTCCGGCAGCACGACATCTTCCCGAATACGCATGAACTGTTCGTGGGAGACCTGGGCCTGGCCAACCCCAGGGATCAGATTGCCGCATTCGAGGAAAGCGACCTCATCATCGCGCTCGGAACGCGCTTGGGTGACATCACGAGTCAAGGCTATTCGTTCCCGCAGCTGCCGCGGCCGAAACAGGCCTTCATCCATGTCTACCCCGACGACCATGTGGTGGGCCTGCACTTCTCGGCCGACATCGGCCTGGTCTGCGATCCGGCTGGCTTTGCCGATGCCCTGGCTGAAAAGATCGGGCATTCCGCTGGGCCTTCGAGGAAAGCCTGGGCCTCGCGGCTGCATGGCATCCATGGCCGCATCGCGGCGTGGCCATCGATCGAGGCCGACGATGGACTGCCGTTTGTCAAAGTGGTGCAGCGTCTGGCCGCAGTGGCGCCCAGGGACACCGCAATCTGCCTGGATGCCGGGACCTTTGCGGCGCCGGTGTATCGCCACTTCCCCTTCGTCTACCCGCAGCGCCTGATGGCTCCGCTCTCGGGCGCGATGGGATATGGCACGCCAGCCGCCATCGCCACCAAGCTGCGCCATCCGGAACGCCCGGTGGTCTGCATGGTGGGCGATGGCGGCTTCCTCATGACGGGAAACGAGATGATTGCCGCCGTCGACCGCGGCCTGCCCATCATCTTCATCCTGGCCAACAACAACTGCTACGGCTCGATTCGCGTTCACCAGGACAAGACCTATCCCGGGCGACATGTGGGCACCACGCTCAGCAATCCGGATTTTGTGGGGATTGCCCGTGCGTTTGGAATGGAAGCCGTGCGCCTTTCCTCGCCCGCGGAAATCGACGGCGTTCTGGACCGGGCTTTCCGCGCCAAGGGGCCCTGCTTCATCGAAGTGCAGGCCAGCCTCAAAGCCATTCTGCCGGGGGCAAGCTCGGGCGCAGCTGCAACTGAGCGCTCCGGCGATTAGGCGCAGGCTGCCAGGTGAAAGCGGATGTTAAGCTCTGTCCATCATTCGACAGAGGCAACACCGCGATGGACCTGCGACGATTGGAACTGCTGATGCATGTGGCGGAACTTGGAAGCTTCTCGAAGTCCGCCGCGGTGCTGGGCATCGCGCAACCCGCGCTCGGCCGCCAGATTCAGAAGCTCGAGGAAGAGTGCGGCACGCGCTTGCTTTACCGGCATGGGCGCGGCGTATCGCTCACGCCGGAAGGCCAGGTCCTGGTGGCGCGGGCCAAGCCCTTGGTTCGTCAACTCGAATCGATAGCAACTGAGCTCAGGTCCGAGAAGGAAGAGCCGAAAGGCACGGTCATACTCGGCCTGACGCCCACTGTCTGCGACCTCATCGGGCTTCGCTTGTTGAAGTCGCTCTCCGAGAAGTACCCGAAAATCACCGTGAACCTCGTCACCGGGTATAGCGGCTACATCCATGAATGGCTGGTGGGCGCGCGCCTGGATATTGCAGTGCTCCACGATGCGCGCCGTTCCGCAACCGTCGCGGTCGATCCGATCGGCATCGCCAGATTGTCGCTGGTGACGCCACCGGGCATGAAAATCGGGAATCGACTGCGCAGGAACATCAGCATCCGCGAATTGGCAGGCCTGCCCCTGGCCCTGCCGGGTCGCAATCATGGCTTGCGCCGCACCCTGGAGCTGGCCGCCGATCAATCCGGGATTGAGCTGGATGTGCGTTATGAAGTGGATGCACTGCGGCTGGCGCTCGACCTGGTGAAGGCGGGCATGGCCTCGACCGTCCTGGCGCGACCTGCCTATCGCCCTGCGCTGGAAGCCGGGCTGGTGTCCGAGCTTCGTATTGACGAACCGACGGTGGAAACCCGCTTGATGGTGGCGGAAGCGTCCAACCGGCCCGTCACCCAGGCGATGCGCTACGTGCGGCAGGAAATCAAATCGATTCTGGAACACCTCACGCAAACTGCCGGGCCGGAGTATGGCCTGGTGCCCCTCTCTTAGGATTGCGAATAAAAATGGAAATTCAGCTCAATGGCCGGACCGCGATAGTGACGGGCGCCAGCAAAGGACTGGGCCTGGCCATCGCCGGAAAATTCGCCGATTGCGGCGCGAGCGTGGTCATCGCGGCGCGCGGTGCCGAGGCGCTGGAATCTGCCCGCCAGCAACTGGCAGGGAAACACCCTGGGAAAGTGGCGGCAGTGAGATGCGATGTCTCGACCGCAGACGGCGTGCAAGAACTGTATGACGGCGCCATGCGTGCGTTCGGCAAGATCGATATCGTGGTCAACAACGCCGGGGTATCGCGCGCCGGCCCATTCGATGCCTGCAGCGACGCCGATTGGCAGGCTGACCTGGACCTGAAACTGTTCGCGGCAATTCGCTTGATTCGTCTGGTGTGGCCGCAAATGAAGGCAAGGCGCTGGGGGCGCGTCATCAACGTCCTCAATACGGGAGCGAAGGCGCCGGGGCTGAACTCCTTGCCGACGACGGCATCCCGCGCCGCTGGCATGGCCTTGACCAAGGCGCTTTCGCTGGAAGGCGCCCCCTTGGGCATTCTGGTCAATGCCTTGCTGGTCGGGCGTATCGAAAGCGACCAGTGGGTTCGCCAGGCAGCGCGCCAGGGCATCGCGCTCGAAGACGCCCTGGCTCAAATGGGGACCAAGATCCCGATGGGACGCGTCGGCCGTGCGGACGAGTTTGCTGCCACCGCCTGCTTCCTCGCCTCCGACCTGGCCTCCTACATCGCGGGCACTGCCATCAATGTTGATGGCGGCGCATCCCCGGTTGTCTGAGACCGGCCGCTGCAAGCCCAGCCATGCTGGTTCTTGCGATGTTGTTTTGGCCGATAAGCCTGGCGTTCATGGATGATGTGCCCGGACATGGGCCATGCATTGCATACGCAAATCCTCGAAGCCGCCCAGCGAAAAGGGGCCTTCTACACGACCATGGACGAAGCTCAGCTCCTTGTGATTCCATCCCTGGGCATTGTGATTTTTTCATCCTGGGGCTAGGCCGAACTGCGGCTTTAAGAATCCTCCCGTCATGCCGATAACGATTGCATGGCGGCTGTTCCAAGCCGGCACCAAAGCTTGGCATGGCCGTAGTGGCAACTTTGACGGATGCGGATGAAACAATGAAGTTGAAAAACAGGATGCTTGCCTGCATGGCAGTAGTGTGCGCGATCTTTACCCTGGCGCTGGCGATTGCTCTCACCGGCATGGCGGGCAGCGCGGCCGGATTCACCGCATTCATCGAGCGCGACCAGGCCTTCCTGAACGCCGGCCAGAATCTCTATGCGCAGGGACTGCAGATGGGCCAGGCGCTGCGCAATATCGTGCTCGACCCGGCGAACGAGAAAGCCTACAAAAACCTGCAGGACGGAAGCAAGGAATTCAGCGATGCGCTGCAAAGCGCCAAACAGCTGGCCGCGGACGAGCCGACGTTTCTTGAGAAACTGAACAAGATCGAAGTGCTGGCCAAGCGGCGCGACAGCGTGCTGCCGGACATCGTGGCCCTTGCCAAGACCGACACGCATGCCGCAACGGAATCGATCAACCGGGAAGAGACTCCCCTGTGGCGCCAGATCCGTGCCGATCTGATCGACATCATCAAGGCCAAGAAAGACCACATCCAGGCCACAAAAGATGCATTGGCGGCCCAAACCCGTCAAAGAATGCTCTTCAGCCTGGCCCTGTCCGCGTTTGCACTTGTCGCCAGCGCCGCCATTGCCCTGTGGCTGGCCCGCAATGTGATGCGCGCGCTCGGCGGCGAGCCCGATTATGCGGTTCGCATTGCCGAGCGCATCGCAGCCGGCGACCTGTCGGGGAAGGTGGAAGTGGCCAAGGATGATCGCCACAGCCTGCTGTTCGCCATGCGGACCATGCAGGAAAGCCTGGGCAAGCTGGTCGCCGAGGTGCGCACCGGCACCGACATGATTGCCACCACCTCGCATCAGATCGCAGCGGGCAACATGGACCTGTCGGCGCGCACCGAGGAGCAGGCCAGCTCGCTCGAGCAGACCGCATCCTCGATGGAGGAACTCACCTCCACCGTCAAGCAGAATGCGGAGAACGCCAATCAAGGACACCAGCTCGCGCAACAAGCGGCACAAACCGCCGCCTACGGTGGCAAGGCGGTCGAAGATGTGATCGGCAAGATGGACACCATCCGCGAATCGGCCAACAAGATGGCGGACATCATCGGCGTCATCGACGGCATCGCTTTCCAGACCAATATCCTGGCGCTCAACGCGGCGGTCGAGGCGGCGCGCGCCGGCGAGCAGGGACGCGGCTTTGCGGTGGTGGCGACCGAAGTGCGGGCGCTGGCGCAACGCAGCGCCGCCGCCGCGCGCGAGATCAAGTCATTGATCGAGGATTCCACCAGCTCGGTGGAGGATGGAAGCCGGATGGTGAACCAGGCCGGCCTGACGATGAAGGAAGTCGTCTCCAGCGTCGGCCGCGTGAGCACGATCATGGCCGAAATCAGCAACGCCAGCCAGGAACAGCGCGCCGGTATTGAGCAGGTCAATGTCGCGATCGCGCAAATCGATCAGATCACCCAGCAGAATGCCGCGCTGGTCGAACAGGCCGCTGCGGCGGCGGATTCGATGCGCAGCCAGGCCAAGACGCTGGATGGCGCGGTGGGCACGTTCAAACTGAACCAGTGAGCCGGCTCCCGGGCGCGATGTGACAAGCACGGGGCGGGGCCAATACCTCCAATCGAGGCGAAGCTTGCCTGCAGTAAGATAGGGGTCTTCACCGCTGTTCTCTCACACGCAAAGTCATGCCGATCCACTATGCAAGACGCCTCACCGGGCGTCGGCGCACTTCGGATTCCAACCGCCATCTGGGTTTTGCACTGGCGTTCGTTGCCGGAGCGACAAACGCCGGCGGTTTTCTGGCGGTACACCAGTACACCTCGCACATGACGGGCATGGTGTCCGGCATGGCAGACAACCTGGTGCTGGGCGATTACGCGCCGGTGATAGCGGCGGGCGGTGCCATCCTGTCCTTCCTGTTGGGGGCGGCTTGCACGGCCATCATGGTCAACTTTGCACGCCGCCAGCGCATGACCAGTCAGTTCGCCCTGCCCTTGCTGCTGGAGGCGCTGCTGCTGGTCTGCTTTGGCGTGCTGGGCGCTCGCCTGGCCGCGGTGGAAGCGATGTTCGTCCCCCTGACGGTCATGCTGCTGTGCTTCCTGATGGGCCTGCAGAATGCGGTGATCACCAAGATTTCGCACGCGGAAATCCGGACCACCCACCTCACCGGTAACGTCACCGACATCGGCATCGAGCTCGGCAAGCTGGTCTACTGGAACATGGACAAGGCCGACCGCGCCGGCAAAGTCATGGCCAACCGGCCACGCTTGCAGATGCTGTCCCTGCTGGTACTGTTCTTTTTCCTTGGCGGCGTGGTGGGCGCCGTCGGCTTCAAGCATTTCGGCTTTCTTTCAACGGTGCCGCTGGCCCTGGTGCTGATCGCATTGGCAACCGTGCCCACCATGGACGACCTGGTCAGGCTGCGCCGCAAGCTGCTGCGTCAACGCGCAGTCGGCGGCTTACTTGGACTTGCGCAGCCTGAGCGCATTGGAAATGACCGAGACCGAACTGAGGCTCATCGCTAGCGCCGCAATCATCGGCGACAGCAGGTGGCCGGTGAAGGGGTAGAGCAGTCCGGCGGCAAGCGGAATCCCGGCCGCATTGTAGAAAAACGCCCTTCATCGATATCAGTGACCGCTGTGCGCGGCTGGTTTGTGTACGTTCAGTTCAATCTCTTGCGGCTTTGCAGCCGGCGCCATGGATTGACCGCCTGCCGCATGGCTGCGCGCCGGTGCCGGCGTCTCGCCCTTCCATTCGTAAGCCACGGTGCCGGCCGGATGCCGGTACCAGCCTGGGTCCTTGTAGTCGCCGGGCTTCTGGTCCTTGCGCACCTTGAGCACGGTGAACATGCCGCCCATGGCAACCCCGCCAAACGGTCCCTGGCCGGTCATCATCGGCAAGGTGTTTTCGGGCAGGGGCATTTCCATGCTTTCCATGTCGCCCATGCCGCGCTCGCCCATCACCATGTAGTCCGGCACCAGCCTGGCGATCTTCTCGCCCAGACCCTTGTGGTCGACGCCGATCAGGGTCGGTACGTTGTGCCCCATGGCGTTCATGGTGTGATGCGATTTGTGGCAGTGAAAAGCCCAATCGCCCGCCGCATCGGCAACGAATTCAATCGCGCGCATCTGGCCGACCGCGACATCGACCGTCACTTCGGGCCACCTGGCCTGCGGGCGGACCCAGCCGCCGTCGGTGCCGGTCACCTCGAATTCATGTCCGTGCAGGTGTATCGGATGATTGGTCATGGTCAGGTTCCCGATGCGGATACGCACCTTGTCGTTCTGACGGACGATGAGCGGGTCGATGCCGGGGAAGACGCGGCTGTTGAAGGCGAACAGGTTGAAGTCCAGCATGGTGTTTACCTTGGGCGTGTAGCTGCCCGGCGCAACGTCGAAATTATTGAGCAGGAAAACGAAATCGCGGTCCACCTTCATGAAGTCGGGATTCTTCGAATGGGTGACCCAAAAGCCCATCATGCCCATCGCCATCTGCACCATCTCATCCGCGTGCGGGTGGTACATGAAGGTGCCGGGGCGCTTGGCTTCGAACTCGTAGACGAAGGTTTTGCCGGCAGGGATGGCGGGTTGCGACAGCCCCGATACGCCATCCATGCCGCTCGGCAGGCGCTGGCCGTGGAAGTGCACGCTGGTTTGCTCGGGCAGCCGGTTGGTCACGAAGATGCGGACCCGGTCGCCTTCCACCACCTCGATGGTCGGGCCCGGCGACTGGCCGTTGTAGCCCCACATATTCACCTTCATGCCGGGCGCGAGTTCACGCAGCACCGGCTCGGCCACCAGGTGGAATTCCTTGACGCCCTGGTTCATGCGCCAGGGCAGCGACCAGCCGTTCAAAGTCACCACGGGGTTGAAGGGACGGCCGGTTTGCGGATGCTGCGGGGCCGCCGTGGCCGGCCCGCTTGCCACGGCGGCTTCGGGCAGGGAAGCCGCACCGGCCTTGCTGACCAGCCCGGCACTGACGGCGAGCGCGCCGGCGCCTTTGAAGAAATCTCTACGCGTTACCATTTTTCGTCTTCCTTTATTCAGTGCCCAGCCGAGGTGTAGCTGACGCTCGCCTGGCGCGTCGCCATCCCGGCCGCAACACTGCCGGTGCCGCTGATGGCGGCCTGCAGATTGGTCTGCGCCACCCAGAAGTCGCGCTGCGCTTCGATGGCGGCACTGACCGCGCCGACCTGTTCACGGGCGTCGGCCAGCAATTCGAAGGTGCTGACCAGCATGCCGTTGTAGCGCAGCAGCAGTTCCTCGGAAATCCGCTTGCGCAGGGGGACCACCTCGTCGCGATAGTGCCTGGCGACGTCATACGTGCTGCGATAGGCCGCGTAGGACTCGCGCACCTGCGAACGGGCGCGGATGGCGGCATCGGCGGCCGCATGCACCGATTGCATGTAGATCGCTTCGGCGCGAGCCTTGCGCGCAGTGCCCCAATCGAAGATCGGGATTTCGAAGGCGACTTCGTAGCCATTGCCGCGCGGCTTGCCGCTCTCGCTCTTGTTGATATAGCCCAGCTCCAGCACGTTGACGAAGCGGGTGGCATTGGTCAGCCCGAGGGCGCGTGCGGTGGCTTCGGTCTCGCTTCTGGCGACCTGCAGGTCGAGCCGGCGTTCCATCGCCTGCACTTCGGCGTCGCGGATTTCGTCCGGCGCTTTGGGGATCTCCGGCAGCCGCTCCGGCAGCCTGAAATTGCTGCCCTCTCCCGACAGGCCGAGCAGGCGCGTCAACAGCTCGCGGGTGGCGATTTCGTTCTGGCGCGTGCGCGCCAATTGCGCAGTGGACTCGGCGTAAAAGGCGCGCTCGCGCGCTGCATCGAGCTGGCTCCAGTTGCCCACTTTCGCCAGACGCCGGCCCAGTTCGGCGCCGGCTTCGGCGGCATCGACCACCTGCGACAGGTAGAGCACCGACTGGCGCGCAGCGATGGCATTGAAATACGCTCGGCGCACCTCGGCCGCCAGGTTCAGCACATTGCCGGCGGCGACCAGCTGGGCCCGCTCGAACCGGCGCTGTTGCACCGCTTGCCGCAGCGGCATCGTGATCAGGCTGCCCAGCTCAAGGAAAATGCCGCGGTCGATTTCCAGGTCTTCGCCAGTGCGCAGGCGGCTGAAGCTGAAGCCGGGATTGCGCATCCTGCCGGCCTGCACCAGGTCGGCTTCGGCAATCCGAAGCTCGGCGAGCGAGGCTTGCAAAGCGCGATTGTTCAGGAGCGCCAGTTCAACGGCGGAATCGGGGGTGAGCGGCTGGGCCAGGATTTGCGCCACGCGCGACGGCGCGGGAGCCTTTGCAACCGGCTGGCCGATCCGCTCGCGCGTCAGTTCTGATACGCGGTCGAGTCCGCCATCCTGCGAAAAGCTGGCGCAGCCAGCCAGCAGCAAAGCCAGCGCCGCGGCCGTGGGCCGTGAAAGGGTGAGCATCGTTTCCTCGAAATCGGTGGGATAGCGCGTGCGCAGGCACGCTGGCGTCGGCCAGTCCCGGCAGTGGTCTGCCGCAACTCAGCCGTCAACGATCAGGAGAAAGCGTGTCTGGGAGGTCGCTCGAGGTTCGGCGGAACGTAGCCGAGCACAAGCTCAGGAGGAGACACCAGGACCGCCTGGGAGGGCGGCGCCGAAGGAAGGAAGATCGACAGCGGCGGCATCATCGCCACCCCCAGGTAGCAGGCCGCGCAGGCGCTGCAGCTGGTATTGCCGTCATGGGCAAGCTTTGCAGACGGGCCGGAAAGCTCTGCCTGCTGGTCCTGGCCGGCGTGCTGGCCGGCTTGTGCGTGATGCTGGTGCTGTGCCTGTTGCTGGTGCTGTGCGTGATGCTGGTGTTCAGCGTGCAAGGCGTGCTGATGCGCCGTCGCGACTGCGGCATGGTGGCTGGGCGCGCACGAAATCCGGACGGCGGCGGCAAACCCTTGCAGGGGCAGCGCGGCCATGACAAGCCAAAGCAGCAATGTCTTGATCCAGGGTTTCATGATGTTGGCTAGTATAGCTTCGGAAGTTTGCGTCGCAAGCTCACGCGCTCAACGGATAAGGTCAAGCGGTCCAGGATGCCGGGAGGATAGAGGCTTCCAACGCTGGAAGGTCAAGCGCGCCTTCCATCCTGTTGGTTCGGGCGGCGAGCGCCAGCCGCTTCAGGCGCTGGCCGTGCCGGTTTCCAGCGCGCTTTGCAGATGCTGCAACAGGTTCTCGCGCGCCGCCTGCGCATGCTGTTCCGACAGTTCGCGCGCCAGGCTGGCATTGCCGCTTCTGATGGCCTTGGCCATTTTTTCGTGCTCGTCCCACAGCGTGCCGCGCTGGGGCGACAGGCGCAGCACCGCGCCCATCACGCGCCGCAGATGCACCCAGTGCAATTGCGCCGTCTCCACGATCAGGGGATTGCCGGAGGCTTCGTAGATGGCGCGATGAAAGGCAATGTCGGCGTCGACCATGGCCTTCACATCGTCGCCGGCCGCGGCCTTGCGGCCTTTCTTGATCAGCTCGGCCGGAATGTCGGCTTTCTTTTCGGCCGCAAGACCCGCCGCCAGCGCGTCCAGCGCGCCGCGCACCTGGTAGAGGTTGCCGATCCAGTTGGGGTCGAGCGTGGCCACCAGCAAGCCGCGCCCCGGCGCATCCTGTACCAGGCCGTCTTTCTTCAACAGGCGCAGGGCTTGCAGAACCGGCGAACGCGAGACGTTCAACTGCTCGGCAATTTCTTCCTGGGTGATGCGGGTGCCGGGGGCGAGCGAGCCATCGCTGATGGCGTCAAGCAAGGTCTTGTAGACCTCGTCGACGAAATCGGGACGGCTCTGGACTTTGGCGAGCTTCAGCATGGGCGGATCGAAATGGAAGGCCCCAGTATACGCGTATCGATGAGCGTATCGATGAGCGCTTCGACAAGCGCCTCGATACGCGCTCAAGCAAATCCCCGCAAGCCAATCAAGCGAACATGTCGGGCTGGGTTTCCTTCAACTGCTCCCAGATCGGCTGGAAGTGCAGCCAGCCGATGTATTCCGAGCCGACATGCTCGCGGCTGTAACGCGAGCGCTCCGGCGGCACCATCACCGGCTTGATGCCGGTGGCCTCCACCAGCAACTGCTGCTGGCAGCAACGTTCCAGCGCGATGAACCAGAAGGCGGCCGCTTCGATGCTGTGCCGGCTGCAGGTGAACAAGCCGTGGTTCTGATGGATCGCGGCTTTCACGCCCTTGAAGGAATCGCAGACCGACATCCCGGCCTTCTCTTCCACCGCCACCTGCCCGGCTTCATCGCGGATCACCACATGGTCTTCGAAGAAGGCGGCCGCATCCTGCGAGATCGGGTCCAGCGGCCGGCCAAGCGAGGCGAAGGCGGTGCCGTACACCGTGTGCGCGTGGCACATGGCGACGATGTCGGGATGGGCGTCGTGCACGGCGGCGTGCAGCACGAAGCCGGCGCGGTTCACCGCATGCCGGCCTTCCACCACCGTGCCCTTGTGGTCCACCAGGATCAGGTTGGACATTTTCACCTGGGTGAAATGCACGCACATCGGATTGGTCCAGTACAGCTCGGGATGCTCGGGGTCGCGAATCGTCAGGTGGCCGGCGAAGCCATAGTCCAGGTTGTGCAGGGCAAAGGCGCGGCAGGCGGCCACCAGCCGCTCCTTGCGATGCCGGCGCTCGGCTTCAAAGCTGTCGAAGCTGGGAACCTCTGGATAGATCAGGCCCTGCTGCTTGGGCTGGTAGATCGAGATGTTCTGTTTCATGACGGTTTCCGGCTTTACTTTGTCCAGCATGGTGTCTCCTCCAGATTCGGTTCAATTTACAGGTCGAGCACGAGAGTGCTACCGGACCGGGCGCGCGAGACGCAAGGGGTCAGGCAAGTCTGTTTTTCCTCGTCCGACAAAATGCAATCGTTGTGCTCTACCTCGCCTTCCACAAAGTGCGTCATGCAGGTGGCACACAGGCCGGCCAGGCAGGAGGTGGGCACGATCACGCCCGCATCTTCCAGCGCCTCGACGATGCTCTGGTCCGGCCCGACTTCGATCGCCTGGCCGCTTTTGGCCAGCTTGACGGTAAAGCTTTCCACCACTGCGTTCATGCATGTCTCCTTGCCAGCACTTCCTGCTGCAGCGCTTCCATCTTCTCTTTCACATGCGCCGCGCGTTCAGGCCCTTTCATGCCTTCGGCGGCGGTGAGGATGGCCACCACCTGCTTGGCCAGATGGCGTCGCAGCGTGACTTCTTCTTCCGTGGTGCGGCCGATGGGCAGGTCGAACACATTGCCCGAGCAATAGCTGTTGGGCGCACCGGCGTTCTCGCGCAGCCACTCGGCAAACTGCTCCGGTCCCGCTTGCGGATTGGCGCCGCGCACCGCATCGCGCAAGAGCTTGCGGAACATGTAGAGGCCGGCGTCGAACTTGGTCGGATTCTCCAGCGCATGCACCGCAATCGGCCGCTGGCTGATGATGGCTTCATAGTCGCCCGGCGCGTACTGGCAATCCTTGTAGTTGGCGCGCTCGCGGTGATTGGGCGGAATCGGCGGCAGGTCTTCCAGCTTGTACTTGCCGAAGCGCTCGGGGCGGCGCATCGCCACCTGGCCTTCAAGGAAGTCGATGCTCTCGTAGCCGACCAGCGCCTTGTCGCACACGCCGCGGGTGTCGATGCCGGGGCCCATCACGCGCCAGCCGATCATCTTGCTGTTGTGGTCGTCCACCGGCACCGTCCAGCGGATCATGTGGAAGCGCGAGAACAGCTTCTTCTGCTTGCCGTCTTCCGAGGTGTAGGCGTGCAGGCTTAGGTTGGGCAGCACCTGGTGCTGCACGCGAATGAACATGTGGCCGTCGTCGGCGCGGCGCGCGCCCGAGCAGGCCAGGCTGCGTCCGCCCTGCACCGGCACGAAATGCATGTCGGGCGGCACTTCCATCGAGGCGGCGCCGACTTCGTCGAAGGTGGTGCCCTGGTAGTGTTCGCCGGTCACCTGGCGCTTCGCGTGCAGGGCCATGGTGTGGTAGTTGTCGGCGGCGTTGTCCTGCACCTGCAGCCAGTTGCAGTGCTGGAAGTTGCTGTAGGGGACCAGCTCGTCGCCTTCAGCCACGGTGAAATTGCCTTCCCATTCGGGGAAAGGCGGCTCCTGTTCCGGCGGCCCCATGTAGGCGAACACCAGGCCGTGGCGCTCGAAGGCCTTGTAGGCGCCCTGGCGGATCGAGCAGCGGTAGCGTTCACCATCGACTTCCTCCCCAGCCGGGAAAGGCACGCGCAGGCAGGTGCCGTCGACGTCGAATTGCATGCCGTGATAGCAGCAGGAGATGCCGTGCTGTTCGATCTTGCCGTATTCCAGCGAGGCGCCGCGGTGCACGCAATGCGCATGCAGGACGCCGATGCGGCCGCTGCCGTCGCGGAAAGCCACCAGTTCCTCGCCCAGGATTTTCAGGTAGCGCGGGGTGTCGGTCAGCTCGATCGCCATGCACACCGGATGCCAGAAGCGCCGCATGTACTCGCCCAGCGGCGTGCCGGGGCCGGTCTCGGTCAATTCCGGATCGTGCGCCGGCACCTGGTTCTGGTAGTAGCCGCCATAGGGGATCAGCTTCTTCTCCCGCGCCTCTGGCAGAGGGGCGTTCTTGTCGCGCGTGTTCATCCGGATCGGTCTCCTCGCGTTTGTGAAATGGGGAATCTTCTAGCTTTGCATTCTGTACTCTGAACTCTGTATCCAAAGTTTAGGGGCAAATGGGGGCGCTGTCCAGCGCGCTGGCGGCTTGGCAATTTACGCCTCTGCGCTCGGCGCCGGCCCGCGGCGCGCCTGGGCTCGACGGCATTTCCATTTTTGCTTGTCCGCGCGCTGTTGCCCTGTAGAATCTTCGCGCCGGGTTTTCGGCATAACAATAAAGAACGGAGAAGCACACATGAAATTCAAGCAGGCAATCCTTGGCCTGGCCTTGCTGGCCGCCAGCAGCGCCTTTGCCCAGAACAAGCCGGTGGTACAGTTCATCGCCACCGGCGGCACCATCGCCATGAAGATCGATCCGGTGAAGAAGGCGCCGGTGCCGGCCATCTCGGGTGAAGACCTGCTGGCCACCGTGCCGGACGTGGGCAACTACGCCTCCATCCAGGTCAACAATCTTTCCAACGTGCCGTCCGACTACATGGACCCGCCGCGCTGGATCCAGCTGACCAAGGCAGTGCAGGCGGCGCTGGACCGTCCGGAAGTGTCGGGCGTGATCGTCTCGCACGGCACCGACACCCTGGAAGAAACCGCCTTCTGGCTGGACCTGACGGTCAAGTCGAGCAAGCCGGTGGTGGTGATCGGCGCCCAGCGCAATGCCTCGGCCTCGGACTTCGACGGTCCGCGCAACCTGCTCAATGCGGTGCGCATTGCGGTCGATGCGCAGTCGAAGGACAAGGGCGTGATGCTGGCCATGAACAACCAGATCAACGGCGCCCGCTATGTGCGCAAGACCCATACCGCCAATGTCGAGACCTTCAACTCGGGTGAGTTCGGCCTGATCGGCGAGGTCTATCCTGATCGCGTGATGTTCGCCAGCATTCCGGCGCGTCGCCAGCACATCGCCATTCGTGCCGAGAAGATGCCGGAAGTCGAGATCATCGCCACCTACGGCGGTGTGGATGGCACGGCCTTGCGCAATGCCGTGGATCGCGGCGTCAAGGGCATCGTGGTGCAGGCCCTGGGCATGGGCAACATGAACATGCAGATGTACGAAGCCGTGAAGTACGCCCTGTCGAAGAACGTGCCGGTGGTGATCACCACCCGCGTGTATAACGGCCGCGTGCTGCCCAACTA
>JAEVZY010000129.1 GCA_023392035.1 Pseudomonadota bacterium | reverse complement strand
GGGCAGTGCCCCGCGAAACCCCGCTCTCATCCCTCCGGAGTGACCTTCGCCTCCTTGATCACCTTCGCCCACTTGATGCGCTCGTTGTGCATGAATTCGCCGAATTTCTCCGGCGAGCCGCCGCCGTCCTCGGCGCCGTTCTGCTCGAGCTTGGCCTGGACGTCGGGCATGGCCATGACGCGGTTGACGTCTTCGTTCACGCGCTTGATGAAGGCCGGGGACAGCTTGGCCGGGCCGACCAGGCCGTACCAGGTGGTGGCGTCAAAGCCGGGGAAACCGCTTTCTTCCATGGTCGGCACGTTCGGATACGCCTTGGAACGGCGCGGCCGGGTCTGCGCCAGGGCGATCGCCTTGCCGCTCTTCACGTGCGGCGTGGCGGCGGTCATGGTGTCGAAGCTGTAGTTGATCTGGCCGGCGATCAGGTCCACCAGCATCGGTCCCGATCCCTTGTAGGGCACATGCAGCGCCTCCACCCCGGCGCGCAGCTTGAACAGCTCCACGCACAAATGCTGGCTTGAACCGATGCCGGCCGAGCCGAAGGAAATCTTGTTCGGGTTCTTCTTGCAGGCCTCGACCATCCCTTTCACGCTCTTGGCCTGTTGATCGTTGCAGATCAGCAGGTTGGGCGTGACGCCCACCAGCACCAGCGGCGAGAAGTCGCGCTCGGCGTTGTAAGGCATGTTGGGCTGCAGACCGGGCGAAATGCCGTGGCTGTTGATGTGGGCCATCAGGATCGTGTTGCCGTCGGCTGGCTGCTTGGACACATAGTCGGCGGCAATCACGCCGGCGGCGCCGGCCTTGTTTTCCACCACCACCGGCGTCTTCCACATGTCGCCCAGCTTCTGGCCGATGATGCGGGCCAGGATGTCGGTGCCGCCGCCCGGCGCGAAGCCGACGATGATGCGTAGCGGTTGAGCCTGGGCACGGACCCAGGGTGCAGCAACCGTGGCCGCGGCCGCGCCTGCGGCCAGGATGAAATTCCTGCGTTGCATTTGTCTCCTCCAGGTTTTTTTGAGTGCGTCTTGCGCCTTGCCTCACAGTCGGATCGCTCCGCCGCGCTGCAAATTTTTTCTGCAGCCTAACATAAAGGATGGGCAGGTTTAAGGATTTGTGCGATTCGCGATTTGCGATACTTCATTGACGCCTTGCGCGGGTGTTGCAGAACTCGCCTTGCCGCTTCCTGTCTCTAAGTAAATGGAGGGTGTGGTTCACCCTGTCTCGTTTGAACAGGAGAGAGCGATGGAAAACGCAGTGATTGGGGTTTTCGACGATTTCCAGCATGCCCAGGACGCCGCGGATGCCTTGGTGCAGGCCGGTTTTCGCGAATGGGCCGTGCAGATCACGCCCAAGGAGGAAACGCACGCGGCGCGCGAGACGGCGCTGGACGATCGCGCGCGCTATTCCTCGGCCCAGGGCTGGAGCATAGGCAATTTTTTCCGGTCCCTGTTTGGCCTGGATGCCGAACATGAGCACGCGCACATCTACGCCGAAGCGCTGCGGCGCGGCAGTTTCCTGGTGACGGTGGAAGCCGAAGGCGAAGGGCCAATCGAGCAGGCGCGCGAAGTCATGGGCCAGTTTCATCCGGTGGACATGCACGAGCGCGCCGCGCATTGGCGCTCGCAGGGCTGGTCGCGTTTCGATCCGGGCAGCCGTGCCTATACCGACGAGCAGGTACGAAACGAGCGCAGCGCCTATCAGATCATGAGCGGCGGCGGCCAGCGCGGCAACGCCAATGTGCAAAGCTTCACGCGGATGGACACGGGGGCCGCGCCTGGCGGCGGCGCAGTCGGCACCACGGGCGCGAGCGCGCCGGGCGCCGAACAACCCGCGCGCCACAGCTATCAGGCGGCGGCGGACATCGGCGGCGGCGCCGGCTATGGCGCCACCTCGGGCAGCGTGCTGCAACCGTCCGAACCGGCACGTCCGACCGGCTCAGGTGGAACGCTGGGCAGCCTGGCCGCCGGCAATACCGATTTGCATGAAAGCTCGGGCGTGGCTGGCGACGCCACTGACCGCATCCGGGAAGAGGTGCTGGGCGGCGAAGAGCCGGGCCGCGACACCATGGGCGGCGCTGCGCCCGGCAGCGTGCGCGAGCCGATGGGCGCCGGCAGCTACAGCGGCGATCCCGCCAGCGGCGGGCCCAACACCGCGCAGCAAACGCAGGGGATGTACGAGCACCGGCCCGCGCCCAGGCGCGAGCAGCAGGAAACCAGCGGCATCATGGGCAACGCCGCCATGCGCGACAGCACCGCGCCGGACATCTACACGATTGAACACGATGCGGATTACCGTACGCACTGGCAGAAGGCTTACCACATGCAAGGCCGCTACGAAGACTTCGAACCGGCCTACCGCTTTGGCGCCGATCTCACACAGAGGGAAGATCTGAAGGACTACCACCACTGGAACGAGATCGAACCCGAAGCGCAGCGTCACTGGGAGACAAGCTCCGCGGCCACCAGTTGGGAGCATGCCAAAGAGGCCGTGCGCCACGCCTGGGAGCGCATGAAAGAGCGGTGAGCGGCAGCCGCCTGCGTGGCCGCACAGCGCAGGCGGCCCGCATTCAGGCGGCCAGCAATTGCCGGTTCGGCGCGCTGCGGGCCGGACCGCTGCGCGCCGCGCCATCGACAATATTGGCCACGGCGCGCTGCAGGCGTTGCCTGGCTTCTTCTTCTCCTTCCGTGCGCCGCCAGCCGGCAAAATCGAGCACGCCCTGGCCGCCCATCAAAAGCAGGGCACTTTTCAGGCCATCGACAAAGTGTCTCGAGAAGTGGCGCGACTGCGCCACCACGGCGTACAGGGGCGTGGTGCGTGAGCCGGCCTGCAGGCGGGCCAGTTCGAGCAGCTCGAACAATTGGCCCTCATCGAAATGCGGGCTGCACAGTATCGCGTCGATGTCCCGCTCCAGCTGTGCCGCCGCGCCATGCAGATCGGCGCAACAGAGCAGATGGTGCTGCCGCCCCAGCAGCTCGCGCAGGATGGCTTGTTCTTCTTCCCTGGCCGCAATCAGCAACGTACCCATTAACCCTCCCTTGTCATTTAAAATGCAGTAAAAACTACGACTGATTGCCAATTGGCAAGTTGCGTAAAGTTGCATGCTGTTACCAAGTTGATTCTTCTTCATTCCCTGCCACTTCGGTTTTGCAGCGCGCTCCGATAGCCGCTCGGAATCGACTTAGCGCAAACCTTGCATAGCCCGCTTTGGACACACTGTGCCCACAAGACAAAGAAACATCGGTCAAGAAAGGGAGTTCGGGGAAGTCAAGGGATGGATATGAAAGTCAGGAATTGGGTAGCAGTAAGCACGGCCTTGATGATGACGGCCTGCGGTGGTGGCGGCGGAGATGCGGGAACGCTGGCCAATGGAACAACGGGTACCGGCAGCGCGGGCAGCAACGGCGGTACCGGGGTCATGGCGGGCAGCGTGGCAACCAGGGTGGATTCGGTAGTCGCGCCGGCCGATGGCGTGGACGTCAGCGGCACGCTGCAACTGGTGGTGAATGGCGCCGGACTGGGGAACGTTGAACTGTTGCCGGTCAATAGTGCGCAACTCATCCTGGGCCGTTTCAGCGTGGCGCCCGATGGCAATAGCGCCACACTGGCCTTCGATACCAACCAGGTCCCCAACGGCACGCTCACGGTCCGCATTGCCGCTTTCAATGCGCCGCCCGGCACCAGCGGTGCAACGGAAGTACCGGCCATGCAGGCACGCACCTGGCGCTTTGCCAATGCGCCGCCTCCCACTGGCAACGACGTCGGCCGCACCGCGCGCTGTGAACAGATGGGCTTTGCCGGCACCGCGCCCGACCCCAGCAATCCGGTGGTGTGCGTCACCTATGCGCACACTTCGACACCGATCGCCCAGTGCACTTCCTTCGGCACCGGCTATGGCAGCCCGGAAGACCTGCTTGAGGTCTTGCGCAACGGCAGCCGGGTTTCCAAATTGTATTGCCAGCCTGGCGCCAACAATGGCGTGCTCAACCCGGGCTGCTTCTGTCTGTCCTGAGCGGACCTGCCGACTGGGGCGGGGCGCAGAAAATAGTGGCGGCGGCAGGGCGACGGTTGTATAGTGCGCCCTGCATGTAGTCACAAGTCGTATACCTGCTGGTCTCTTTCCCGTTTTGTCTTCTGCATTTCCGGTTGACGATTCCCGTTTGAAATCCCGTTTGGTTGCATCTCTGTACTGCCTGCTCCCCGGGCCTGCGCCGCAGGCCTTGCGCACTACTTACTTAGGAAATTTCATGAGCACCCAAACCGGCACCGTCAAATGGTTCAACGATTCCAAAGGCTTCGGCTTCATCACCCCGGATAACGGCGGCGGCGACCTGTTCGCCCACTTCGGCGACATCCAGGTTCAAGGCTTCAAGAGCCTGTCCGAGAACCAGCGCGTTTCCTTCGAGCGCGCCAATGGCCCCAAAGGCGAAAAAGCCGTCAACATCAAGCCGATCTGATCGGTCACGATGTGAAATCAAAAAAAGCCCGCGCAAGCGGGCTTTTTTTTGCCCATGGGCCAGCCGGCATCACATGAGCAAATCGGCATGGAAGGTCCGTGGCCGGCGGCGTGCAAAAAAATGGTCCTTCACTGTGGCCATTGCGACCCAGGCGCCGACGACGATGTCCGACCAGAACTCACGGGACCTCTTCAACTTTGCCCAGCACAAATCGCTGGAGATTTATCAGCGCGTGTTTTTCGCGTCGCCGGATTACATTGCCTTTTCACGCCTGTCCGACGGGGTTTTCCTGGACGTCAATCCGGGCTTTGAAAAACTGATCGGCTACAGGCGGGAAGAGGTCGTCGGACGCAGCTCGATCGAGGTCAACATGTGGCCGGAAGAAATGGTCGGCCAGCGCGAGCGCTTCGTCGAAAACTTGCGGCGCGATGGCTATGTGCACAGCTATCCGGGTGTCCTCAAGAATGCCCGTGGCGAGCGCATCGAGGTCGAGTCCTCGGCCAATGTGGTCCAGATCGATGGCGAATGGATACTGGTGGCGATCATTCGCGACGTCACCGCACGCAATCGCGCCCAGCGCGCGCAGCAGGAAAGCGCGGAGCGCCAGGAATTCATCCTCAATGCAGCCCAGATCGGAGACTGGGAAATCGATCTGTCCACGCGCCAGGTGCTGCATCACTCGCTGCGTCATGACCAGTGTTTCGGCTACCCGGAGGGTGTGCAGGACTGGAGCATGGAACAGTTCATGGAGCACCTGCATCCGGAGGACCGAGTGGACGTCGGCCAGCGTTACGAGGAAGCAATGCGCTTGTCGCACGACTGGCATTTCGAAGGGCGGGTGATCTGGCCCGACCAGTCGGTGCACTGGATTGCGGTGCATGCCAGCCGCCGGGGACAGCGGCTCTCGGGCATCATCTTCGACATCAGCGCACGCAAGGAGGCAGAACAAGCACAGCGCCTGGCCGACCGTCGCAAGGATGAGTTTCTCGCCATGCTGGCGCACGAATTGAGAAATCCGCTGGCGCCCATTACCGGCGCCGCGCAATTGCTCAAGCTGGTGGGCAGTGAAGACCCGCGCGTGCGTAAAGGGGCGGAGATCATCGAACGCCAGGCCGGCCACATGGCGCGCCTGATGGATGATCTGTTGGATGTCTCGCGTGTCACGCGCGGCCTGGTGACGCTGGCGCGCGAACGCGTCGACTTGAAAGCTGTGCTGACCGATGCGGTGGAACAGGCGCGGCCGCTGGTGGAACAGCGCCGTCACCGGTTCACCCTGCAGTTGGGGCCGGAGCCGGTCGAATTGCTGGGCGATCGCGCGCGCCTGGTGCAGGTGTTTGCCAACCTGCTGAACAATGCCGCCCGCTATACGCCCGAAGGCGGCGAAGTCAGCCTGCGCATGCAGAGCGGCGAACACCAGGTAAGTGTGACCGTGCAGGACACTGGCATCGGCATTTCGCCGGATCTGCTGCCGCGCATTTTCGAATTGTTCGTGCAGGGCCGGCGTTCTTCCGACCGCTCCGAAGGGGGCCTGGGTTTGGGATTGGCGCTGGTGAAAAGCCTGGTCGAAAGCCATCGCGGCCAGGTCGAGGCCAGAAGCGCCGGGCCGGGCAAAGGCGCCAGCTTCATCGTGCGTCTGCCGCTGTTGGCGCCGGCAGTGCGGCTGGCACTGCCGGCAAGCATCGATCCGCCCGATGGTGTCCAACGGCGCTGCCTGCAGGTGATGGTGGTGGACGACAATGCCGATGCCGGCGGCGTGCTGGCCATGGTGCTGGAAGGGCAGGGCCACAAGGTGACGGTGATGCAGGATCCGGTGCAGGCCCTGGCGGCCTCGCATCAAGGACACTTTGACGTATTCCTGCTCGATATCGGCTTGCCGGGACTGGACGGCAACGCCCTGGCGCGCGAGCTGCGCGCCCAGGACAGTACCCGCAATGCGCTGTTGATCGGCATCAGCGGTTACGGACAGGACAGCGATCGCGCGGCCGGACTGGAAGCCGGCTTCGACGATTACCTGGTCAAGCCGGTGAATTTCCAGACCTTGCAGGGACTGTTGAATGCGCGTGCCTTGGGTCACGTCGAGCGCCGCAGCGCACGCTCTCAGGACTCGCGTCGTACATAGACCAGCCCGGGCGCCACATAGCATTGGCCGGGCCCGAGCACCAGCGCATTCTCGGGCGGATAGACGCAGTCGAACTGGTATTCCCGCCCCTGGAATTGCACCACGCGGTAAATGACTTCATCGCGATAATGGCCGATCGGTTCGACCGCGCGTTCCGGCGTGATGAAGCGACGCGCCCGGGCGCGCGCCGCGATCTCGCGCGACTTCAAGGCCTGGGCGGCTTCGATTTCGGCTTCGACATTGCCCAGGTTGTCGCGCAAGGCCCAAAGAAAAAACGCCAATCCCGCCCAGAGGATAAGTTCAATCAGCGGTGAGTCCATCGTTTTCCATCCTGCCGGCTATACCGGCCGCATGAGAAAAAGACGTTTGAGCAGAGGGCTTGGTTCCCCGTCCCTTGGAGGCTACTAGTAAATGCCGTTTTCGTGCTTGATTTCCTGCAGGATGGTAGCGGCGATTTCCTCGATGGATTTCACGGTGGAGGACATCCAGCGTATGCCTTCGCGCCGCATCATCTTTTCGGCTTCGTTCACTTCATAGCGGCAGTTTTCCAGGGCGGCATACTTGCTGCCCGGGCGGCGCTCATTGCGCACTTCCGACAAGCGCTCCGGCGCAATGGAAAGTCCAAAAATCTTGGTTTTGTGGGGCAGCAGGCCGCTGGGCAGCTTGCCGCGTTCGAAATCTTCCGGGATCAAAGGGTAGTTGGCGGCCTTGATGCCGTATTGCATGGCCAGGTACAGGCTGGTTGGCGTCTTGCCGGAACGCGATACGCCAACCAGGATGACATCCGCCTCGGCCAGGTTCTTGTGCGACTGGCCGTCGTCGTGCGCCAGGGAAAAGTTGATGGCTTCGATGCGGCCCTTGTACTCGTCCGAGTCGGCAATATTGTGGCTGCGGCCGATGGTGTGGCTGGACTTCACGCCCAGCTCCTGTTCCAGCGGTTCGACAAAGGTCTGGAACAAGTCCATGTGCATGCCCTTGGACTGGCGCAGAACCAGCCCGAGATCGGCTTTCACCAGGGTGGAAAAAACGATGGGGCGGCGGCCGGTGGTCTCGAAGGATTCGTTGATGCGGCGCACCGCGTCATGCGCCTTTTCCAGGGTATCGACGAAGGGCAGGCGGATTTGCCTGAAGCGCAATTCGAACTGGGTGAGCACCGAGTGGCCGAAAGTCTCGGCCGTGATACCGGTGCCGTCGGACACGAAAAATACCGTGCGCGCCGGCTGGCCCGGATCAGGAAGGTGCGGATGGGGCATACAGGCCTCTATATGTTGTGAATAATCAGGTGTGAATGGAAACTTCAGGCAAAAATGCTGGCAGCCTGTAAAATGGCGGCCTTGCAAAGGTCACTCCGGTTCGAGTTCGGCTCCCGGATGACGGCGCGAATTCCCGCGCTGCAGCCTTGGTTGGCAACAGCATACACGACAGAATATTCCCCTTGGACCGCATGGCGCATCGACGATACGACGACAAGAAGGCAGTTTCTGCCCCGGTCGCGCCCGCGCATTCCGGGGACGCACGGTTTTCTTATCATCAAAACAGAGGTAGTCATGTCCAATGCAATCAACGCGAAGGAGTCGATTTACGTCGCTCCCTTTGACCAACTGCGGATGACCGATGTCGAATCGGTCGGCGGCAAAAATGCTTCGCTGGGCGAGATGATCAGCCAACTGGCTGGTGCCGGCGTTCGCGTGCCGGGCGGCTTCGCCACCACCGCAGAAGCTTTCCGTGATTTCCTGTCCCAGGGTAATGGCCAAAGCCTGGCCAAGCGCATCGACGACCGTCTGTCATCGCTGAACATCGATGACGTGCGCGCGCTCGCCCAGGCCGGTGCGGAAATCCGCCAGTGGATCGTGGAAACTCCCTTCCAGCCGCGCCTGCAGGAAGAAATTTCTTCGTATTATCAAAAGCTTGTAGCCGATTCTTCGGGTGAAGTCTCGTTTGCCGTGCGCTCCAGCGCGACGGCCGAAGACATGCCCGACGCCTCCTTCGCCGGCCAGCAGGAAACCTTCCTGAACGTGGTCGGCCTGGACAACATCCTGGAAGCCATCAAGCATGTCTTCGCCTCGCTGTACAACGACCGCGCCATCTCCTATCGCGTGCACAAGGGCTATACCCACGCCGAAGTGGCCTTGTCGGCCGGCGTGCAGCGCATGGTGCGTTCCGACCTGGGCGCGGCCGGCGTGATGTTTACCATCGACACCGAATCCGGCTTCCCGGACGTGGTGTTCATCACCTCCAGCTATGGCCTGGGCGAAACGGTGGTGCAGGGCGCCGTCAATCCGGACGAGTTCTATGTCCACAAGCCGATGCTGGCGCAGGGCAAGAAGCCCATCATCCGCCGCAATATCGGCTCCAAGCTGATCAAGATGGAATTCACGGGCGAAGCCAAGGCCGGCAAGTCGGTGCGCACGGTGGATGTGCCGATCGAACAGCGCAACCGCTACTCCCTGACCGATGATGAAGTGGTCGAGCTGGCCAAGTACGCCGTCATCATCGAAAAGCACTATGGCCGCCCGATGGATATCGAGTGGGGCCGCGATGGCCGTGACGGCAAGCTGTACATCCTGCAAGCCCGTCCGGAAACCGTGAAGTCGCAGCAGAAAGCCGGCGACTCGCTGCAGCGCTTCAAGCTCAAGGGCCAAGGCCCGGTGCTGGCCACCGGCCGCGCCATCGGTCAGAAGATCGGCGCCGGTCCGGTGCGCGTCATCCATGACCCGAGCGAAATGGAACGCGTGCAACCGGGCGACGTGCTGGTGGCCGACATGACCGACCCCAACTGGGAGCCGGTGATGAAGCGCGCCTCCGCCATCGTCACCAACCGCGGCGGCCGCACCTGCCATGCGGCGATCATCGCCCGCGAACTGGGCGTGCCGGCGGTGGTCGGCTGCGGCCATGCCACCGAAACCCTGAAGGACGGCACCCTGGAGACCGTGTCCTGCGCCGAAGGCGACGAGGGCAAGATTTACGATGGCTTGCTGGAAACCGAAGTCAGCGAAGTCCAGCGCGGCGAATTGCCGGAAATCCCGGTCAAGATCATGATGAACGTCGGTAATCCGCAGCTGGCCTTCGATTTCCAGTCGACACCGAATGGCGGCGTTGGCCTGGCACGCCTGGAATTCATCATCAACAACAATATCGGCGTGCACCCTAAAGCGATCCTGGAATACCCGAACATCGACCCGGACCTGAAGAAGGCAGTGGAATCGGTGGCGCGTGGCCATGCCTCGCCCAAGGCTTTCTATGTCGACAAGCTGGCCGAAGGCGTGGCGACCATCGCTGCCGCATTCTGGCCCAAGCCCGTGATCGTACGCCTGTCCGACTTCAAGTCGAACGAATACAAGAAGCTGATCGGCGGTTCGCGCTACGAACCGGACGAGGAAAACCCGATGTTGGGCTTCCGCGGCGCTGCGCGCTACGTCGCCGAGGATTTTGCCGAGTCCTTCCAGATGGAATGCGAGGCGATGAAGCGCGTGCGCAATGACATGGGGTTGACCAACGTCGAGCTGATGGTGCCCTTCGTGCGCACTGTCGGCCAGGCAAGGAAAGTGGTAGAACTGCTGGAAAAGAACGGTCTCAAGCGTGGCGAAAACGGCCTGCGCCTGATCATGATGTGCGAAATCCCCTCGAATGCCATCTTGGCAGAGCAATTCCTGGAATATTTCGACGGCTTCTCGATCGGCTCCAACGACCTGACGCAACTGACGCTGGGCCTGGACCGCGATTCCGGCATGGAATTGCTGGCGGCGGACTTCGACGAGCGCGACCCGGCCGTGATGGCGCTGGTGTCCAAGGCCATTGCCGCCTGCCGCGCGCAGGGCAAGTACATTGGCATCTGCGGCCAGGGGCCGTCGGACCATCCGGATTTCGCCGAATGGCTGATGAAGGAAGGGATATCTTCGATTTCCCTGAATCCTGACACGGTGCTGGATACCTGGCAAAAGCTGGCCAAGGCCAAGTAATCCGGTTCTTGCCTGCCGCGCAAACG
>JAEVZY010000115.1 GCA_023392035.1 Pseudomonadota bacterium | reverse complement strand
CCGGTGGGCCGCATCATGGCGACCGATCGCGGCGCCGATCTGGTGGAACGCATGTTCCGCGAATGCCTGGCGGTGAGCGCCGCTTGCGGTTTTGCGGTTCCGGAGCCGGTGCAGGCGAAGGCGCGCGGCGTGCTGCTGGCGCCGGGCTCGGACTTCACCGCTTCGATGTACCGCGACCTGGTCTCGGGCCAGCGCACCGAGCATGAGCATGTGCTGGGCGAGATGTGCAAGAAGGGCAGCGAAAAAGGCGTGGACACGCCGCTGATGGCGGCCGCCTGGTGCCACATGCAAGTCGAAACGGCCCAGCGCAGCTGAGGCGCGGGCCGCTGGCCGATTACATCCTTGCCTTGATCAGATCCGCGAGGCGTTTGACGCCTTCGCGGATTTTCTCCGGCGGCACCGTGACGAAGGACAGGCGCATGGTGTTCCTGGCCGGTTCATTGGCGTAGAAAGGCGCGCCGGGCACGAAGGCCACCTGTTCCTGTTCCACCGCCAGCGGCAGCAGCTCCATGGTGTCGATGTGTTCCGGCAGCGTGACCCAGATGATCATGCCGCCATCGGGCCGGGTCCAGCTCACGCCTTGCGGGAAGTTTTCCGCCAGCGCGTCCAGCATCACCTGGCACTGGTGGGCGTACAGCTCGCGGATGGTCGGAATGTGGCGCTCGAGGAAACCGTCCTTCACCACTTCATGCACCACCATCTGCGTCACTTGGGAAGTGTGCAGGTCGGTGGCCTGCTTGGCCTGCTCCAGCTTGGCCACCAGCGGTTCCGGCGCCACCAGGTAACCGAGGCGGATGCCCGGCGTGAGCACCTTGGAGAAGGAACCCAGGTAGACCACGCCGCCCGGATTCATGGACAGCATGCGCGGCAGCGGCTCCTTGCGGTAGGACAGCGCGCCATAGGGATCGTCTTCCACCAGCGGCAGGCCGATGCGGGCGCAGGTTTCCACCAGCTCGACCCGGCGTTCCAGCGTCATGCTGCGCCCGGTGGGATTCTGGAAATTGGGCAGCGAATACAAGAGCCGCGCATTGTCGGCCAGGGCCGGAATGGCCGACGGCAGCAGGCCGTTCTCATCGGTGGGCACCGAGGCGAACTCGGGCCGGTACACCGAGAAGGCCTGCAGCGCGCCCAGGTAGCTGGGCGTTTCCACCAGCACCCGGCTGCCTTCGTCCACCAGCACTTTGCCCAGCAAGTCCAGGCCCTGCTGCGAACCGGACAGCATCAGCACCTGCTCGGGCAGGATGGCCACGCCGGGTCCGGAAAGCTGGCCGGCGATCCATTCGCGCAAGGGCGCATAGCCGTCGCTGGGGCCGTATTGCAGCGCGACCTTGCCCTCGCGCGTCAACACCGCGTCCCAGGCGGCGCGCATGCGCTCGACCGGAAAAGTTTCGGGAGAAGGCAGGCCACCGGCAAAGGAAATAATCTCCGGCCGCATCGTCACTTTCAGGATTTCGCGGATGGCAGAACTCTGCAGGGCGCGCGCCCTTTCGGAAAACTGCCAGTGGATGGGGCTCGGATTTTCAATGCGCATGACGGACCTTCAAATAAATACTTGGCTTTAATTACGTAGTTGGGCGATCAGCTCGATTTCCACGCAGCTACCCAGGGGCAGTTGCGCCACGCCGAAGGCGGAGCGGGCATGGCGCCCGGCTTCGCCGAAGACTTCGACCAGCAGCTCGGAGGCGCCATTGGTCACCAGATGCTGTTCGGTGAATTCGGGGGTGGAATTCACCAGGCTCATGACCTTGACGATGCGCTGCACGCGGTTCAAATCGCCGCCGCAGGCTTCCTGCAAGGTGGCCAGCAGGTCGATGGCGACCGCGCGTGCCGCGGCCTTGCCCTCTTCCACCTGCATGTCGCGCCCGAACTGGCCGACCCAGGCGCGGCCATCCTTCTTGGCAATATGACCGGACAGGTAGACTGTCTCACCCGCCTGGGCGTACATCACATAGGCGGCGGCCGGACTGCCGGCCTTGGGCAATTCGATTTGCAGGGATTTCAGTTGCTGATAGACGGACATCGGCTGAATCTCCGGGGGGGAAAGCGCTGGCAACCGGCGCCCACGGACGCGGGCAGCGGCAAGCGTTCTGGAAAAGGAAGCCCAGATTTTACCTTGGCAGCTTGAAATCCGGAATTTGGTCCCAATTTTCCGCGGCACCTGTCATAAACACATCTTCAGGGGTAATTCAAAATGGCTGTATCCGAAAAGCAAACTCTGGGTTTTCAGGCCGAGGTCAAGCAGCTGCTGCAGCTGATGATCCACTCGCTCTATTCCAACAAGGAAATCTTCCTGCGCGAGTTGATTTCGAACGCCTCCGACGCCGCCGACAAACTGCGCTTTGAAGCGATCAACAACAGCGCCCTGTACGAAAACGATCCGGACCTGTCGATCCGTGTCGCCGTCAACAAGCAAGACCGCACGATCACGATTTCCGACAACGGCATCGGCCTCTCGCGCGAGGAAGCGATCCAGCACCTGGGCACCATCGCCAAATCCGGCACCCGCGAATTCTTCTCCAAGCTCACCGGCGACCAGCAAAAGGATGCGGCCCTGATCGGCCAGTTCGGCGTCGGCTTCTACTCCGCCTTCATCGTGGCCGACCGCATTACCGTGGAGAGCCGGCGCGCCGGCATGGCCGCCGACCAGGGTGTGCGCTGGACCTCCGGCGGCGAAGGCGACTTCACGGTGGAAACCATCACCCGCGAACAGCGCGGCACCGACGTCATTCTTCATCTGCGCGAGGGCGAGGACGATTTCCTCGATTCCTATCGCCTGAAGTCGGTGATCCGCCGCTACTCCGACCACATCGCCCTGCCGATCCGCATGAACAAGGAAAGCTGGGATGCGGAAAAGAATGAAAACGTGGTCAGCGACGAGCTGGAAACCGTCAACCAGGCCAGCGCCCTGTGGGCCCGCAGCAAATCGGAGATCACGCCCGAGCAGTACAACGAGTTCTACAAGCACGTCTCGCACGACTTCCAGGACCCGCTGACCTATACCCACAACCGGGTCGAGGGCCGCAGCGAATACACCCAGCTGCTCTACATCCCGGCGCGCGCGCCCTTCGACCTGTGGGACCGCGAAAAGCGCAGCGGCATCAAACTGTACGTGCGGCGCGTGTTCATCATGGACGATGCCGAGCAGTTGATGCCGGTCTATCTGCGCTTCGTGAAAGGCGTGATCGATTCGAATGACCTGCCCTTGAACGTCTCGCGCGAAATCCTGCAGGAGTCGCGCGATGTGAAGGCCATCCGCGAAGGCTCCACCAAGCGCGTGCTGTCGATGCTGGAAGAGCTGGCCAACAGCGACGAGCAGGCGCAAAAGGATAAGTACGCCAGCTTCTGGAACGAATTCGGCCAGGTGCTGAAAGAAGGCACGGGCGAAGACAGCGCCAACAAGGAACGCATCGCCAAGCTCTTGCGCTTTGCCTCCACCCACAACAGCGGCGACGAGCAGAACGTGTCGCTGGCCGACTATCTGGCGCGCGCCAAGGAAGGCCAGGACAAGATCTATTACCTGACCGGCGACTCATGGAACGCGGCGCGCAATTCGCCGCACCTGGAAATATTCCGCAAGAAGGGCCTGGAAGTCCTGCTGCTGACCGACCGCGTCGACGAATGGATGCTGTCCTTCCTGACCGAGTTCGAGGGCAAGGAGCTGGTCTCGGTGGCGCGCGGCGACCTCGACCTCGGCAAGCTGGAAGACGAAGCCGAGAAGAAACATCACGAAGAGACCGAAGCCAGCTACAAGGAACTGGTGGAAAAGATGAAGGCTGCGCTGGCCGACAAGGCCAAGGATGTGCGCGTCACCTTCCGCCTGACCGATTCGCCGGCCTGCCTGGTGGCCGATGAAAACGAGCTCTCCGGCAATCTGCTGCGCATGCTGAAAGCCGCCGGCCAGAAGGCGCCCGACAGCAAGCCGATTCTGGAGATCAATCCCGATCACCCGCTGGTGCAACGCCTGAAGTATGAAGACGCGCGCTTTGCCGACTGGAGCACCATCCTGTTCGACCAGGCGGCGCTGGCCGAAGGCGGCACCCTGCAGGATCCCGCCGGTTTCGTGAGGAAGCTCAACGAGATGCTGCTGGCGATGGCTGGGAAGTAAGCCGCCCGGCTTTATGATGTGAGCCGCAAAACGAAAGGCAAAGCGGGAAAGCCATGCGCTTTCCCGCTTGCGCTTTTCGCTTCCACTTTTTCGCTCGGCAATCATCGTCACCTGCCCGGAGGAAGATCATGCAGCGCGCGCGTCTCGGAATTCCTGTGCTGGTTGGACTTGCACTCTCACAAGCGTTCCTGAGTTCCGCCCTGGCGGCCGAACCGACGCCGGACCAGGTGGTCGGCGCACTGGAACAGGCCGGCGGCGTGCATCCTGGCGAGCGTCGCAACCATATCAAGGGCGTGTGCGCGACCGGCGACTTCGTCGGCAATGCCGAAGCCGCGGCCTATTCCCGCTCGGCGCTGTTCAGCGGCAAGCCGGTGCCGGTGGTGGCGCGCTTCTCGGTAGCCGGCGGCAATCCCAAGACGCCGGACACGGCGCGCACGCCGCGCGGCATGGCGCTCGAGTTTCGCCTGCCGGAGCTACAGCACATCACCATGATCAACGTGCCGATGTTTGGCGTGGCGACTCCGCAAGGCTTTCTGGAACAGACCCAGGCTTCCATTCCCGACCCGGCCACCGGCAAACCCGACCCGGAAAAAATGAAGGCCTTCAAGGCGGCGCACCCGGAAAGCCGGGCCCTCACCGAATACCTGGACAAGAACACGCCGCCGCCCAGCTATGCCGACAGCGCCTATTTCAGCATCCATACCTTCAAGTTCATGGGGCAAGGCGACAAGCCGACCCTGGTGCGCTGGCGCTTCGTGCCGCAAGGCGGTGAAAAGCACCTCACCGATGCGCAGATGAAATCGATGCCGACCGACTTCCTGCAAAAGGAAATGATCGATCGCATCGCCAAGGCACCGGCGCGCTGGGACATGCTGGTCACCGTCGGTGAGCCCACCGACGAACAGAACAATCCCAGCGTGCAATGGCCAAAGGACCGCAAGGAATTCAAGGCCGGCACCCTGACCATTTCCAAAGCCATGCCGCAGCCGGGCGCCGAGTGCGAGAAGATCAACTACGATCCGATGGTCATGGCGGCCGGCATTGCCGCCACCAACGATCCGGTGCTGCGCTTTCGCTCGCCGGCTTATGCCGTGTCATTCGCGCGCCGCATGCAGGGCAAGTAGGGGCGCTGGCAGGTTCTGCTAGCGCCGCCGCAAGGCACGCAGCACGCCCGGCAAGGCCAGTCCGAGGCCGAACAGGACGTAGAACACCGTCATCGCCGGGCGCGACAGATGCCGTTCAAAGCCCGGCTGCAAGCGCTCGGGCGTGAGCTTGTAATCGACGAAAGCCGCCAGCCCGGCCACCGCCAGGCCGCCGGCCAGGGCGCCGGCGATGCGCCTTTGTTCAGCCTGGTCGCCAAAGGCGCGCTCGAACACGGCCGACCAGAAGATCGAAGACGCGTGGTGGATGCCGTAGCCCAATCCCGTATGCGCCCAGTCCAGGCGGCGCTCGGAGAATGCGGGTTCGCCCCAGACGCAGTGACTGATGTCATTGGTGGCGCGCCAGGGATTGCCCGAGCCGCGCTGCGACATCAAGGCCAGGCCGGCGGTCGACAAGGCCGCGGCAGTCGAACCCGACATCATGCTGTCGCGCAAGGCAGTGGATACGGTCTTCATCGCATGCTCCGCTCAGAACCAAAGCTCATCTTCTTCTGATGGCGCAAGAAGCGGCGGGTTCAAGCGCGCCGGCGTGTGCGATTTGCAGGCAGGGCTCGCGTTTTTTACACACCTGGCGGGCCCGCGCCGGCCCCCGGGCGCCCCCCAAAACCCGCGCGCCCTGCGGCCGCGGGGCATG
>JAEVZY010000052.1 GCA_023392035.1 Pseudomonadota bacterium | reverse complement strand
CTTGAGCTGCACGGCCTTGCACTGCCGCGTGGGCGGCAGTGCAGGGGTAGATGGGCCCGGCTAGGCGGTCTCGGCTTTTTCCGGCGCCGGCAGCGGCTGGCCGAAACCTTCACGCCGGGCATAGGTGGATAGTCGCGACCAGGGCAGGGCATCCGCGCTTTGGCCCGCCTTCACGCACACCACCTGGTTGAGCGAGATCCAGTCCTGGGCAAAACCGTAGGCGCAGCCGGCCAGGTAGACGCGCCAGATGCGGAATTTTTTCGGGTCCACCAGTTTGCGGATGTGGTCGGAATTGGCTTCGAAATTGTCGGCCCAGGCGGCGCAGGTGCGCGCGTAGTGGCGCCGCAGGTTTTCCACGTCCAGCGCTTCCATGCCGCCTTGCTGCATGGCTTTCAGCACGGTTGAAATGTGGGCCAGCTCGCCCTGCGGGAACACATAGCGGTCGATGAATTCGCCGCCGCCGTAGGCGGTCTGGCCATCGTTGGCGTCGCTGGACGTGATGCCATGGTTCATGCACATGCCGCCATCGGCCAGCAGTGAATTGATCTTCCTGAAGTAAGCCGGCAGGTTGGCAATGCCCACATGCTCGAACATGCCGACGCTGGTGATGCGCTTGAAGCTGCCGGTCACGTCGCGATAATCCTGCAGGCGGATCTCGATGCGGTCCTGCAGGCCCAGGGCTTGCACCCTTTCGCGCGCCAGCGTGTACTGATTGTTGGAGAGCGTCACGCCCACGCAGCGCGCGCCGTATTTTTGCGCGGCCCGGATCACCAGCGCGCCCCAGCCGCAACCGATGTCGAGCAAGCTGTCGCCCGGCTGCACCTGGATCTTGTTCAGGATGTGGTCGATCTTCTTCAGTTGCGCCGTCGCCAGGTCTTCGTCGCCATTCTCGAAATAGGCGCAGGAATACACCATGTTCGGGTCGAGGAAGCTCTGGTAGAACTCGTTGGAAACGTCGTAGTGGTATTGAATTGCCGCCGCGTCTTTCTTGCGCGTGTGGCGCAGGGCGGTGAAGCGATGCACCGGGCGGCTGGCGTCGGCGATGCTGCGCTTGGCCAGCTCGGTGGCCAGGCGGATCACGGTATTGACCCGGCCTTCCACCTCCAGCATGCCTTCCACATAGGCCTGGCCCAGGTTGGCCAGGGTGGGCTTCAACAGATAGCTCAGTGCCGACACCTGCGGCACCCGTATCGTCACTTCCGGATCGCGTCCGAAATCAAAACGCTGTCCGTTCCACAATTCCAGTCGTAGCGGCAGCGAGGAACCGCCGCGTATGCCTGCAATCCAGCTTTCAAGTCTCTTCTCCCAAAACATCGGCGCCTCCAGGCTTTGCAAATGCTTCGTTCAATTACTTGCCAACCAAATGGACGGGCAGTGAGTGACTAAGGTTGCAGTCGCTCCCTGCGCCAACTGCCATCGCTTTGCAGACTGTAGGCGATACGGTCATGCAGGCGCGAAGGCCGGCCTTGCCAGTACTCCACATACTCCGGCGTCAATCGGTAGCCGCCCCAATGCGCGGGACGCTGGGGCGACTCGCCATACCGTTCTTCGATTTCAAGAAAGCGTTGCTCCAGCGCTGCGCGGCTGGCGATCGGGCGGCTCTGCTGCGAGGCCAGCGCGCCCAGCCGGCTTTTCAAGGGCCGGATGCCGAAGTAGGCATCGGCTTCGGCATCGCTCACTTTTTGCACGCTGCCTTCGATGCGGATCTGGCGTTCCAGCGGCTGCCAGAAGAACAGCAGCGCCGCGCGCGGATTGGCCAGCAGCTCATCGCCCTTGCGGCTTTCGAAATTGGTGTACCAGGTAAAGCCGCGTTCGTCGAAATCCTTGAGCAGCACGATGCGCGAAGAAGGCCGGCCGTCGGCCGCCACGGTGGACAGGCACATCGCATTCGGTTCGGGCACTTCGCTCTTCATCGCCTGGGCGAACCAGGTGGCGAACTGGGCCAGCGGCGAATCGGCCACTTCGCTTTCGGACAGGCTGGCGTGGGTGTATTCGCGCCGCAGGGCAGCGATGGACATATCGGCGATCGACATCATTGGTCTCCGCAGGGTATGCCGCGCCGTGCGCGCATGGCATTGCCCAGTTGCTGCATCTGCTCTTCGGAGAACAGGCGCTTGGCCATGGGAGCAATGTTGCCTTCTTCCTTTTCCATGTGGCTGGTGTAGAGCTCGACGAAGCACTTTACATCGGCGGCGTCGAGCTTGCTGCCCTCACCCTTGCGTACCGCTTCGAGCTGCGCTTGCAGCCGCTGCCAGCAGTCTTCCATCTGGCGATGTTCGTCCAGGATGACCGGCATCATGGCGGCCAGCGTGGCGGCATCGTCATCGGCGGCAGTGGACTTGAGCATGGGCAGCAGGTTCTCTTCCTCGTCGGCGTGATGGGCAGGGGCCGCTTGATTAAAGTAGCGCAAGACCGCTTCGGCTGCTTGTTGCGCATCAACAGATGCCCCCTCCTGCTGCAGGTGCTGCAACAGGCGCTCCAGGGTCTGCAATTGCTTGCGGATGCGGTCGTGACAGTGCTTGAGTGCGGCGATTGGCTGATCGAAGTCAGGCCCCGGGGTGATCAATGCAGCGGACATGTCATTCTCCTGTTTTCTTGCGGGCGCGACGGGCGGCAACCGGTACGCCGGCCGCCATCATGACGGCGATGCCCCAGAATACGCCGACTATACCAAGCGCGGCGCCGGTCCCGCCGAAGGCCACCGGCAACAGCACCTGGCTGGCATTGCCGATGGTGGCGCGGATGCCGATGGCTTCGCCGCCGCGACCCGGCGGCGCCGCATGGTGCAGCAGCGCCAGCACATTCGGTTGGGTGGTGCCCAGCGCCACGCCCAGTGCCGCGGCTACTGCACCGATGGCAATCGCACTGTGCGTGAATGGCAGCAGCAGGTAGCACAGCGTGGCCAGCACCAGCGCCCCGGTCAGCACCTGCCATTCGCTGTACTTGCGGGCCAGCATGGGCATGCCCAGGCGCACGGTGAAGGTGGCGGCGGCAAAGGTACCGAGGATGAGGCCGATGGTGGAGGCGGAAAAGCCCAGGCGCGCGCCCTGGATCGGAATGGCGAAGGTGAACAGATCCCAGGCGGCCGCCAGCAGGATGCCGATGAAGTAGATGCGCCGCAGGTCGACATCGCGCAACAGCTCCAGCGTGCCGCCGCGCTGGCGGTGGGCGCTGCTCTTGCCCTGGTCCATGTGGCGAATGGCGCCGAACCACACCAGCGCCAGGCCGGCCAGGCCGGAGAGCGCAAAGGCGGCATAGGCAATAGCAAAATTGGTGTAGTCGATCAGCAGGCCGGCCAATACCGGGCCGGAAAAACTGGAAGTGGAAAAACCGGCCGAGAGCCAACTGAAATTGGTGGCGCGGTTTTCCGCCGTGCTCTGCACGCCGACCGCATGCTGGACCGCGATGTGCACGCAAGTGAAGCCGGTGCCGAACAGGATCACCGAGGCATACAGCGGCAACATGCCGGGGAGCAGCGCCGGCAGGGCGCAACCGAGCAGGATGGCGCCGCAACCGAGCGCCATCGGCCGGGCGAAGCCGGCGCGATCGGTGAAGCGGCCCAGCGGCACTGCCAGCAACATGGGAAAAAAAGCAATCAGTCCAATCAGAACGCCAACCGTGAATTCGGAGGCATGCATGGACAGCGCGTAGAGCGCGGTGGCCACCCGGGCGCCCGCCAGCGCCATGTGGGCTGCTATTGCGACAAGAATGAGCTGGAAGAAGGGGGGAATGCGGGGCACTTGCGCGCTTGTTTCATGGGCAGAACGCTATTTTACGGCGATCATCAAATTTCTGCCGGTAAAATGGCCGCATGGAACGAAGCCTGCACCTCCTCGCTGTCCCTGCACTGGACGATATCGATTTTGAACGTCGATTTGGCGGCGTCGCGCGCTTGTATGGAAAGCAAGCCCTGGCGCGCTTCCAGCGCTCGCGCGTGTGCGTGGTGGGTGTGGGCGGCGTCGGCTCCTGGGTGGTGGAAGCCTTGGCGCGCAGCGCCATCGGTCACATCACCATGATCGACCTCGACAATGTGGCGGAGTCCAACGTCAATCGCCAGTTGCATGCCTTGTCCGACACCCTGGGCATGGCCAAGGTGACGGCGCTGGCGCAACGCATTGCACTCATCAATCCGTTTTGCGAAGTGGTGCAAGTGGAAGACTTCATCACCGAAGAGAATGTCGGCCGCATGCTGGATGGGGGCTTCGATTATGTGATCGATGCCATCGATGACGCCGCCGCCAAGACCGCGCTGATTGCCTGGTGCCGCGCGCATCGGCTGCCGCTGGTGACCATCGGCAGCGCCGGCGGGCAGCTCGATCCGACCCGCATCGAAATTCGCGATCTGGCGCGCACCGAGCAGGAACCCTTGCTGGCCAAGGTGCGCAAGCGCCTGCGTTCGAAGCACGGTTTTCCGCGTGGAGAGAAAAGCCGCTTCGGCATCGATGCGGTGTTTTCCACCGAGCCACTGAAGTATCCCGAAAGCCAGAGCTGCGATAGCGCGCAGGCCGGCATCGCCGGATTGAATTGCGCCGGCTTCGGCTCCAGCGTGGCGGTGACGGCCAGCTTTGGCTTTGCCGCCGCGGCACGGGCCTTGCAGCAACTGGCCAGTCAGGGCGCGGATTTGCCCGGTAATTGATTCGGCGACGGATCCGGCCAATGAGCTTGCGATCGGTCCAGCAATTGGTATTGCACACGCTGCTCCACCACGGTGGATGAAACCAGCTCCACCTTTCCCGGCACTTCCCAAGTGATTGGCGCCAGCGTCGTGCTCTGCGGCGCGGCGGCGTCGCGCGCCAGCGTGATGTGCGGCTTGAAGCGGCCGCCCGCATCGTAGGGCACGCCGGCCTCGTTCAGCATCTCCACCAGGCGCGCGCGGCCTTCCAGCAGGGCCGGCGGCGTCTGGCTCATGCCTACCCACAGCACGCCATGGCGGCGAAAATAACCGACGTGGTCCAGCACCAGGCTCATGCGGGGCAGACTGGCCCGGGCCGCAATCTCCAGCAAGGCCGGCACGCGCGACACCGGCTGCTGGCCGAGGAAGGCCAGGGTGATGTGCAAGTTGGCCGCCGGCACCAGTCGCCCTTGTACACCCGTCAGCAGTTGCGCCAGTTGCGCGCGCACGGAGGGCTCGGGCCACAGCGCGTAGAACAGGCGCAGCGAGGCTTGGGCCGGTTTGGGGC
>JAEVZY010000268.1 GCA_023392035.1 Pseudomonadota bacterium | reverse complement strand
CCCCTGACCATCGCTGCCCTTTTCGTTTTCGCAAGAACCCATGCCCTTCCAGATCGATTCCGAGCAAAAACAGACCATTCTGTGGATGACGCTCGGCGCGCTGCTGGTGGCCCTGCTGGTTCTGCTGGGTCCGGTGCTGACGCCTTTCATTGCCGCCGCCATCCTGGCCTACGTGCTCAATCCGGGCGTCGACTGGCTGGCCGGCCTGCGCCTGGGCTCGGTTCGAATGCCGCGCGTGGTGGCTGTGCTGATAATGATGGTCATCCTGTTTGCCATCGTGCTGGCGCTGGTGCTGATCGTGGTGCCGGTGCTGCAGAAAGAAGTGCCGCAGATGCGCGAACAGGTGCCGCGCATGCTGTCCTCGCTGGAAAGCAGCTTCGGCCCCTGGCTGCGCGAGCTGGGGGTACCGGTCAAGCTCGACCTGGAGAGCATCAAGTTTTTGCTGACCGAGCAAATCGCCAATGCCAGCCAGGGCATGTGGGCATCGCTCCTGGCTTCGGTGCGCATCGGCGGCATCGCCCTTCTGGGCTGGCTGGCCACCCTGCTGCTGGTGCCGGTGGTGCTGTTCTATCTGCTGCTGGACTGGCATGCAGTGCTGGCGCGCTCGGCCGATGCCATCCCGCGCCGCTGGCTGGAGCGGGTGCGTGCGCTGGCGCATGAAACGGACAATCTGCTGGCCCAGTATCTGCGCGGCCAGTTGCTGGTGATGCTGGCCCTGGCGGTCTATTATTCGGCTGCCCTCCTGATCGCCGGGCTGGACGTGGCGCTGCCGGTGGGCATACTGACCGGCCTGCTGGTGTTCATCCCCTATGTCGGTTTTGGACTCGGGCTGGTACTGGCGACCCTGGCGGCACTGCTGCAATTCGAAGTGCCGCACGCCTTGCTGGTGGTAAGCGTGGTGTATGGACTGGGCCAGGTGCTGGAAGGCTTCATCCTGACGCCGCGCCTGGTGGGCGAACGCATCGGCCTGCATCCCCTGACCGTGATTTTCGCCTTGCTGGCATTTGGCCAGCTATTCGGATTTACCGGCGTGCTGCTGGCCTTGCCGGCGTCGGCGGTGCTGTCGGTGGCCTGGCGCCAACTGCGCGCACAGTACCGTAACAGCAGCTTTTATTCGCAAGCGGAACAATGAGACAGCTGTTGTTGGACATCGCCGAACTCAACCGGCAGGAATTTTCCACCTTCGTCACCGGACGCAACGCCGAGCTATTGAGCCTGCTGCCTCAGCTGGCCGCGCCCGGCCCGAAGCAGCTCGACCAGCGTTTTGTCTACCTGTGGGGCGAGCCGGGTTCCGGCAAGAGCCATTTGCTCAATGCGGCGCGCCAAGCCGCCGACAGCGCGCGCTTGCTGGGACCGGATTGCAGCCTCGATCAATTCATTCATGTTCCGGCGATCGGCCTGTGGCTGCTGGATGATGTGCAGCAGTTGACGCCGGAACAGCAAGTGGCGGCTTTCGCCCTGTTCAACCAGGTGCGCGAACAGGGCGGCGTCATGGTCTCGGCGGGCGACGCGCCGCCGGCCGGTCTTGCCCTGCGCGAAGACTTGCGCACCCGGCTCGGCTGGGGACTGGTCTACCATGTGCAAGGTCTGACCGATGAAGAAAAACTGTCGGCCCTGGAGGTGGCCGCCAAGCGCCGCGGCTTTGAGCCCGCGCCCGGCCTCCTGCCCTGGCTAATTACGCATTATCGTCGCGACATGGCGTCGCTCTCCGCGCTGCTGGATGCGCTGGACCGCTATTCGCTGGAAACCAAACGCCCGGTGACCCTGCCGCTGCTCAAGCAGTTGCTGGAACAGGGAGACTTGCAGGACCTTCGATGAACCTGGCAATTTTCGATCTTGACTACACGCTGCTTCCGGTCGATTCCGACTTCGAATGGGGGCAATTCCTGGTGCGCCTGGGCGCGGTCGACAGTGAAAGCTTCGAGCGCAGCAACCGCGAATTCTTCGAGCAATATCTGGCCGGCACCCTGGACCCGGTGGCCTATCTGCATTTCGCCTTCGACACCCTGGCCAGGTTCCCGCGCACCCAGCTCGATCTCTGGCATCGCCAGTTCATGCAGGAAGTGATCCTGCCGATCAAGCCGCAGGCGCTGGCCCTGGTGGAAAAGCACAAGCGCGCCGGCGACCTGACCGCCATCATCAGCGCCACCAACAGCTTCGTCACCGGCCCGATCGCCGCCTGTTTCGGCGTCGATCACCTGATTTCGGCCGAACCCGAAACCGACAGCGCCGGCAATATCACCGGCAGGATCAAGGGTGCACCCACCCACGGCGAAGGCAAGGTCAAGCATTTGCATGACTGGCTGCAAAGCCGCGGCACAACACTGGCACAATTCGAACGCAGCACCTTTTACAGCGACTCGCACAACGACTTGCCGCTGTTGTCGGTTGTGACCGATCCGGTTGCGACCAATCCCAATGAAAAGCTGCGCGCGCACGCCTTGCAGCATGGCTGGGCCGTTATGAACCTGTTCGCATGATCAAAAAGCTTATCCGCCGCATACTGGGCAAGAAACAAGACCCGGCCTCCGCTACCGCACCCGTGGTGCTGGGGCCCAAGGAACACGGCATCGATCCGGGCCTGGTGTCCTCGCATGCGCTGCGCGTGACCCAGACCCTGCAACAGGCCGGCTTCAAGGCTTTCCTGGTGGGCGGCGCGGTGCGCGACCTGCTGTTGGGCGTCAAGCCCAAGGACTTCGACGTCGCCACCAACGCCACGCCGGAAGAAGTCAAGAAACTGTTCCGGCGCGCCTTCATCATCGGCCGCCGCTTCCAGATCGTGCATGTGATGTTCGGCCAGGAACTGATCGAAGTCACCACCTTCCGCGGCGCCGCCGCCGGCGACGCACCGAAGGACGAACACGGGCGCGTGCTGCGCGACAACACCTTCGGCGAGCAACATGAAGACGCGGTGCGGCGCGACTTCACCATCAACGCCATGTACTACGATCCGGCGGCGCAGACGGTGCTCGATTACCACCAGGGCATTGCCGACATCCGCGCCAAAAAGCTGCGCATGATCGGTCCGCCCGAAGCACGCTATCGCGAAGACCCGGTGCGCATGCTGCGCGTGGTGCGCTTTGCCGCCAAGCTCAAGTTTGAAATCGACCAGGCCACGCGCGAACCGATCCAGGTGATGGCGCCGCTGGTCAACAACGTGCCGGCCGCGCGCGTGTTCGACGAAATGCTCAAGCTGCTGCTGTCGGGCCACGCCATGGCCTGCCTGACGCAGTTGCGCAAGGAAGGCCTGCACCATGGCTTGCTGCCGCTCCTGGACGTGGTGCTGGAACAGCCGCTGGGCGAAAAGTTCGTGCGGCTGGCACTGGCCAATACCGACGAACGCGTGCGCCAGGGCAAGCCGGTATCGCCCGGCTTCCTGTTTGCCTCGCTGCTGTGGCACCAGGTGCTGGAGAAGTGGAAAGCCTATGAAGCGGCCGGCGAACATTCGCTGCCGGCGCTGCACCTGGCCGCCGACGATGTATTGGAAACCCAAACCGACACCTTGGCCATCCAGCGCAAGATCGCGGCCGACATGCGCGAGATCTGGGCCATGCAGCCGCGCTTTGACCGGCGTGTGGGCAAGTCGCCCTACAAGCTGTTGGAGCATCTGCGCTTTCGCGCCGGCTACGACTTTTTGATGCTGCGTTGCGCCTCCGGTGAGATCGAGCAGGAAATCGGCGACTGGTGGAGCGAGTTCCAGAATGCAGATGGTCCCGGCCGCGAAGCCCTGATCGCCCAGAAAGCGAAGAAACAGGGCGATGAAGGCGCGGCCAGGAAACGGCGCCGCCGGCGCACCCGCAAGCCCGACCAGGGCGGTCCGTCCGAGGCGGCGCCGGAGAGTGCGCAATCGTGAGCCAGGAAAAGCTGGCCTGGATTGGACTGGGCGCCAATCTTGGCGATCCGGCCAGCGCCCTGCACGACGCCCTGTCGCGCCTGGCCGCCCTGCCCGGCACGCGGCTGTTGGCGCAATCTTCGCTTTATCGCAGCGCCCCGGTGGATGCCGGCGGCGACGATTATCTGAACGCCGTGGCCCGCATTGCCACCACGCTCGGGCCACATGATCTGCTGGCGGCCCTGATGGGAATCGAACAGGCCTGGGGCCGCGAGCGGCTCTATCGCAATGCGCCGCGCACGCTCGACCTCGATCTGCTGATGATGCAGGACGTGACCATGGACACGCCGGAACTGATCCTGCCGCATCCGCGCATGCATCAACGCGCCTTCGTCCTGCTGCCGCTGGTGGAGATCGATCCCGATCTCCTGATTCCCGGCCGCGGCGCGGTGCGCGATCTGCTGGGCGCCACTGCCGGCCAGCAGATCGAACGTCTTGCCTGACACATCAAGCCCTGTCCCATGTTGAATACGACCATATTGCAAACCGTGGGTCTGTTGACTCTCTCCAATGTGTTCATGACCTTCGCCTGGTATGGCCATTTGAAGACCCTGTCCAATCGGGCATGGTGGGTCGCGGCGCTGATCAGCTGGACCATCGCCCTGTTCGAGTACCTGCTGCAGGTGCCGGCCAATCGCATTGGCTATACCAGCCTGTCGCTGGCCCAGCTCAAGATTTTGCAGGAAGCGATTACACTGACCGTCTTCGTGCCCTTTGCAGTGCTCTACATGCAGCAGCCGCTGAAGCTGGATTACCTCTGGGCCGCGCTGTGCCTGGTGGGCGCGGTCTACTTCATTTTCCGCTCATGAACCTCGAGACTTTGCGCTACATCGTGGTCGAAGGACCGATCGGCGCCGGCAAGACTTCGCTCGCCCGAAAACTGGCACAGGCCGCCAACGCGCAGTTGCTGCTGGAACTGCCGGAGGAAAATCCCTTCCTGCAAAAGTTCTATCGCGACTCGGCACGCTATGCGCTGCCGACCCAATTGTTCTTCCTGTTCCAGCGGGTCAACCAGTTGCGCGACCTGACGCAGACCGACCTCTTCAGCGCGCCCATCATTTCCGACTTCCTGCTGGACAAGGACCCGCTGTTTGCCAGCCTCACGCTGGCCGACGACGAACTTCATCTGTATCGCCAGCTCTACGATCAACTGCGGCCGCAAGCGCCGCAACCGGATCTGGTGATCTACCTGCAGGCCCAGCCCGAGACCCTGGTCGAGCGCGTGCAAAAGCGCGGCATCGCCATGGAGAGCGGAATTTCCGAAGACTATCTGTACCGGCTGTGCGAAAGCTACAGCCGCTATTTCTATCATTACGAAGCGGCGCCGCTCCTGATCGTCAACACCGAAAACCTCAACCCGATCGCGCGGGACGAGGATTTCCTCATGCTTTTGGAGCGTATCCGCACTATGCGCGGCAAACGCGAGTTTTTCAGCATTGGAGAGTAAGAGCCATGTCCGGTTATCTGCAGGAACCCAGGAAGAAAGCGGTCACGATTCCCACCCTGTTCGAGTTGAAGGCCAAGGGCGAGAAAATCACCATGCTTACCTGCTACGACGCCAGCTTCGCGGCCTTGATGGATGGCTGCGGCGTCGAAACCCTGCTGGTGGGCGATTCGCTGGGCATGGTGTGCCAGGGCCAGACCAGCACGCTGCCGGTGACCCTGCAAGACGTGGCCTATCACACGGCCAGCGTGGCGCGCGGCAACAAGACCGCTTTCCTGATTGCCGATATGCCCTTCGGCAGCTACAGCACGCCGCAAGCCGGCTTCGACAACGCGGTCAAGCTGATGCAGGCCGGCGCACAGATGGTGAAGATCGAAGGCGGCGCCTGGGTGGCCGAAACCATCCGCTTCCTGGTGGAGCGTTCGGTGCCCGTCTGCGCCCACCTGGGTTTGATGCCGCAGTCGGTGCATGCGCTGGGCGGCTACAAGGTGCAGGGAAAAACTCAAGAAGATGCCGCGCGCCTCAAGGCCGACGCCCTGGCGGTGCAGGAAGCCGGCGCCACCCTGCTGGTGCTGGAAGCCATCCCGGCCGCCCTGGGTCGCGAGACCACCGAGTTGCTCAGCATTCCCACCATCGGCATAGGCGCCGGTCCCGATTGCTCGGGTCAGGTGCTGGTGATGCATGACATGCTGGGCGTATTCCCCGGCCACAAGGCCAAGTTCGTGCGCAATTTCATGGACGGACAGGACAGCATCGCCGGCGCCGTCGGCGCCTATGTGGCAGCGGTGAAAGACAAGAGCTTTCCTGCGCCCGAACACTGTTTTTGAGCTCGCCGGAACCCGGGGACGGTAGCAGCTACTGTGGGCCGCAGTGGCCTGCTTCCGGCCGAAATTCGGGCTCAAACGGCGCAAATTCGAAACGTAAAATGTGTGAAATTCTCCCCCAAATTCGCGGACTGGAAAACCGTAATTAGCCCGATTCGCGCGCGTATTGATACCTCTCCCGCTTTGCATCGAGGACTGCTCTACTGCAGGCTGCAAAACAACCACAGGAGATGAGTCATGAACGCCATCGCAAGCGCGCAAATTCTGCAGCCGCAGTTTGGATTGGCCGCCATCACCCCGGAATTCGCACAGATATCTTTGGACTATGAGCTCGACACGCGCTCTGCGTGGACCCGGCTCAAACCCCACGGCCGCGCCTGCTTCACGCTCGGTCTCTTGAATGAACTCGCCAAGCGCGACAAGCACTTCAAGGCCAATCGTCACCAAGGCTGGGCGGATGGCGAGGTGTTCCCTATCGAGTATCAAGTGGTCGCGTCCGGCCATCCGGGCGTGTTCAATTTTGGCGGCGACCTGGCCTTGTTCGTCATGTTGATCAAGGCGCGCGACCGGCAAGCCTTGCTCGATTACGCCCGTGCCTGCGTGGTGCCGGCATGGGAACGGCTTTGCCATTACGACGGTACCGCCACCACCATTTCCCTGATCGAAGGCGATGCCCTGGGCGGCGGTTTTGAATGCGCGCTCACCAGCGACATCCTGATCGCCGAAGAGCAGGCCAGGATGGGCTTTCCAGAAATCCTGTTCAACCTGTTTCCCGGCATGGGCGCGTACAGCATCCTGTCACGCCGCCTGGGTGCGAAGGCCGCCGAAAAGATGATCTCCAGCGGTGAGCTCTACAGTGCGAGGGAATTGAAGGACCTGGGCCTGATCGACCTGGTGGTGCCCAAAGGCGAAGGCCGCCAGGCCGTCACGGATTACATGATTGAGAATCGCAAGCGCGCCAATGGCATGCACGGCATCTTTCGCTGCCGTGAATTCTCCAATCCGATTTCGTTTGAAGAGCTGATGAGCATATGCGGCGCCTGGGCCGACGCCGCACTGCAACTGAAAGACCGCGACCTGCGCATGATGCAGCGCCTGGTCAAAGCCCAGCTGCGCCAGCAGTATGAAGACCGCCAGGCTGAAGACCGCCAGGCGCAAGGCTCAGCCGCGGCCGTGCTCGCCAAGGTAATGAATCCATTGGCGGAACAAGTAGAAGTTGAGTTCGGTTGAAAGCAGGATCGCCTGCTGCGCGTGCTGATCGGAGATTTTCTCCATCAGAGCGTGCAATCGGGCCACGTGATGCTGGTCCAGGCTGGCATGGGATGCCAGGAAGCGGTAGCAGGAATCTGAATTTTCAATGGCTTCGGCAAGGCTGTCCGCCAACGTGCCGGCATAGCAGCTTGCAATGAACTCCAGCACATAGAGCAGACCCAGCACCGCCCAGGGATTGCCGCGATCCACGTTGAAATAATTGGCCGCTATCATGGCCCGCACTGGCGGGCTGGGTTGATGCAGCTCCGGATAGCCGGGCTCGCCCAGCAGGTCTTCCAGATCTTCAGCCACCAGCTTTTCGTGATCCCGCTCATCCGATATCGACTCGTAGAGATGCTGGCGCAAGTCTTCATACTCGTCGGCACAACGGCCGACAGCGGTGGCCATGATGGGGCAAAAATGCCGTACCACATGGTAGAGATCGAGCAGGAAGCGCCGATAGTCATTGCGCGTTCCATGTCCTGCCAACATCCTTTCCATGAAAGGCAGCGTCTCAAGTGCTCCGCGCTGTAGGTCGGCCGTTTCCATTATCCTTAATACGAGTTTCATTTTTTCCGCACCTACGTTTGAGTTCAACACACAGCGCCTCAAAGACAGCGTTGCAGCGCTCCCCTATTGATAGCCGCAAGCGGAAAAGATCTTTCGGGTCCATTCTTTCGATCTCTTCACACAAACGGCGCATGCCGATGGCGCCAAGACTGACTGCCGAGCCCTTCATTGCATGCAGCGCCTCATGGCATTCCTGCAAACGCTGCTCCGCCATGCCGGCGTCCAGGCGCTCGATCAACTGACGGTTGTCCTCGATATAGCCTTCTATCAAGTTGCTCAGGAAATTCGGACTGCCGCCCAGGGCTTCGAGGTCGTCCAGTGCCGAAATATCGAGCTGCGACGAATACTCCGGCGGGCAATCGGCGCGCGGCATCGCGGGGCTGGGCCACAGTGTGGCCGTAGGCCAGCTTGCCGGGCCGCCACCGGTCAAGCGACTCATGGTATTAAGCAGCTCGTCCAACTGAATCGGCTTGGTGAGATAGGCGTCGACGCCGGCCCGCAGGCATTCTTCGCGGGTGCTGACCGAGGCATCGGCTGAAAACATGGCAATCGGAACCCGTCGTTCGCGTGAGGCCATGAAGCGGTAAGCCTTGACCGCGTCCAATCCGGACAGGACCGGCATGTTCATGTCGAACAGGGCAACGTCAAACTCGGCGCTGGTCAACCGGTCCAGCGCCTGTTCGCCGTCGGGCACGACCTCATAGCTGTGCCCGGAGCGCTCCAATATGCGCTGCAGCAGTTTGGCATTGGTGCCATTGTCTTCCGCCACCAGGACCCGCAGGGCGCGCGGTGCGGACATGAGCGGGATGGCAGGCGCTTCCTGTTGCGGCGCTTCGATCGGTTTGCCCTGCCCTGCCTGCACCGGCGCGACCGGCGGACAGGACAAGGGCAGTTCGAACCAGAAAAGCGAGCCCTTGCCCGGCGTACTGATGACACCGATACGCCCCCCCATCAACTCCACCAGTTGCTTGGCAATGGTGGTTCCGAGTCCGGTACCACCATAGCGGCGGGTGGTGGAGTCGTCGGCTTGGGCAAAGCTTTCAAAAATGCGCGCCTGTGCCGCCTGCGGAATCCCGATGCCGGTGTCCCTGACTTCGAAGCGCAGCCAGGTCTGCGGTCCATCGACGCGCAGGCAAGCCACATTGCAGGCAACCTCGCCGGTATGGGTGAATTTGATGGCATTGGAAAGCAGATTGACCAGAATCTGCTTCAGGTGATGCTGATCACCTTGCAGCGCCAGCGGCGTTCCGGGCGCCAGCTCGTGATGCAGCTTGAGTCCCTTGCCCAGCGCCTGGTAGCGCAACACGCTGGTGGCAGACAGCATCAATTCCTCGAGATTGAAGTTGACCGCTTCCAGCGTCACCTTGCCCGCTTCGATCTTGGAAAAATCGAGCACGTCCTCAATCAGGGTCAGCATCAGCCGCGAAGCGTCTTCCAGAGATACCAGCATGTCCTGCTGTTCGTGGTCCATGCGGGTCATGCGCAAGAGCGCGCCCATGCCGATGATGGCGTTGAGTGGCGTGCGCAATTCGTGCGATACGGAAGACACGAAGCGGCGCTTGGCCATGTTGGCGGACTCGGCAAATTCGAGCGCCGTTTGCAGGCGACGCAAGAGGTGCGAGACATAGAGCGACACCACCAGCATGCCGATCCACAAACCCCAGGCCAGGCTCGGATAGGCGCGCCATTGCGGCAGGCTCAGCATGGCGATGCCAAACCCGATCAGCGACAGTCCCAGCGAAAAATAAAGATAGCGCTGCCCAAAGCGGAAGCCATTGCCGAAAACGATCCAGAGGTAGAGCGCGTACATGGGCACCGCGGCGGCATCGCTGGTGAGGTGAAAATAGGTAATGGCGGAAACGTCCAGTGTCACCCCTGCCAGCCGCCGCCAGGGTTTGGCGCCGGCGTACACCAGCACGTGCAGCAACAACATGACGGTGACC
>JAEVZY010000236.1 GCA_023392035.1 Pseudomonadota bacterium | reverse complement strand
GCGCCGCCCTGTCCAGGGTAGCGGCCAAGGCGGCGATGCGCACCGCATCCACCGTATCGGCCAGGGTTTCGGTCTTGCCTACCCACTGTTTCAGCAGGCTCAGGTCAAAGGCTTCCTTGTCCATGTGTTCCTCATTTAGCAAGCGGGATTCTCGGCCTGGCGGGAATCCCTGACAATTCAGATTTGCTGAAGGGGGGCTTCAGCCGGGAGGGGGTGTGCGTTATCGGAAGTCGCATCCGATACACTTGAGTACCTGACCCCATTTCCGCTTTGCCATGTTTGACCTGACCGACCTGCGCCTGTTTATCCAGATTGCCGAGCAAAAGAGCATGACGCGGGCGGCCGAGCGCGTGCACATGTCGCTGGCCGCCGCCAGCGCCCGCATGAAGGAGATGGAAGCCCGCTTCGGCATGCGCCTCCTGTACCGCGAAAGCAAGGGTGTGCAGTTGTCGCCAGCCGGCGAGACGCTGCTCAAGAACGCCCAGCAGATCATGCAGCAGGTGGAGCGCCTGAAGAGCGAGATGCAGGAATATAACAATGGCATCAAGGGCCATATCCGCATCTTCGCCAACACCACGGCCGTTACCGAATTCATGCCGCAGGTGCTGGGGCAGTTTTTGGCCGTCCATCCCCAGATCAACGTGGCGCTGGAAGAAAGGCTGAACCAGGAAATCGTGCGCGGGGTGCAGGAAGGCACGGCCGATATCGGCATTGCCGCCGGCCTGACCCAGGCGCATGGGCTGCATGTCATCAACTTTTCGACCGACCGCCTGGTGCTGGCCACCGCGGTGGGGCACCCACTGGCCAAGGAAGGCAAGGTTTCTTTCACCCAGACCCTGGACTACCCGCACATCGGCCTGCATGAAGGCAGCACCCTGCAGCACTTTCTGAATCGCATCGTGGCCGAAAGCGGCCAGACTCTGCAATTGCGCATCCAGGTGCGCGGCTTCGAAGCCATGTGCCGCATGGTGGAAGCCGGGGTCGGCATCGGCGTGCTGCCGTGGTCGGCGGCGCTGCGGCTGTCCAGGACCACCAAGCTGGCACTGGTGGAGCTGGCCGAACCCTGGGCTGTGCGCGAGCGCAGCGTGCTGGTGCAGAACCTCGACACCCTGCCGCAATACGCGCGCGAGCTGGTGGAGGCCATCTGCAGCATGGGCGCCGGCCAGGCGCCGCTGCAGGAATGAAGCGATCACGCAACTGAGCGCCAGCAAGCCCACCTTGTATTGCGGGAACAGTGTCGGCCCACGCCAGTCTGCATCGCATGGGACTGCAAAAATACTGGCAGAAGCGCAACTTCAAGAGCACGCCCGAACCGCGCGGGGTGGTTGAGGCGCCGGGGGAAGCGCTGTCTTTCGTGGTGCAGCGCCATGCCGCGCGCCGCCTGCATTACGACTTCCGGCTGGAGCTGGACGGTGTGCTCAAGAGCTGGGCCATCCCCAAGGGTCCGAATTTCGATCCGGCGGAAAAGCGCCTGGCGGTGCATGTGGAAGACCACCCGCTTGGCTATGCCAGCTTCGAAGGCGACATTCCGGCCGGCGAATATGGCGGCGGCCATGTGATTGTCTGGGACCGCGGCACTTGGCGCCCCGTCGGCGATCCGCATGAGGGTTTGCGAAAGGGCAATCTGAAGTTCGAGCTGGAAGGCGAAAAACTGTCGGGCCGCTGGGCGCTGGTGCGCATGCACACGCGCGACGGCAGCAAGGAGAACTGGCTGCTGATCAAGGAGCGTGACGAATACGCGCGCAGCGGCGAGCAGGCCGAAATCACTGCGCTGGAACCGGACAGCGTATTGTCCGGCATGCAGGGCAAGCGGCGTCGGCTGGCCGGCAAAAAGTCTGCGCCTGCGGCCAGTGCCGCCTCCATCAGCGATCCGCAACGCCTGCGCCGCGCCGTCAAAGCCGCCATGCCGGCCAGCATGAAACCGCAATTGGCGACTCTGGTCGAGGCGGCGCCCGAGAGCGATGACTGGCTCAACGAGTTCAAATTCGATGGCTACCGGGTGCTGGTGCGCCTGAAAGACGGCCACGCCACCCTGTTCACCCGCGCCGGCAATGACTGGACCAGCAAGTGGGCCAGCCTGGCGCGGGCCTGCGAAGGCCTGCCCGCGCGCCAGGCCTGGCTGGATGGCGAAGTGGTGGCGCTGGACGAGGCCGGCCGCATCAGCTTCCAGCTCTTGCAGAACTGGGCGCGCGCCGGGCAGAAGGTCAGCCTGTCCTGCTATCTGTTCGACCTGATGTATCTGGATGGCGTGGACCTGCGCAAGTCGCCGCTGGCCGAGCGCAAGCAATTGCTGCGCGAATTGATGCAGGACCAGCCCAAGTCCGGCCCGCTGCTGTTTTCCGAGCACATCCAGGGCCATGGCCCGGAGGTCTATGCCCAGGTCTGCGCCAACCAGATGGAAGGCATCATCAGCAAGCGCGCCGACGGTCCCTACCATGGCATGCGCAGCCGCGATTGGCTGAAGGTGAAATGCGCGCTGCGCCAGGAATTCGTGATCGGCGGCTTTACCGATCCGGAAGGCAGCCGCTCGCATTTCGGCGCGCTGCTGCTGGGCGTCTACAACGATGCCGGCGAGCTGCTGTACAGCGGCAAGGTCGGCACCGGATTCAACGAGCAGACTCTGGCCAAGGTTTGGAAGCAAGTCAGCAAGCTGGAAACGGCCAAGCCGCACTTCCACAAGCCGCCCACCGGCGCCGACGCGCGCGGCGTGCATTGGGTGGAACCGAAACTGGTGGCCGAGGTGCGCTTTGGCGAATGGACCGGCGACGGCAATGTGCGCCATTCCAGCTTCATTGGCCTGCGCGAAGACAAGAAACCGACCGAGATCCGGCGCGAGCAAGCCCTGCAAACGCCCGCCGCGACGACCGCCAAGCCGCCGGTCGCCGTGCGCAAGAACAGCCGTGGCGTGGATGAAGCGAGGGTGGCCGGCGTGCGCCTGACCCATCCGGGACGCGAGATGTTCGAAGGCACCGGCCTCACCAAGCTGGCGCTGGCCCAGTACTACGAAGACATCGCGCCATGGATACTGCCGCACCTGAAGCAAAGGCCGCTGACGCTGTTTCGCTGCCCGTCCAGCAACGGCAAAGGCGGCAAGGCCGGCCAATATTGTTTCTTCCAGAAGCATGCCAACGAAACCACGCCCAAGGACGTGGAGCGCATCGAAGTGGCGGATGAAGAAAGCAGCGAGCTTTACATGACCGTCACCAGGCTGCCGTCCCTGATCGGCCTGGTGCAGATGGGCGTGATGGAAATCCACACCTGGGGTGCGCATGGCAGGCAGTTGAACATTGCCGACCGCATCATCTTCGATCTGGACCCCGGCCCGGATGTGGAGTGGCGACAGGTGATCGAAGGCGCCCAGCTGACGCGCGCCCTGCTGGACGAACTGGGCTTGCAGAGCTTCGTGAAGACCACCGGCGGCAAGGGCTTGCATGTGGTGGTGCCGATCAAGCCGGAACGCGACTGGGATGTGATCAAGCCCTTCTCACGCGCAGTGGCCCTGCACCTGGAAGCGCATCTGCCGGATCGCTTCATCGCCAACATGGCCAAGAAAAAGCGCGGCGGAAAGATCTTTGTGGATTATCTGCGCAACGACTGGGAAGCCACCGCGATTGCGGCCTTCTCCACCCGTGCCCGCCCCGGCGCGCCGGTGTCGGTGCCGCTGGCCTGGGATGAATTGCGGCCCGACCTGAAGTCGGACCATTTCAATATCGAGAGCGTGCGTCGCCGGCTGGCGGCGCTGAAGGAAGACCCGTGGAAGGAGTATTTCAGCAGCCGTCAGCGGGTGACGGCTGCGATGCTGCGGACGTTTGGATTGTAGCGAGCGATCAGACGCGATCGTAACCACTGAACAGTTGCTTTGCACCGTTCCAGAGGCCTTTCGCGCCGCGGGCAACTGCGGAGGCGGCATCCATGACGGCATGCTTGCCCAGCCAGGCGGCGCGATTGACGGCCTGATAGGCGTCGTTCAAAGGGCCAATGTAGAAGCTGCTTTTCAGCCTGGTCGCCACGTCCGAAGCACCGTTCAGGATGCCGCGTTTGGCAGCCTGCCAGGCGTTATTCAGTGGGCCGATGTAGAAGCTGTTCTTCACCCTGCTGCCGACGCCCGAAACACTTTGGTAGATGCCACGCTTGGCGGCGGCCACGGCCTTGGCTGCGGCTTTGCCGATGCGCGGAAATTTGAAGGAAGGCAGGCGCGCTGCCTTCCGTTTTGGCTGCGCGAGTTTCGACGGCTCGATGTTTGGCAACTCGATCTTCGGCAGTGTCACTTTGGGCAGCTTGAACTCGGACAGTTTCACTTCAGGCAGCTTCAGTTCGGGCAGTACCACCGCCTTTTTCGGTGGTTTCGACTGCTCCTTGACCGGCTGCGCTTGCGGCGGGCTCGGCGGCAGCTTCAGTTCCTTGACCGGAAGGTCTTCAAAGCGGGGATGAATTTCCGGATAAACCGGAGCGCTGGCTTGCTCGACCGGTACCGGCTTGGGCATTGCGCTGCGCTTCCAGTCGAAGAATTCAAACACCGCGCCCTGCATCTGCACAAAATCCATCGAGGCATTGCCGATGATGTGATTGAACGCGGATTGGCGTTGCGCCGACAGTTCCAGACGATGAGAAAGCTTGACGCTCATGTGCAGCAGCAATGCAAATTGCGCCGATTGGAATTCCGTCTCCGGCAGTCCCTGGCAGGCTCTGGCCATCATGCCGCCGAAGATTTCGGCGCCCGGTTCGATGCCGTCAGTATCGACCGCCTGATTGTCCCAGCAGTGCAGGAAGGTCTTGGTCCTCAGTTCGATCGTCACGCTCTCGACGTAGCAGTGCAGATCGGATTCGCCATGCACCAGCGCGGACTGGATGTTGATCGAAAGGGAGGTCGATTCAAGCACCGCCGCGCCGCTCGGGAATGCAGGACGCGAAGTGCTGGTGACGTTGGCCATGACGGGCTCCGTTGGAATAGGGCCCGGTATGTGCCGCTAACCAATCCTGTGTTCCATGGAACCGATGAATTGCCGAACAACACTTTCCGCAAACGATTGAATCCCAAGCGCCGCCTCAGTAGGTCTCCACGTGGAAGCGCCCCTCTTCGATCATGCGCGCGTGAAGACTCGGCCAATCCAGTTGGCAGCCGGCGCAGACTTCGGCCAGCGCCGCCATCACCCCCGCTTCCATGCCTTTCAGTCCGCAGATATAGACGTAGGTATCGCTCTTGAGCAGCTCCGCCACGCGTTCGCCGGCGGCGCGGATCAGGTCTTGCACGTAGGTGCGCGGCTCATTCGGCACGCGCGAAAAAGCCAGGTGCATGTCGATGAATTGCGGCGGCAGCTTCAGCAGCGGGCCGAAGTAAGGCAGCTCGCCCGGCCGGCGCGCGCCGAAGAACAGGGTCAGCTTGCCTTCCAGCGGATGGCCCTTGACCATCATGCGGCGGCGATGCTCGGTCATGGCGCGCATCGGGGCCGAGCCGGTGCCGGTGCAAATCATCAGGATGTTGGAACCGGCGTGATTGGGCATCAGGAAGTTGGTGCCGAACGGTCCGGTGACCTGCACCGTGTCGCCCTTTTGCAGGTCGCACAGGTAGTTTGAAGCCACGCCCTTGACCGGATTGCCGTCGTAATCCGTCTCCACCCGCTTCACGGTCAAGGACAGGTTGTTGTAACCCTCGCGCTCGCCATCGCGCGGGCTGGCCACCGAATACATGCGCAGGTAATGCGGCTTGCCCTGGGCATCCACGCCGGGCGGGACGATGCCGATCGATTGCCCCTCAAGGATCGGGAAGAACCGGGTGCCGAAATCCAGCACGATGTGGCGGATGTCGCTTTCGGCATCTGGCGCGGTGAGGCGGAAGTTGCCGGCCACCGTCGCCGTTACAGGTTTCTTCAAGCCGTAGAGCTGCAGATAGGGGTGCGCGGCCGACCATGGCGGTACGGGGGAAGTGCCGCTGGTGGCGGCATTCACCTGCTGCAGTTCGGGCGCGGGCATGGCGCCGGCTTGCTGCGATTCTGCGCTGGCATCTGCGGCGGTTTCCGCTTGCGCCTCGCCGACTTCCGGCACTTCGCCTTGCGCCGGCAATTCGTCCCAGCTCAGTTGCTCCGCAATGCTGTAGGCCTTGACACGCAACACCGTGCGCCAGTTGTCGATCGAACCGGTCGGGCAAGGCGAAATGCAGGCGTTGCAGCCGTTGCAGATCGCCGGATCGACCACATAGTTGCGTTCGTCATGCGTGATGGCATCGATCGGACATGTCTCTTCGCAGGTATTGCAGCGTATGCATACCTCGGGGTCGATCAGGTGCTGGCGAAGGTGCGTGTCAGGAGCGTTCATTCAATCAATTGAAACGTACGTACTCGAAATTGATGGGTTGGCGGTTGATGCCCACCGGCGGCGGCGCGATCCAGTTGGCCATCTTGCCCGGCTCCACCACCCGTCCCATGAGCGAAGCGACGAAGGCACGGTCCTCCTCGGTCGGCAGCCACTCACGGACATTGGCTTGCCATTCGCTTTCCGAGATCGGCTGGCCCTGGGGCGAGACGCGTAGGTTGGAGAAGCTGCCGATCTTGCGATTGAAAGCCTTGTGCGGCGTCTGCAGGCGGAAGCTGGAGCCGTTTTTCTCCAGCACCTTGTTCCAGCGGTTCACGCCCGCAATCGAATCGCGGATGTAATCGTCGCGCAGCACTTCATTGAGCGAATTCAGCATCGGCACTTCGCGCTCGACCAGCTTGCCATCCACCACGTCCAGGATCTTGTAGCTGTGATCCTTCAACAGGTGGTCATCGTCGCGCTTGGTTTCCTCGAAGCGGCCTTTCAAGCCGGTGGCGTAGAAGGTGGCGGCGTTGGAAGACTGGTCGGCGCCAAACAAGTCGATGGTGACGGCGAAATGGAAATTCAGATAGCGCTGGATGGTGGGCAGGTCGATCACGCCCAGTTTGCGCACCTCTTTCGGATCTTCCACGCCGTGTTCCTTCATCACTTGCGCGGTGCGCGCCAGCACCCGTGCCACGCCGGATTCGCCGACGAACATGTGATGCGCTTCTTCGGTCAACATGAAGCGCGTGGTGCGCGAGAGCGGATCGAAGCCGGATTCAGCCAAGGCGCACAGCTGGAACTTGCCGTCGCGGTCGGTGAAGTAGGTGAACATGTAGAAGGCCAGCCAGTCCGGGGTCTTCTCGTTGAAGGCGCCGAGGATGCGCGGCTTGTCCTGGTCGCCGGAATTGCGCTGCAGCAGTTCTTCCGCTTCTTCGCGGCCATCGCGGCCGAAGTATTTGTGCAGCAGATAGACCATGGCCCACAGGTGGCGGCCTTCTTCCACGTTGATCTGGAACAGATTGCGCAAGTCGTAGTTGGAAGGCGCGGTCAGGCCCAGGTGGCGCTGCTGCTCCACCGAGGCCGGCTCGGTATCGCCCTGGGTCACGATCATGCGCCGCAGGTTGGCGCGGTGCTCGCCCGGCACGTCCTGCCAGGCGGCTTCGCCCTTGTGCTCGCCGAAGTTCACCTTGCGGCCTTCTTCGGCTTGCGCCATGAAGATGCCCCAGCGGTAGTCCGGCATTTTCACGTAGTCGAAATGGGCCCAGCCTTCGGGCGTGACATTGATGGCGGTGCGCAGGTAGACGTCGTAATCCATCGCGCCTTCCGGACCCATGTCGCGCCACCATTGCAGGTAGTTGGGCTGCCAGTGTTCCAGCGCGCGCTGCAGGGCGCGGTCTTCCGACAGGTTGACGTTGTTGGGAATCTTTTCGCTGTAGTTGATGGAGCTCACGGTCGTCCTCTGTGTCTGTTTTCTGTGTGTGCTTTTGCGTGCGCGCTTTTGCGTGGACCTTATACGCGCTGCGGATCGAACTGCGCCTTGTTGCCGCTGCCGTAGACCTTCAAGGCGCCCAGCTCGCCCACTGCATTGGGACGGATGAAGATCCAGTTCTGCCAGGCGGAGAGGCGGCCGAAGATGCGGGTCTCCATGGTTTCGCGGCCGTTGAAGCGCAGGTTGGCTTCCATGCCGGTGAGCGCATCGGGCGACATGGCGGCGCGTTCTTCCACCGCCAGGCGGATTTCATCGTGCCAGTCCAGGTCATCCGGATTGGCGGTGACCAGGCCCAGGGCCATGGCTTGCTCGTTGTCCAGCAGTTGGCCGCGCACTTCGCGCACGGCGGCCATGGCCGGCTCTTCTTCATAGAAGCGGCGCGCCAGGCGCGACTGGCCGTTCACCATCGGCAAGGGGCCGAAATTGATGTCGGACAGCGCCAGGCGCGGCGCCTTTTCCGGCGTATCCGGCAGCGCCAGCATGTAGCTGCGGTCGGCGGCCAGGGCCAGTTCGGCCAGGGTGCCGACGAAGCAACTGCCTTCGTCGATCAGCGCAAACAGGCTGCGCGAAGAAACGTCCAGGCGCGCCAGCGTACGGCGCATGAGCCCCAAGGTCTCGCGCACCAGCCAGTGCTCCTGGTTGGCAAGCAGGAAGGCATCCATCTGCAGCATGGCTTGCGCCTCGCCGGTGGTCTTCAGGAGCCAGGTGCCGATTTCCGCTTCATTGGTGCGCAGATGCAGGATGGCGTCGTCCAGTTCGCGCGCCGTTTGCAGGGGCCACCATTTGCAGCCGAGGGCTTGTACCGCGGCCGTATCGGCAGGCTGCTGTCCCGAGGGCGCCTTGACGGTAATGGTGGCGGTGCGCGCCTTGCGGTCAATGGCGACGTTCACATGCTGCCACTGGATCGCGTCTGCGCTTTGCTCGCATTCCAGCGGCAGCAGCGCAATCCCCTTGGCGTCTTGCGGGCGGTCGCTTTGCGCGGCCAGTGCCTGCGCCCGTTCCTGCACCGTTTGCGCGAACTGGGCCGGCTTGGCGATATGGTCGACCAGGCGCCAGTCCTTGGCGCGCTGGCCGCGCACGCCTTCGGAGGTGGTGCAGAAAATATCGGCGTGGTCATGGCGCACATGGCGCTTGTCGGTGAGGCGCGTCAGGCCGCCAGTGCCGGGCAAAACGCCCAGGAGCGGCACTTCCGGCAGGCTGACCGAGGAAGAGCGGTCATCCACCAGCACGATCTCATCGCAGGCCGCGGCCAGTTCATAGCCGCCGCCGGCGCAGGCGCCATTCACGGCGGCGATGAATTTCAGGCCCGAATGGCGGCTGGAATCTTCCAGGCCATTGCGGGTTTCATTGGTGAATTTGCAGAAATTGACTTTCCAGGCGTGGCTGGACTTGCCCAGCATGAAGATATTGGCGCCGGAACAGAAGATGCGATCGCGCCCGGAAGTGATGACCACGGTGCGCACTTCCGGATGTTCGAAGCGGATGCGCTGCACGGCATCGTGCAGCTCGATATCGACCCCGAGGTCATAGGAATTGAGCTTGAGCTTGTAGCCTTCGCGCAAGCCGCCGTCTTCATCCACATTCATGGTCAGCGTGGCGATCGGCCCCTCGCAACGCATGCTCCAGTGGCGGTATCGGTCGGGTGCGGTCTGGTAGGAAACGGCGGAATCGGACATGGAATCCTCAGGGGCAATATATTGCAGCGATGGGGTGTTGAAGCACTATATTGCATGCGAAGTCGAGGGTCAAGCCTGCAGCTTCTCCTGCATCAGCACCTTGCCGCGCAATTCATCCACCAGGCCCATGAAGGCCGCCTCCTGGGTGATTTCGCTGGTGTCGAAGCTGAGGTCGGCCTTGGAATAGAACTCGGCCCGGCTTTCCAGGATGTGGCGCAAGTCGTCCATCGCTTCGCTGTTGCCGGCCATGGGCCGCTTGTCGCCTTGGGCGACCACGCGACTCATGTGCTCTTCCGGGCTGGCCTGGAGCCAGACCGTGTAGCAATGCGAGAGCAGCAGATTGAAGGTGGCCGGCTCGGAAACGATGCCGCCCGGCGTGGCAATCACCGCGCGCGGAAAGCGGCGGATGGCTTCTTCCAGCGCCCGGTATTCATAGCGGCGATAGGCATTGGGACCGTAGAGGGCGTGGATTTCGGCGATGCTGCAGCCGGCCTGGACTTCAATCTGGCGGTTCAATTCGACGAAGGGCACCATCCAGTTGTCGGCCAGCATCTGGCCTAGGCTGGATTTGCCGGCGCCGCGCAAGCCGATCAGGGCCACGCGCTGGCGGCGCGCGGCTTCGCTGGTGGGGGTTTCGAACAGTTCGGCCAAGGCGCCACGGGCGCTGGCCAGCTCTTCCTCGGGCCGTCCGCGCAGGATCTCGCGGATCATCAGCCACTCGGGGGAGGAAGCGGTTTCATCGCCGATCATCTCGGCCAGGCTGCAATTGAGCACCAGGGTCAGTTGCCGCAGGAACTGGATGGAGGCATTGCCCACCCCGGTTTCCACAATGGCGATGTGACGCTCGGATACGTCGGCCATGCGCGCCAGCGCCTTGCGCGTCAG
>JAEVZY010000223.1 GCA_023392035.1 Pseudomonadota bacterium | reverse complement strand
GGCCGCCACCGGCTGGTTCAGGTCCAGCGCCGGCATGCCAAGGAAGGAGATGATCTTGTTGGACAGGATCTGCATCGACAGGATGTCCGGCACCCAGCGAATATCCACCAGCGCGTTGCGCAGCACGAACTGCAGTTCACGCATGCGTTCCTGGTCCGACAGGGGCAGGGTGATCCAGATCTCATGTATCTGATGGCGGCGCACGGTTTCCAGCAGGTCGCCGAGCTGGTCGACCCGGTCCACGCCGGCAGGAACCTGTTCTTCGCCTTCGGCCGGATACACCGCCTTGACGTCATAGCCATACCAGCTTTGGGTTTCGGCGCGCTTGTGCATTTCATGTCCGACCGCGCCATAACCAACGATCAGCACGCGCTTGCTGTTGAGTCCCTTCTCGCGCAGATGTCGCAACACGGTGTAGACCAGCGCGCGCGGCAGCAACAGCGCAAGCGTGCCCACCAGGTACCAGTGCACCATCCACAGCCGCGACAGCGAGCCGACATGATGGATCAGGAAAGAGAACAGCAGCGCGCACATCATCACTGCCGCCCAGGAAAGCGCGCACTGCAGGAACATCGACCACATGGAACGGCCGCGCCAGGAACCGTACATGCCGAGATTGGAAAACAGGATCAGCGCCAGCGCGCAGCTGAAATACAGCACGATGGTGTGCACCGGCGGCACTTCGGAAAGAGGCGTCTGGAAGCTCAACCATCCGGCTAGCTGGCCGGCGGCCCACAGGCCGACCAGGTCCAGGCTTCGCATTGCGATTTCCAGGCGCGGGGAATAACGGTGTATGGCGTCTCGCACTGGAATCCTCACGAACTGGAATGATTGACGTATGTAATTCTAATAACTAAAAGCATTGTGAAAATGAAAAGCGAGGCGGCCATTGAGAGGCGTCAATCGGCTGAAGCAGCGCAAAAAATGCAAGCCGACCACAGGATGAAAGCACAGTGAATGCCGACTGAATGTAGGACTTCGAACCTTGTCCGGTATTGAGCTTTTTGCAGGTCGAGCCAATATGGCGCCGGAATGTGGCGTCGTGGGGCGCAATGCTTTGGCGGCGCAGGCTCCGCTGTTATGATGCGTGCCCATGAGCACTGAAGAAACGCAAGAAATCACGGCCTATGAATTGATCGGTGGCGAGCAACGCCTGCGCGCCCTGGTCGATCGCTTCTACGATTTGATGGACCTTGAGCCGCAGTTCGCCGACTTGCGCGCCATGCATCCCACCACCCTGGAAGGTTCGCGCGACAAGCTGTTCTGGTTCCTTTCCGGCTGGATGGGCGGACCGCCGGTCTATTTCGAAAAAATCGGACACCCGATGTTGCGTGCTCGCCATCTGCCTTTCACCATCCGCTCCCATGATCGCGACCAGTGGCTGCGCTGCATGGCCATGGCAATGCGCGATGAAGGCTATGACGAAGACCTGCAAAAGCGTTTGCTGATGGCCTTCTTCCAGACCGCGGACTGGATGCGCAACACCAATGATTGATCCTCTCACCCGGGGCCGGCGCGCATGAACTTCACCGAAATGCTTGCCGTCTTTGCACTTGCCGGCATCGTCCTGGTGCTGCTCTTGCAAGCCCTGATCCTCAAATCGGCCAAGCGCGATCAAGGCGAGCAGGGCCTGGCGCAAGTGCTGCAAGGCCAGGAGCGCAGCGAACGCGAATTGCGCGCCGAGATGCAGGGCGCCAGCCAATCGCTGCGCCAGGAAGTCGGTTCCACCCTGGCCCAGTTCCAGCAGACCCTGGCCGCGCAAATGACCAGCGTGGCCACGGTGCAAAACAACCAGATTGATTCCTTCTCACAGCAACTGACCCGCCTGGCCGAATCCAACACCCAGCAGATGGAAGCCATGCGCCAATTGCTGGCCAATGAAGTGCGCCAGGCACGCGAAGAGCAGGGGCTGTCGCTCAAGCGCTTTGCCGACACCCTGGCGAAAAACCTGGCGGAGCTGAGCGAATCCAATGCCCGCCGCATGGCCGAGGTGCGCGCCACGCTGGAAGAAAAGATGCGTGAGCTGCAAGCCGACAATGGCTTGCGACTGGAAGAGATGCGCAAGACGGTGGATGAAAAGCTGCACGATTCGCTGGAAAAACGCCTGGGCGAATCCTTCAAGCTGGTCTCCGACCGCCTGGAAAAAGTGCACCAGGGCCTGGGCGAAATGCAGCAGCTGGCCATTGGCGTGGGCGACCTGAAACGGGTGCTGACCAACGTCAAGACCCGCGGCACCTGGGGCGAAGTGCAATTGGCGATGCTGCTGGAACAATTGCTCACGGCCGAGCAATACGCCGCCAATGTGGAGACGATTCCCGGCTCCAATGCCAGGGTTGAATTTGCGATCCGCCTGCCGGGCCAGGAAGAGGGCGGACGGCCGGTGTGGATGCCGATCGATGCCAAGTTCCCCAAGGAGCAATACGAGCGCCTGGTGGAAGCGGCCGAGCGGGCCGACAGCGAAGGCGTGAGCGTGTTCGGACGCGAACTGGAACGCGCAGTGCGCAATGAAGCCAAGACCATCGCCGAAAAATATCTTTCGCCGCCGCTGACCACCGACTTCGCCATTCTGTTTTTACCGACGGAAGGTTTATATGCGGAAGTCATGCGCCGGCCTGGCCTGGCTGACGATCTGCAACGCGCGCATCGGGTGGTGATTGCCGGACCGTCCACCCTTTCCGCCTTGCTCAACAGCCTGCAGATGGGCTTTCGCACGCTGGCATTGGAGAAACGTTCTTCCGAGGTGTGGCAAGTGCTGGGCGCAGTCAAGACCGAGTTCGCCAAGTTCGGCGATGTGTTGTCCAAGACCCGCGAAACCCTGGAGCGCGCCGCCCGCAATATCGAGCAGGCCGAAACCCGCAGCCGCCAGATGGCGCGCAAGCTCAAGACCGTGGAAGCCTTGCCGACCGACGATGCGACCCGCCTCCTGGGCGACATGCTGCCCGCGGTGGACGGCGCCGATGAGGACGATGCGAAGCTGGCTTGAGAAAAAGCCTGATTGAATTCGCTTGTAGCCTGCCCTAAGCTGCAAGGACTGCATCGTCAAACGATCAGTCAAAGAAGGGGGAGTAGCCTCACCGCAGAAGTCGTCATTCCGTGGCGGAACCCACCGCCTCCGGCCCTGCGGGCAACGCCAGCGCGTTGTGGCAAGACCTTTACCAGAACGTTGGTAAAGGTTTTTTTTCGCCCGGCGCCTTTGCCCGTATTGCATCACACCCCATCAGCCGGGCGACTCACCAAAAGGAGTTGCCATGGACTTGATGTCTCCTGGCTTCGTCCCGGCCTTGCTGGCGATCATTGCGATCGATCTGGTACTGGCCGGTGACAATGCCATTGTGATTGCACTGGTGGCCCGGCGTCTGCCGCCACATCTGCAGCGCCTGACCATCATCGCCGGCACCGCCGGTGCGGTGGTGGTACGGGTGCTGATGACACTGGCCATCGTCTGGCTGCTGGGGATTCCCTGGCTGCAGCTGGCCGGCGGTTTGCTGCTGATCTGGATCGCCTGGAAGCTGCTGGCGCCGGAGGGGCAGCACAGCCACGCACCCGAGCTTGCCGCCGGTCAGGCGACACTGGGCAGTGCCATCCGTACCATCGTCGTGGCCGACGCCATCATGGGTCTGGACAATGTGCTGGGCGTGGCCGGCGCGGCGCACGGCAATATGCTGCTGGTGATCATCGGCTTGCTGGTGTCGGTGCCGATCATGATCTTCGGCAGTACCTTGATCCTCAAATGGGTGGAGCGCTTCCCCGCCATCATCTATCTCGGTGCCGGCATCCTGGCCTGGACCGCGGCCAAGATGATCGTCAGCGAGCCCATGCTCAAGGACTTCTTCGCCAGTCACACGTGGGTGGCGTTGCTTACCTATGTCGGCCTGATCGGCGCGGTGCTCGCCAGCGGCATGCTGCGCGCGCGGCGCAGCCATCGGGAGATAGGCAATACCGATCATCCGGGGGCTTTGGACCCGGCAGCCGATGCAGTGCATGTGGCGCAGGTCGCGCGAGCAGCGGACGCGGCAGACGCGGCGATGCCAGCCGTGGCCGCTGATGCCAGCCCCACGCAGGCCTCGCAACCCGTGGTCGATGTGCCCAACGCTGCCCGTTCATTGCCGCAAACGTCTCTTGAGGAGGAAGACAAAATGATGCGCGTACTGGTCCCGATGGATGGCTCGCGCCACGCCTTGCAGGCTTTGCGGCATGTGCTCACCGAAGCGCGCCGCGCCACCGATCCGCGCTTTGTGCTGCTGGTGAATGTGCAGCCCTTGCTGCCCAGGCATGCGGCGCGCTTTCTGCCCTTGTCCACCCGCCGCAACTGGCGGCTGGAGCGTTCCCGCAAGTCGATGGAAGCGGCGCAGGCCCTGCTGCGCCAGGCCGGCCTGAATTGGCAGTCGCTGACGGCCACCGGCGACGCCGCCGTCGCCATTGCCGCTTGTGCCCAAGAGTACGGCATGCACAAGGTGGTGATGGGGACGGACAAGAAGGGCGCGCTGGCACGCTTCTTCCAGGATTCGGTCACCAGCCGGGTGATGGAGTTGTCGTCAGTGCCGGTGGAGATTGTGGCGCGCGAAGAAGCCAGCGCCCTGCAACGCTTCGGCATCCCGGCCGGCATCGGGGCCGGCCTGGCGCTGCTGTTGCTGGCCGAGGAGTGAAGCGGGCTTGAGCTTGAACCTCCGTGGCGCCATCGGCGTCGCGGAGGTCACACTCAGATCAGGCCTTCGAAGGGCAGGATGTCCACCAGGTCGCCGGCGGCCACATTGCCCTGTTCATGGCCCAGCACCACCATGCAATTGGCTTCGGACATGGAGCGCAGGATGCCGGAGCCTTGCGAGCCGGTGATGCGCACGACGCGCCGGCCGTCGGCTTCCTGGGTCAGGATGCCGCGCTGGTATTCGGTGCGACCGGGTTTCTTGCGGATTGCCATGCCGGACACCGCTTGCATCAGGGGCAGGGTGTCGGCTTGCGCGCCCATCATGTGCAGCAGGGCCTGGCGGGCGAAGAAATAGAAGGTCACCATCACCGCCACCGGATTGCCGGGCAGGCCGAACAGGTAGGCGCCGCGCCCGCCGGAGGCGATGTGGCCAAAGGCCATCGGCCGGCCGGGACGCATGCCGATCTTCCAGAAGCGCACGTCGCCCAGCTTGGCCATCATCTGCTTGGTGTAGTCGGCTTCTCCAACCGAGACGCCGCCGGAAGTGATGACGGCGTCGGCGTTCTCTGCGGCGTTGCGAAATCCTGCTTCCAGCGCCGCCGGATCGTCCTTGATCACACCCATGTCGAGAATCTCGCAGTTCAGGCGCTTCAGCATGCCGTACAGCGTGTAGCGGTTGCTGTCGTAGACGCAGCCTTCGTCCAGGGGCTCGCCGATGGAGCGCAATTCGTCGCCGGTGGAAAAGAAGGCCACGCGCAGGCGGCGCCGTACCGGCACTTCGGCAATGCCCAGCGATGCCAGGAGGCCAAGGTCGGCCGGACGCAGGATGCGGCCCTGTTTCAGGGCGGCCTGGCCCAGGGCCAGGTCTTCGCCGGCGAAGCGGCGGTTGTCGCCAGGCTTGACTACGCCGGCGGGAATGATGACGGCGTTCTCGCCCGCGGCGCGGGTGAATTCCTGCGGCACCACGGTATCGCAAGTGGCCGGCATGATGGCGCCGGTCATGATGCGCACGCATTCGCCATTCGCCACCCGGCCTTCCCAGGCGCGTCCGGCAAAGGCGGTGCCCACCACTTTCAATTGCACTTCGCCGGCTGCCAGCTGGGCGCCGGACAGCGCATAGCCATCCATGGCCGAATTGTCGTGGGCCGGCACATTGATGGGCGAGATGATGTCGGCCGCCAGCACGCGGTCGAGCGCGGCGCGGATCGCCACTTTCTCCACCGTTTCGATGGGACGGATGAAAGTCTGGATCACTTCCTGGGCCTTGGCCACGGGAAGCGCGTTCGGGTCATAGCCCGAAACGCAACTGATGATGTCTTCGAGTGAAGGAGGAGTCGGCATGGCGCGAGCGGATGGGGATGATGCGCTGCTCAGCCACCGATATAAGACATCTCCACTTTGCGCGCGGTGCGCGAGAGGCCTTCGGTATTGATGGTGCGCAGCTCGGAATAACGGTCGCCCCGATTTTGCCACAGCCAGGCCACCGCGCTTTCGATTTCGGCATCGCTGGCGCGATTGCGCAGGAGGCTGCGCAAGTCGTGGCCGCTGGTGGCGAACAGGCAGGTGTAGATCTTGCCCTCGGTCGACAGGCGGGCGCGTGTGCAATCGTGGCAGAAGGCTTGCGTGACGCTGGAGATTACGCCGATCTCGCCGCCGCCATCGCGGTAGCGCCAGCGCCCGGCGGTTTCGCCGACGTAGTTGGGGTCGATCGCTTCCAGCGGCAGCTCGGCGCTGATGCGGCGCACGACTTCGGCCGAAGGCACCACTTCATCCATCTTCCAGCCGTTGGATGCGCCCACGTCCATGTATTCGATGAAGCGCAAAATGATTGGCGTGTTTTTGAAATGACGCGCCATGGGCACGATTTCCTGGTCGTTCATGCCGCCCTTGACCACCATGTTGACCTTGACCGGACCCAGGCCCACTTGTTGCGCCACCTCGATGCCATGCAGGACTTCCGCCACCGGGAAGTCGACATCGTTCATGCGGCGGAACACCGCGTCGTCCAGCGAATCGAGGGAAACCGTGACGCGGTTCAGGCCGGCGTCTTTCAGCGCCTGGGCTTTCTTTGCGAGGATGGAACCGTTGGTGGTCAGGGTCAGGTCCAGCGGCTTGCCCTCGGGCGTGCGCAGCTCGGCCAGCATGGCGATCAAGGCTTCCAGGTTCTTGCGCAGCAGCGGCTCGCCGCCGGTCAGGCGAATCTTTTGCACGCCATGGGCGACGAAGATTTTCGCCACGCGCGTGATCTCTTCAAAACTCAGCAGCGAAGAATGCGGCAGGAAGGCATAGTTCTTGTCGAACACTTCCTTGGGCATGCAGTACACGCAACGGAAATTGCAGCGGTCCGTGACCGAAATGCGCAAGTCGCGCAGCGGCCGGTTCAGGCTGTCGGTCAGCAAGCCGGTGGCCGGATGCGGCTCGGCAGGTACGAAGGCCGACTGCTCGGGAATGCGTTGATCAACGACGGGAATGACTTTGGCGACCATGGGAAATCAGTCGTACGCCAGACAACAGGCGCGATGGAAACAGGAGACGCCTAAGATACCACGAGCCAAGCGCCGGGATGGCGTGATGGAGCATTGACAGCAAAGCCCGCAACTGGCACGCGATGTTTCAGCGCAGCAGCGACAGCAGCCAGCCCAGTGCCGCGCAGATACCGATCAGCGGGATGGTGCCCATCTTGTAGCGCATCAAGGCCACAGCGGCAGCCAGCGCGATCGCCATCGCCGTCCAGTCCCAGTGCGCGGGCGTCTGGTCGAGCAGAAACACATGGCGCGCGAAAAACACGGCCAGGCTGACGATCACCCCGACCACCGCCGCCGAGATCGCCGTCAGGGGCGCGGTGAGGCGGATGTTGTTGCGGGTGGATTCCACCAGCGGACCGCCGGCCAGGATGAAGATGAAAGAAGGCAGGAAGGTGAACCAGGTGGCGACACTGGCGCCCAGCGCCCCGGCCAGCAGCAGGTTTTCGCTGCCCAGCACCTGATGGGTCCAGGCGCCGACAAAGCCGACGAAAGCCACGATCATGATCAGCGGCCCGGGCGTGGTTTCACCCAGCGCCAGGCCATCGATCATCTGCGGACCGGTGAGCCAGCCGTAATGCTCGACCGCGCCCTGGTACACATAGGGCAGCACCGCGTAGGCGCCGCCGAAGGTCAGCATGGCGGCCTTGGTGAAGAACCAGCCAAGCTGCGCCAGCACGCCCTGTGCGCCACCCCATTGGGCCAACAGCAGCCAGCTGACGAGGCCCAGGGCCAGGCCGCTGAAGCTCACCGTCAGCAAGCCGCGGCTGGAATAGCGCGCATGCGCGGGCGTGGGCGTGTGGTCGTCGATCAGCGCCGGCCCATACGATTGCTGGCTGGCGGAATGTCCGCCGCCGGGCGCGAACTGTGCCGGCAGCCAGCGGCCGCCGGCCACACCCAGCAGCGCCGCGCCCAGCACGATGGCCGGGAAAGGCAGGCCCAGCATGATGGCGACAAAGGCCAGCAGGGCAATGCCCATCAGCCAGCGATTCTTGAGGGAGCGGCTGCCGATGCGCCAGGCCGCGGCCAGCACAATGGCCACCACCGCCGGCTTGATGCCATACAAAATGCCGGCGACCCAGGGCAGGCTGCCCCAGACCAGGTAGATCCAGGACAGCAGGATCAGGATGATGAGCGAAGGCAGCACGAACAGCGCGCCGGCCACCACGCCGCCTGCAGTGCGATGCATCAGCCAGCCGATGTAGATGGCCAGCTGGGTGGCCTCGGGACCGGGCAGCAGCATGCAGTAGTTGAGCGCATGCAGGAAGCGCTGCTCCGAAATCCAGCGTCGCCGTTCCACCAGTTCGGTATGCATCAGCGCGATCTGTCCGGCCGGGCCGCCGAAGCTGATGAAGCCCAGCTTGAGCCAGTAGAGAAAGGCCTGGCCTGGCGTGACGGCCGTGATCGAATTTTCCTGTGCTTGGCTGGTTTGCATGCTTTCCCGGGCAGGGCCCAAAAAAATGGCGGGCACCGCTTGCGCGGACCCGCCGGGCGTTGGGAAGGACGGGTTCGACCCGTCCGACCATCAACGTCGCGTTTCGACCTGCACCAGCGGTTCGCTGGACAAGGGCGGCAGCGGCTTGCGCTCGCGCGGCACGCGCGGCGTGGGCACGACGCGGGCCGCGGCTTCCTGGGCTGCGCGCAGCTTGTCGGGATCGGTCACGGCCAGGGTCAGGCCGGCTTGGCCCAGCATCTGGCGCAACTCGTCCAGCGGCATGGCGGCCGCAGGGGCGCCAGCCGTGGCAGGCGCTTCGCGGACCAGGGCCGCCGCAGGGGCGGGCGCGACGGTGCCCAGGTCTGCGCTCACGGCGGCTTCCCGGGCTTCGAGGGCTGCCACCACGGGCGTCGGCGCCACGATTTCAGCTTTGGATACCGGCGTGCCGGCGCTCGTCACAGGCGCCTCTTGCGCTGCCGCCGGTTGCGCGGCCACATGTTCCGCGGCCACTTCCTGCGG
>JAEVZY010000149.1 GCA_023392035.1 Pseudomonadota bacterium | reverse complement strand
TGTTTTTTTACCCCCCCGGGGGGGGCGGGGGCGGCCCCGCTGGCGCCGCCAAATCCGCGCGCGAACTGCGGCGGCGTGGCATGCATGTTGCGTCAAACGTGGGGCTACCTGAGTCAGAGTCCTCAATTGCCAAACGACACGCTGCAGGAACCGACGCATCTGGAGCAGGCGCGCGCGGATTTTTACGCCTTGTTGTCTGCCCTGCTCTTGCATCCGCCCAGCTCCGACTTCCTCTCCGAACTCGCGCGCGCCGACCCCGTGCTTGGCGCCCGCGGCACGCTGCTGTGCGACAGCTGGAGCAAGCTGGTGCTGGCCGCGGCCCGGGCCAATGAAGACAGCGTGCGTGAAGAGTACGAAAGATTATTCGTCAGCATCAGCGATCCGCTGGTCAATCCGCATGCCTCGTTCTACCTGGCCGGCTTCCTGATGGACCTGCCGCTGGCACAACTGCGCACCGATCTGGGCCAGCTGGGCCTGGCCAGACGGTCCGGCGCGCGGGAACTGGAAGACCACCTGGGCGTTCTGTTTGAAACCATGCGCATCCTGATCGAGCAGGGACAGCCGCTTGCCCTGCAACAGCAATTCTTCGAGCGACACATCCATTCCTGGGCGGTGCGCGCGACGCAAGACATACGCCGCGCCGGCGGCGGTTTTTATTCCCTCGTGGCCGATTTCATCGATGCCTTCCTCGACTTCGAAGCGGAGGGCTTTGCCATGGGCATTTCTGGAGCACAGCAATGAAACAGCGCGATCCGCAACAGGACAGGCAAGGTCGCCGCGGCTTTCTGCGCCAGGCCGGACAGACCGGCCTGCTGGCCGGCGCGGCGGCGCTGGGGGCGGCCGCCGGCAAACAGGACAGCGAGGTTCCCGCAGCCGCGCCCGGCGCTGAAGAAAAGCGCGGCTATCACGAGAGCGAGCACATCCGTCAGTACTACCGCACTTCGGGCGTGTTCTGAAGGCGGCGGAGAGAAGCCATGCAGATCCTGAAGAAAAGCGGCGAGCGCGCGCCACTTGCAAAAACCGGCGCAAAAACCGGCCCCTCGCAGTCAGCGCGCCTGCTGGAGCGCTTGTCGCAGGCCGCGCCGACCATGGACCGCCGCGGCTTCCTGTTGCGCGCCGGCCTGGCCGGCGGCGCCGGCATGTTTGCGCGCCATCTGCCGCTGAACGTGGTGGCGCCGGCCCAGGCAGAAGAGGCGAAACAGGCGGCGAGCTCCAAGGTGGAAATCAAGCACAGCGTCTGTAGCCACTGCTCGGTCGGCTGCTCGGTGCAGGCGGTGGTGCAAAACGGCGTCTGGGTGCGCCAGGACACGGCCTTCGAATCGCCCATCAACCTCGGCGCGCATTGCGCCAAGGGGGCGTCGGTGCGCGAGCATGGCCATGGGCAGGGACGCCTGCGCACACCGATGAAGCTGGTCAACGGCAAGTACCAGCGCATTTCCTGGGACCAGGCGATCAAGGAAATCGGCGATCGCCTGCTGCAATTGCGCGAGCAGGCCGGGCCGGATGCGGTGTTCTGGATCGGCTCGTCCAAGCACAACAACGAGCAAAGCTATTTGCTGCGCAAGTTCGTCTCCATGTTCGGCTCGAACAATTGCGACCACCAGGCGCGTATCTGCCACTCGACCACCGTGGCCGGCGTGGCCCAGGTCTTCGGCTACGGCGCGATGACCAATTCCTACAACGACCTGTCGCAGGCCAAGGCGATATTGTTCATCGGCTCCAATCCGGCCGAAGCGCATCCGATCTCGATGCTGCATTTGCTGCATGCGCGCGAGAAGGGCGCGAAAATGGTCGTGATCGATCCGCGCTTCACCCGCACCGCGCGCTTCGCCCACCACTATGTGCGCATCCGTCCCGGCACCGACATTGCGCTGGTGTGGGGCATCCTGTGGCACATCTTCCAGAACGGCTGGGAAGACAAGGCCTATATCGAAGCCCGCACCTGGGGCTTTGACGACGTGCGCAAGGAAGTCGCCAAGTGGACGCCGGACAAGGTGAGCGACGTCACCGGCGTGCCGGAAGAGTCGGTCTACCTGGCGGCCGAGATGCTGGCCAAAAACCGCCCCTCTTCCATAGTGTGGTGCATGGGCATCACCCAGCATACGGTGGGCACGGCCAACGTGCGCGCGCTGTGCACCCTGCAGCTGGCGCTGGGCAATATCGGCGTCTCCGGCGGCGGCGCCAACATCTATCGCGGCCATGACAATGTGCAGGGCGCCACGGACGTCGGCCCCAATCCGGATTCGCTGCCGGGCTATTACGGCATCGCCGAGGGCGCGTGGAAGCATTTCTGCTCGGTGTGGGGCGTGGACTATGACTGGCTGCAGAAACGCTTCGGCTCCAAGGCCCTGATGGAGAAACCCGGCATGACCGTCTCGCGCTGGTTCGACGGCGTGCTGGAGCGCAACGAGTTCGTGGACCAGCCGTCCAACCTGCGCGCCGTGGTGTACTGGGGCCATGCCCCCAACAGCCAGACCCGGCTGCCGGACATGAAACTGGCCATGCAAAAGCTGGACATGCTGGTGGTGATCGACCCCTACCCCACGCTCACCTCCGCCATGCATGGCAGGAAGGACGGCGTCTACCTGCTGCCGGCCACCACCCAGTTCGAAACGCAAGGCTCGGTGACAGCCTCCAATCGCAGCCTGCAGTGGCGCGAGCGCGTCATCCAGCCGCTGTTCGAGTGCAAGACCGACCACGAAATCATGTACCTCTTCGCCAAGAAATTCGGCTTTGCGGACGAGCTGTGCAAGAACATCAAGGTGGTCGAGAACGAGCCCGTGATCGAAGACATCCTGCGCGAGATCAACCGCTCATGCTGGACCATCGGCTACACCGGCTGCTCGCCGGAACGCCTGAAGCTGCACATGGCCAACAAGCAGACCTTCAATCCGCTTACCCTGCTGGCCGAATCCGGGCCCTGCAAGGGCGACTACTACGGCCTGCCCTGGCCCTGCTTCGGCACCCCGGAGTTGAAGCATCCCGGCACCCCGATCCTGTACGACTTGTCGCGCCCGCCGCTGCGCGGCGGCATGCCGTTCCGTGCCAACTGGGGTGTGGAACACAATGGCAGCAGCCTGCTGGCGGCGGATGGCTCGGCCACCAAGGGCAGCCAGATCGATACCGGCTACCCGGAATTCGACCACGTCTTCCTGAAGCGCCTGGGCTGGTGGAGCGAGCTCACGCCGGAAGAACAGAAACTGGCCGAAGGCAAGAACTGGAAGACCGATCTGTCGGGCGGCATCATCCGTGTCGTGATGGAGCATGGCTGCCATCCTTATGGCAATGCCCGCGCCCGCGTCAACGTGTGGAATTTCCCGGACCCGGTGCCGGTGCACCGCGAACCGATCATGAGTCCGCGCCGCGACCTGGTGAAGGCCTATCCCACCTATGACGACAAGGCCGCGTTCTGGCGCCTGCCCACGCTCTACAAGTCGGCCCAGGCGCGCGATTTCTCGGCGCGTTTTCCGCTGGTGATGACCTCGGGCCGGCTGGTGGAATACGAGGGCGGCGGCGACGAAACCCGCTCCAACCCCTGGCTGGCCGAACTGCAGCAGACCATGTTCGTGGAAATCAATCCGGATGACGCCGGCGCGCTGCCGGCCAAGACCGGCGAATTCGTATGGGTGGAAAGCCCAAGCGGCGCGCGCCTGAAAGTGAAGGCGCTGGTGACCGAGCGCGTACCCTCGGGCATCGTGTGGATGCCCTATCACTTCGGCGGCTGGTGGATGGGCGAGGACCTGCGTCCGCACTATCCGGAAGGCATTGCCCCGATCGTGATGGGCGAATCGGCCAACACCGCCTTCACCTATGGCTATGACGTCGTCACCATGATGCAGGAGACCAAGGTCTCGCTGTGCCGGGTGGTGCGCGCCTAGGAGGATGAGAGATGGCGCATCGGATGAAATTCATTTGCGACACGGAGCGCTGCATCGACTGCAAGGGCTGCGTGACGGCCTGCAAGAACGAGCATGAACTGCCCTGGGGCGTGAACCGGCGGCGCGTGGTCACCATAGGCGACGGCAAGCCGGGCGAGACCTCGGTGTCGGTGGCATGCATGCATTGCACCAACGCGCCCTGCATGGCGGTGTGCCCGGTGGACTGTATCTACCACACGGCCGACGGCATCGTGCTGCATGACAAGGACCAGTGCATCGGCTGCGGCTACTGCTATTACGCCTGTCCCTTCGGCGCGCCGCAGTTTCCCGAGGGCGCCGCCTTCAACCACCGCGGCAAGATGGACAAGTGCACCTTCTGCGCCGGCGGCCCGGAGCCGGACAACACCGAAGCGGAGTTCAGGAAGTACGGCCGCAATCGCATCAGCGAAGGCAAGCTTCCGGTCTGCGCCGAGCAGTGCGGCACCAAGGCGCTCCTGGGAGGCGATGCCGACATCATTGCCGACATCTATCGCCAGCGGGTGGAAATACGCGGCTTCGGTCCGCAGCTGTGGGGCTGGAATATCGCCTACCGCGGGCGTCCCGCCCATCGCGGCCCCGATGGCAGCAATGGGCCGCCGGCAGAGCCGGCGCCGGTACGGCGCAGCAACCAGGTTCCCAACGATTACCAGAACGCTCCCAAGAAACTGCCCTCATGAAACCAACCCACTCCCCCCGCGTGCGCGCGCTCATGCTGCTGTTGCTGCTTGCCGGCCTCGGCGGCTGCCTGGAGGTGAACCAGCATCCGGCCTGGCGCGAAGGTGCCTACCAGGGCAAGCCGGACACCCGGCCCGAGCACACGCACTATGCAAACGACCGCCTGGCCTGGCACGCGGCCCTGGTCAACCGCAACTACCTGCAGAACGAATACCGGCGAATGCCGTGAGGAAAACGCCATGCACCGCCTGACACTTCAGCATCGCCTGATCCTTTTGTTGTTGTTCTTCGGACTGTTCGCCTTGTGCGAATCGGCGGCCATGGCGGCGGTGCCGCATCGCAATGCCAAGCCCGCCTATGCAGAAGAACAGACCATCCTGCAGCTGGAAAAAGATGAGCCCGAACCCGGCTGGACCGATGCCGCATCGGGCCGCCGGCACTTCGACCGCAACTACATCATCCCGCCCGGGAACATGGTCGAGCAGGACTTGATCCTGCAGCGTGGCGGCAATACCTGGCGCAGCGTGCGCAATGGTCCGCTGTCGACCAGTTTCGGCATTCTTCTGCTGCTGGCCGTGATCGCGCTGGTGCTGATGTATTTCGTGGTGCGGCCGGCTCCGGCGGTGCAAGGCCAGTCGGGACGCAAGATCCGGCGCTTCTCGCGCTGGGACCGCTGGCTGCACTGGAGCACGGCCACCGTCTTTGTGATCCTGGCCCTGACCGGACTCTTCATCCTGTTCGGCAAAGTCTTCCTTTTGCCCTGGCTGGGACATGATGTGTTTTCCTGGGTCGCCATCATCTCCAAATACGTGCACAACATTGCCGGCCCGATCTTTGTCGTGCTGACGCTCCTGATGTTCTTCACCTATGTCACCCGCAACCTGTTCGGACGGGGCGACTGGACCTGGTTGAAGCGCGGCGGCGGCATGTTCAACCATGAACATGTGCCGGCCGGCGAATTCAATGCCGGCGAGAAGCTGTGGTTCTGGTTCGCCGTGACCGGCCTCGGGATCGTGATGGCAATCTCGGGCCTGATGCTGAATTTTCCCAACCTGGGCATGACGCGCTACCTGCTGCAAGGCGCCAATGTGTTCCACCTGGTCGGCGCCGGACTGTACATCGCCATCGCCATGGGCCACGCCTATATCGGCACGCTCGGCACGCCCGGCGCCTATCGCGCCATGCGCGACGGCGATGTGGATGCGGAATGGGCCCGCTACCACCACGAATACTGGTACGACGACGTGATGCACGGCTCCAGCGCCAATGAATTGCCGCCCGGCCCGCTGCACCCGCTGCCGCCTGGCTGAAGGAGATGCGATGAGACGCCTGCCCTTCCTTGTGCTTTCCTGCCTGCTGCCGGCGCTGCTCACGGCCTGCGGCAAGGAAGGCAATCGCCCGCAAGCGGGCGTGGTCCAGACGGGATTTCCCGGCCAGGTGTCGGCCGGCGGCGGCACCAGCGGCACGGTGATGGCGCAAAGCACGGCCGGCAAGTCCGGCGCCAGCATGCCGGCCGGCACCCCGGGTATTCCGAAGGGCGCGGAAGGCAATGTCGGCGGCACGCAAAGCGGCGGCACCACGGCTGCGGCGCAAGGTGAACAGGGCGGCGC
>JAEVZY010000128.1 GCA_023392035.1 Pseudomonadota bacterium | reverse complement strand
CGTCAGATGTTTATAATAGACAGGGCCGAGCCGGCGTCGCTCATCACGGTCTTGCCGTCCACGCCGGGGGCCATGCTGGCGTCGGGACTGGCTGCCGACAGCGTCATGCCGTCGAGGTCGGCAAGCGGAATATCGGATGCGGCCTGGGAGAATTCGGGGGAAAGCGGATCGGAGGAGAGTGCTTCGGCGGGGAGTTCGCCACCCAGCAGTTGCGCCAGGTCGGAGGGAAGTTCGGGTACTGCCAGTGCGGCCGGATCGAGTTGCAGCTCATGATCCAGTTGCGCCTGCAGGTTTTGGTCTTGCTGCGCCTGGGCTGAGAGCTTGTCGTCTTCGGCGGCGCTGACCTCAGTGGCGATCAGGTAGGTCCCAAGGGCCGCCGCCGTCATGGCGACTTTGTCGACCTCTATGCTGACGCGCCGACCGCGCTTCTGGTTCTTGACGGAAGGCTCGACTGCAGATTTCTTCTTGGCCATTTCGGCTCTCCCCAGCACTTCGTTCGGTCCCGCTCCCGACCTCCGGTCTGCCATAAAGCTTGCATTTGCCTGACAGACACAATTGGAAGCGAATCTTACAAGATGCTGAAGTAAATTCCTACACGGAAGCGCGAAATTTATTGACTAAAAATGTTTCTTAAAGTTTAAAACGGCGGAAAACGGATTTTTCATTGTCTTGGTTACATTTTTTTGATGCGTTTTGTGCGGCATTCGGTCATAAACCGGTTATTCAATGCAACTTTTTGCCCCGGGATTTTTCTTTCAAGATGTAACAAATGTTAGCGGCCAAGATGTCAATTTCCTGACAGTTTTGATCGAAATCGGCTAGTTCGGAGCGCGCGCCCGGCGAAGCGGCCAGGGCTTGAGCAGGCTCATGTCCCTGCCCGCTCACTGGCGGGATTCTTGCGGTGGAAGCCCGGCGGAAGCGGCATTTCCGGCCGCCCGCTTCCTGCACCCGTAAAAGAATCAAAAGAGGAACCTATGCCCGATTGGCTGCAGTGCGGACTCCCCAAGCCGCCCGATTTCAATGGCCCCTCCAAAGTCGCTTTCCAGCCCTTTCTTGATGAATGGCTGGACGTGCCGATCGTCGAGCATTTCAAGCGCGTGGCACAGACGCACGCCGAGCGGCCGGCGCTGGCCAGCCCCACCCGCACGCTCAACTATGCCCAGGCGCTGACCCGGGTCATGCGCCTGGCCGCGCGCATTGCCGCCGAAGACCAGGCGAGTCGGCCGGTGGCGATCATGCTGGCCCAGGACATCAGCTTTCCGCTGGCGGCGCTGGCCAGCCTGGCGGCCAGCCGGCCGTATATCCCGGTCGACCTGAAATATCCGCCGGCGCGGGTGGCCGCGGTGATCGAGGACGCCGGCGCCACGCTGGTGATCGCCGCCCGCGGCACGGCCGAAACCCTGATTCCTGAAGGCGTACGCACCGTATTCGTCGATGCCGAAGGGCAGCTGGAAGACGATGGCGTGGCGGGCGCGCCGCTGCCGGCGCCGCTGGCGGTGGACGAGCCGGCCATCATTCTCTATACCTCGGGCAGCACCGGGCGGCCCAAAGGCATCTGCAACAACCAGCGTGCGCTGCTGCAGCGGGTGTGCGAAGCCACCAATTCCAGTCACCTCAACCAGAACGACCGGGCCTTGCTGCTCAGTTCGCCCGGCACCATTGCCGGCGAGCGCGAGATGTTCGCCGCCCTGTTGAATGGCGGCCAGCTGTCGCTGTGCGACCCGCAGCGCGATGGCTTGCATGGAGTCCTGCAGGCGCTGGCGCGCGAACGCATCACGGTGTGCTACATCGTGCCGGCCCTGTTGCGCATGCTGCTGCGGGCGCCGGGCGCGCGCAGTGCCCTGGCCGATCTGCGCGTGCTGCGCATAGGCGGCGACATCACCCTCTCCAGCGATCTGCAATTGTTCCGCCAAGTGGCGCCCTCGAGCTGCCACTTCCTGGCCAGCTTCAGCGCCACGGAAATGCCGGCCGTATTCCAATGGTTCGTGCCGCGCGAGTGGCGACCGGAAGGGCCGCGGGTACCGGTCGGCTATCCGCGCCCGGAAGTGCAGATTGCCTTGCAGGACGAAGACGGCAGTCCCGCCAGCGGCGCGGACTTTGCCGAGCTGGTGGTCAAGAGCCGCTATCTGGCCCTGGGCCAATGGCAGGAGGGCCGCCTGCAGCCGGGTGCGATTCGCCAGGACGAAGACGATCCCGATCTCAGGATTCTCGCCTGCGGCGATCTGCTGCGCCCGCGCGCCGACGGACTGTGGGAGTTGGCCGGCCGCCGCGATCGGCAACTGAAGATTCGCGGCCAGCGCATCGATACCGGCGAGCTGGAAGCCGTCCTGCGCGGCCATCCGCAAGTGGATGACGTCGCCGTGCTGCCGCGGCGCAAGGGCGAGGAAGCGGTGGCGCTGGTGGCCTTCGTCGCTTCCGAACATGGCGATCCGGAACTGACCGAAGAACTGCGCGCCCTGCTGGCGCAAAAGCTGCCGCAATACATGCAGCCGGCGCAGCTGTATCGTCTGCCATCGATTCCGCAACTGCCGGGTTTCAAGCCCGACATGCCGGCCCTGCAAAAGCTGGACGAAGAGATGCAAAGCGCGCTCGAGAATGCGCGCGGCCAGCAGCAGGATGCGCTGCAGGCGCAGCCGCAAGCGCCGGTGCTCGATCCGGCGCAGGAGCACGTCAACGATGCGGTACGCGCGGCCGTGCGCTCGGCCTGGACCCGGGTGCTGGGCGCCGACGGCTATCGGCTTGACCTGCCCTTCGACCAATGCGGCGGCGATTCGCTCAAGGCGCTGGAATTGTGGTTCCACATCGAAGAGGAGCTGGGCTTCAAGCTGGGCCTGGACGCCATGGCGCATGGCTCGCGCCCCAGTTCACTGGAGCGGGCCTTGACGCGCGAGATCGTGCAGCCGCGCCGGCTGGCCTCGGTCTCCAGCAACCCGGCCGCGCCGCTGATCTACCTGGTGCCCGGCATCCTGGGCGACGATCCGATGCAACTGCGCTTTCGCCATGCCTTCGGCAGCAGCGTGCGCTTCAAGCTGATCGACTACCCCGGCTGGCGCGAAACCATGCAAAGCGATTGCAGTTTCGAAGCCATCATCGACGCTGCCTTCAAGCAGGTGATGGCCGATGGCCCGCAGGAAGTGTATCGACTGGCCGGCTATTCCTATGGCGGCATCGTCGCCTTCGAGCTGGCGCGCAAGCTGGTGGAAGCCGGCTGCAATGTCGGCATGGTGGCGCTGCTGGACAGCCGGCGCTGGGATGTGGCCAAGGTGCAGCCGATCTGGCAGCAAGATGCCATGCTGCCGGAAACCGGTCCCGTCTCGCGGGTGCTGGCGGCCAGCATCACGCTGATGGTGCGCATGAAGATGTACGGCCTGCTGGCCTTCGCCTGCACCACCCTCACGCGCCATGCCAGCCGGCTGGCCTTCCGCTTTCGCAATCGCATGACCAAGGATTTGCGCTTCGTCGCCCTGCGCAAATGGCGGGCGAAATATCTGCCGGTGCCGATGACCCTGTTTGTCTCCAGCACCCGCTGGCCGGGCGAACCGCAGGGCTATGGCTGGCAGGATCTGTCGGACGGCCTGGATGTGGTCTACGTGGGCGGCACCCACGCCAGCATGATCGACCAGCCGGGACGGGAGACGATTGCGGTCTACATTCAACGGGCCTTGGCCTGAATCGCGCGCGCAGGCCTCTAGCTCTTGGCCGGCTGCGCCGGCGCATCGTGCAAATACACCGGCGGCATGCGCCAGGCCAGGAACAGGGAAATCAAGGGCAGCGCCGCGCTCACCAGCAAGGCCTGCCGGAACGCCCCTTCCGCCGCCACTGCCAATTGCGCGCGTTCGGCCGGCGACATGTTGGACAGCGCCGCACCGGCCAGCTCACGCATCATTTCCGCGCCCGAGCTGGCAAAGCCGACGCCGGCTGAACCCAGCGCGCCCATCAGGACCGCGGTCACCACCGCCACCACCACCGAGGCGCCCAACTGCCGGGCAAAGGTGGTGCTGGCGGTCGCCACACCCATGTGCTGGCGTGGTGCCGCGTGCTGAACCGCCACCACGGCGGTGGGCAACTGAATGCCGACCGCGAAGCCGGCCGCGGCCAGGGCCAGCGTCATCACCACCACATTGCCCGGATCGACCGCAGCCACCAGCAGCAAGGTCAGGGGCAACGCGGCGGCGCCTGCCAGAATCGCCGGTCGATACTTGCCGGTGCGCCCCACCAGCATGCCGCCGGTGAAGGCGCCGCAGGGGCTGCCCAGCGTCAGCGGCACCAATTGCAGCGCGGCGGCGCTGGCGCTCATGCCGCCCACCATTTGCGCCCGCAGGGGAACCAGGATGGCGACCGCGATCAACTGCGCAAAGCTGAAGAACAGGATCGCCAGCGCGATGGCGATGGTGGGAATGCGCAGCAGGCTGAGCGGAAAAATCGGCGCCGGCGCGCGCAACTGCTGCCACACAAACAAGCCCAGCAAGACCAGGGCGATGCCGAAGAAGGCCAGGTTTTCAGATGACAACCAACCCGCGCCCTGCCCTACCCGCGTCAAACCCACCATGCCGGTGGCCAATCCGGTCACCAGCAGCAGCGCGCCAAAATAATCGATGCTGCTGCGCTTGTGCGGCACCGGCAGGCGCTTCAAGATATCGCGCGTCATGACAAAGGCCACCAGGCCCAGCGGCAGGTTGATCCAGAAGATCCAGTGCCAGGACAGATACTGCGTCAGCACGCCGCCCAGTACCGGACCGGCGACGCTGGCAGTGGCATAGGTGACGCTGAAATAGCCTTGATAGCGGCCGCGGTCGCGCGCCGAGACGGCATCGGCCACCGCCGCCTGGGTGACCGAAAACAGGCCGCCGCCGCCCACGCCCTGCAGCACGCGTGCCGCAATCAAAACCGGCATGCTGGTGGCCAGCGCGCAGGCAATCGAGGCCAGCAAAAAAATCCAGATCGCCGACAGCATCATCACGCGCCGCCCGAACATGTCGGACAGGCGCCCGTAAATCGGCGTGGCGACGGCCGCCGCCACCAGATAGCCTGAAACCACCCAGGCCAGCCATTCGAATCCCTGAAGGTCGGCGGAAATGCCGGAGAGTGCGGCGGCAACGATGGTCTGGTCCAGCGCCGCCATGAACAGCGCCAGCATCAAGCCGATCATCAGGCGGCGCAGTTCGGTGGGGGAGAAAGCGACAGCGTTCAGAGTCTCTGCTCCTTGATTATTTTGTGTGCAGTGGAAGGCAAGGCGAGCCGAGAGTTTACTGCTTTGCCGCGCAGGGCGTGCGGCGCGCGACTGACAGCGAGGATTACTGCGTCTCGGTCATGGTGGAACCCTGGCCGCTGCTGCCGTCGATCAGGCCGGGCCAGATGATTTCCAGTTCGAAGGCGATCGAGCGCGCCAGGCCTTCCAGGTCGGGGAACAGGCTGGCATTGGTGACGTTCATCCGGTACAGCGCGCGCATGGCTTCTTCGCGCATGCCCTGCGGCAGGATGATCTTGCTGATCAGGGTTTCGTTGCTGCTGTAGCGAGCCAGGATCTGGTCCAGCGATTTGTCGATCAGGCCCGGCAGCACGAAGGTGCCGGACTGCGCCACCAGCCGGCGGTCCATGCGCGTGGGCTCGCCGATCCAGATCACTTCTTCGTCGCTGTCCAGGAAGTGGCGATTGAAATTGCCGGGCAGGCGCGGATCGATGGCGTCGCGCGTCAGCTCCGGCCGGCCGACCGGGGTGGCGTTGTACAGTTTGGGCGTATTGAGCGCGAATACCGCGGCATTTGCCGTGGCCTTTTCCAGCGCGAAGAAAGCCGCCACGAAAGGCGACTTGGTGAAATCCAGCAGGCGCGTGGGAGCGCCATGGTGTTGCATCAGGGCCAGGCAGCGCAGGTCTTCGTCGAGCGCGGTCGGGTCGGGAAGGTAGTTGTGCGCCTTGCGGCGGAAGATGCGGATCGCACGTTCCTCGCGGGCGCGCCAGCCCCGGTGATTGGGGGCGAAGGCATCGAGGTAACGGGTGAGGGAACTGGTCAGGGGCCAGCGTTCATCCTGGTGGCCGCGGAAGGCCCAGCCGTCCAGCTGCGAGGTGAGGGTGACGAATTCTTCCCAGCTTTGGATGCGGATGGTGTTCAAGGAGACACTGCCTGAGGTGGATGGCTGTTACCGGCTTCGAGCCCATGGCTCCTGTGGAAGCCACGGGACCCGAAGCCGGCCTATCCCCGCAGTTTACTTGAAACCGAGCGCGGCCGATTCCTTGTCCACTGCCTGCAGGACTTCCTTGCCGACCCGGCCTTCAACCGACTTGCGAACCGGCAGCAGGGCCTTGCGCCATTCGGCTTTCTCTTTGTCGTTCAGGACATAGATCTGGGTCTTGCCGGACTTCTTGATGGCATCCAGCGCCTGCTGGTTCTCGGTCTGGGCGATGGCGTTGGTGTAGCGCGTGGCTTCCTTCATTGCGCCTTCCAGCTGGCTGCGGATATCGGCCGGCAAGCCATCCCAGAATTTCTTGTTCACGATCACCGCGTAGCCGATGTAGCCGTGGTCGGACACGGTCAGGTGCTTCTGCACCTCGTGCATCTTCTGGGTGTAGATGTTGGAAGGCGTGTTCTCGGTGCCGTCCACCACGCCGGTCTGCAAGGCTTGATAGACCTCGGAGAAGGCCATCACCTGCGGATTGGCGCCCAGGGCGCGGAATTGCGCGTCCAGCACCTTGGAAGACTGGATGCGGAACTTCAGGCCGCGGAAGTCGGCCGGGGTGCGCAGCGGCTTGTTGGCGGTCATTTCCTTGAAGCCGTTGTCCCAGTAAGCCAGGCCGGTGATGCCCTTGCTTTCCAGCTTCTTCAGCAGATCCTTGCCGACCGGACCTTCGGTGACGCGGGTCAGCACGTCGCGGCTGGGGAAGATGTAGGGAATGTCGAAGGCTTCAAATTCCTTGATGCCCAGCGGGCCGAACTTGGCCAGCGAAGGCGCCAGCATCTGCACCGCGCCCAGTTGAAGGGCTTCCAGCTCTTCCTTGTCCTTGTACAGGGTGCTGTTCGGATACACCTCGACCTTCACCCGGCCCTTGGTGGCTTTCTCGGCCAGCTCCTTGAAGCGGTCGGCGCCCTTGCCCTTGGGGGTTTCGGCGGTGGTGACGTGACTGAATTTGATGACGATCGGCGCCTGCTGGGCAAATGCGCTGGCCGACGAGAGTGCGGCCACCAGGGCCACGAGGGTAAAGGGCTTGAACAGCATGGGTCTTGTCTCCTGTTGGGATCCGTTGAGTACTGAATAAAACGCGTGGAACAATCAGCGGGTTCTGCTTGCCGGCCTTTGCGACTCGCGCAGAATCTCTTGTGCCTTGAGTATAACCGGGCGGTCAATCATCTTGCCATTGAGGGAAACCGCAGCCCCGCCCGAGCTTTGGGCCGCCTGTTCCACCTGGCGCGCCCATTCCACTTCGGCCGCGCTGGGGGCGAAGCAGGCGTTGACGGTCGGCACCTGGCGCGGGTGGATGCACAGCTTGCCGCCGAAGCCCAGGCGCTTGCCGCGCAGGGTGTCGTGGCGGATCACCTCTTCATCGTCGAAGGCGGTGGTGACGCCATCCACCGGCGGCTGGATGCCGGCCACCTTCGAAGCCAGCACCAGTTGCGAGCGGAAATAGAGCAGCTGCTCGTCCTCGCCTTCAATGCCCATGTCGAGATTGAAGTCGATGGTGCCGAACACCAAGCGCAGCACGCCCGGCTGGCTGGCGAGAGTGTGTGCCAACCACATGCCCTGGGCGGTTTCGATCAGGGGCAGCACGCTTTGCGCGCCGGCTTGCATCACGCGCGCGATATCGCTGCCGTGCTCGGCCTTGGGCAGGATGATGCCGGCCGCCAGGCTGGCCAGGCTCAGGTCCTGCTCGAACCAGCTGCCCTCCGGCGAATTGATGCGCAGGTAAGCCTGGTTGCCGGCCTGCAGCCATTGCCGCACATGCTCGCGCGCAGCATCCTTGGCAGCTGGCGCCACCGCGTCTTCCAGATCGAGGATGACGGCGTCGGCGCCGGCGGCAGCCGCCTTGGCAAAACGCTCCGGCCGGTCGCCCGGCACGAACAGCCAGCTGCGGTGAATCCCGGTCATAGCAAGCGGCCGACGGCCGCCACCGTTTCGATATTCCACAAGGTCTTGAACACGCGCCGCATGTCTTCCTCGCTGGCGGCATTGGCAAACGCGGCCAGGCGCAGCGCCTTGTCTTCCAGTTCCTGGCGCGACAGGGTGTTGCCGGGGTCGCCCTTGGGCTCGACCACCTTCGCCTGGTAGACCTGGCCGTCCTCTGTTTCCACGCTGACCTTGCCGATCCAGCGCGCCGGGTAAGCCTGGTCCACTTCCGGATCGAGCACCATCTGCACCTTGTCGCGGAAGGCGGCCACTTCTTCGTGGCTGAAATGTTTTTCGAAGTCGGACAGGCCAGCATTGCGGTACAGCGCGATCAAACCCAGCACCGTGCCCATGGAAAACTTGGACTGGTGCACGGTTTGCGGATGGGTCACCGGGCCCAGTACATCGATGGCGCCCTGGTGCACGAAGCAGGTCACGCGCCGGATCTGCTGCGGCTGCAGGTTGTGGCGGGTCATCACCTCCAGCAGCGCATCGGCGGCCGGATGGGTGTGGCGGCAGGAGGCGTGGAACTTGAAGGAGGTCTCGGCCGTGGCCCAGCGCTGGCCGAGGCGGTCAGTCAGCTTGGCCGGATCGGCATCGCTCGACATGCCGGCGGCCATGCCCTGCGCCCCTTCCAGGATGCGCTGCGCGCCGGTGAAACCGTCGCGGGCGATGTAGGCTGCCATCAAGCCATTGGCGGCCGCTTTGGCCGTGTGCAATTGCTTGGAGTCGGCCGCATCGCGCAGGAAATCCCACAGGCCGGCGGCCTGGGTGCCGGCCGAGCCGAAGGCGTGTTGCATCTGCAGCGGCGAAAGCTTGAGCAGGCGGCCCACCGCGGCGGCGGCGGCAATCGTGCCCACCGTGGCCGTGGTGTGGAAAATCTTGTAGTGCGAACGGCCCAGGAATTCGCCCACGCGGATGCCGACTTCATAGCCGGCCACGGACGCGGTAATCAATTCGCGGCCCGAGGCCCCGATGGCTTGCGCCACCGCCAGCGCCGGCGAGAACACCACGGTGGCCGGATGCAGCACCGAGCTGTTGTGCAAATCGTCCTGCTCGGCAAAGTGCGAGGAGGCGGCGTTCACCATGGCCGCGAACAGCGGCGAAGTCATGCGGCGCGAAATCAGCACCTCCGACTTGCCGTCGGTCGGCCCCATCTCGCGCGCGAAGCGCTCGATGATTTCCACCGGCCGCGCGCCCTTGCCGGCCAGGGCCGAGCCGAACCAGTCGAGCAGCAAGTCTTCGGTCCGGCGCACAACCGGCGCCGGAATGTCTTCGTATTGTAGTTGGGCGGCAAAGCTGGCCAGTACCTGGGTGCTCATCGCGTCTCCTCGTTTGTTTGGGATCAGACCGCCTTGGCGGCCCGCAGTTGTTCGATCTGGCTGGCGCCATAGCCCAGTTCGGCCAGGATGGCGTCGGTATGTTGGCCCAGGTCTGGAATCGGGTCCATGCGCGCTTCGAAAGTATCCGGCAAACCGGGCGGCAGGAGCGCCGGCAGCACGCCCACGGGCGAGCCGACTTCGGTCCAGCGTTGGCGCGCCTTCAGTTGCGGATGTTGCCAGACGTCGGCCATTTCATTGAGCTGGGCATTGGCGATCTGCGCCTGTTCCAGGCGGGCGATGACTTGCTCGGCGCTCATCTTGCCGAAGACTTCCACGATCAGCGCGCGCAATTCCCCGCGCGCCGCGCTGCGGGCGGAGTTGGAGGAGAAGCGCAGGTCGGTCGCCAGCTCCGGCTGCAGCAGGACCTTCTCGCAAAACGCCACCCATTCGCGCTCGTTCTGCAAGCCCAGCATCACGGTCTTGCCGTCGCCGGTGGGGAAGGGGCCGTACGGGTAGATCGTCGCGTGCGCGGCGCCGTTGCGCGTCGGCGGCGGCGCGCCGTCGTACGCGTAGTACATCGGGAAGCTCATCCACTCGGCCATGCTCTC
>JAEVZY010000035.1 GCA_023392035.1 Pseudomonadota bacterium | reverse complement strand
ATGACGGACTCGGTGCCGGGGCGCAGGATGCTGATATTGGCGATACCGCCGATGTTCGCCACCACTCGGCATTCGTCTGCCGATCCGAAAAAGGCCTGATGGAAGGCTGGCACCAGGGGCGCGCCCTGGCCGCCGGCGGCAATGTCCCGGCTGCGAAAGTCGGCAATGACATCGATTCCGCACAGCTCCGCGAGCAGGGACGGATTATTGGTTTGACGGGTAAATCCGAGTTCCGGCCGATGGCGAACGGTTTGGCCATGCACGCCCACCGCAGCAATGGCTTGTGGACTGAGGCCGGATTGCTCCAGCAACCGGCGTACGCACTGGGCATAGAGGCTGGCCAGCGCGTTGGCGGCGAGGGCTTCGCGCTCGATCTCATTTTCAGTGGAGGCCTGCAGACGCATCAGCTCGGCGCGCAGCTCGTCTGAAAAGGGCAGATGGGTGTGTGCCAGCGTTTGCGCAGGGCGTCCGGCTTGCTCGGGGAAGATGGCGACCACGCCATCGACGCCATCCATGCTGGTGCCGGACATCAAGCCTATATAGGCGGAAGCAGTGGGAGGGGCGAAGGCTGGCATGAAGGCTGGAAAGCGCAAGGACGGGCCACCGATTCTACAGGTGGCGCCGGGCGCCTTCCAGCTGGCTTCAGCGGGAAGCGAGCTTGGTGGCTTTGTCCTGCGGCGCCATCAACGCCAGGCGATGCGCCATTTCGGAAGTGACCGCTTTGAAGCGTTGCAGCTCGGCGCCAGCCAGCGGCTGCACATTGGGCACCTCGACCGACATCGGGTCGCGCGGCTGGTTGTTCACCCGGAATTCGTAGTGCAGGTGCGGTCCGGTCGACCAGCCCGTGGTGCCGACATAGCCGATCACCTGGCCTTGAGCAACCTTCATGCCGCGCTTGATGCCAGCGGCAAAGCGGCTCATGTGGGCATAGGCGGTGGAATAGTTGGACCAGTGCTTGAGCACCACCACGTTGCCGTAGCCTTTTTGTCCGCCGGCGAAGTCGATCATGCCATCAGCGGCCGCACGGATCGGCGTGCCGGTCGGCGCTGCGAAGTCCACGCCCTTGTGCTGTTTCCAGTTGCCCGAGATCGGATGCACCCGCATCGCAAATCCGGATGACACCCGGGAAAACTCCAGCGGCGACTTGAGGAAAGCTTTCTTCAGCGATTTGCCGTCAAAGCCGAAATAGCCGCCGCCATTGCGGCTGCCGGGCTCATCGAACCAGACCGACTGATAGGTGGCGCCGGCATTGTGGAATTCGGCGGCCAGCACGCGTCCGGAACGGATCAAGTCGCCGCCCTGCCAGAAGGTCTCATAGACCACGCTGAAGCGGTCGCCGCGTCGCAGGTCGGAGGCGAAGTCGATGCTGGTGGAGAACATGTCCACCAGCTGCAGGGCCACGGAATCGGGAATCTGGGCGCTGTCGGTGGCGGCAAACAGCGAAGAACGGATTTCGGCGCTGCGCATCTCGACCCGCTTCTCGATCGGAGCGGCTGACTCCTGGGCCGTGAAGCGATCGCCGTCGCGCGTGATCACCAGGTTTTTCAGCGGTGCATCGCGGCCATCGGTGTAAGAGGTGGACAGCGACAGCAAGGAGCCGTCGGCATTCAGTTTGGCTTGTACCCGGCGGCCAGGACGCAACTGCATGAAAGTGCGCGCCCGGCTGTCGCTCTTGATGAAGTTGGCGACGGCGTCGTCGGAAACGCCCAGGCGGGCCAGCAGGCTGGCCAGGTTGTCACCGGCACGGATGCGCTCTTCGCTGATATAGACCTGTTCCACGGCCAGCTTGGCGGCCTGTTCCGCCAGCTTGGCGGCTTGTTCCGACAACTGCGGCAGATTCAACTGTTCCTGGATCGAGCGCACCGGAAGATCGGCGGCATCGGGCGCGATGGGCGCCACGCCGGCGGCGCCGAAGGCGCACAGTGCCAGAAACACCGATGCGGCCGCCACGACGCGGTTCTTGCGCGTGCTGAAGGTCTTGCCGGCGAACCGGGAAATCCTCTGCGTCAATTTATGAGTGTCGGCCATTCAATACGCTAAAATTCGTCGTTTTGCCGCTCTCGATTTCCGGAGCTATTGCCGATCGGGCAATGATGCCCGGAAAGCGGGCAAAAAAGAGGCGCCATTATAGCAAAGCGCCGGCAATGCCCAATTGAAATTGCTCATCCTTGTTGCTCATGACCTCCTTGTCCAAAACCCAACGCGGTGAACTGCCTCTCAGCGACGCGGTCCAGCACGCGCTGCAAGTTGCCCGTCGCGGCGCTGAAGAAATCCTGATCGAGTCCGAACTGGCGCAAAAACTGGCGCGCGCCGAGCGTGATGGACAGCCCTTGCGCATCAAGCTGGGCCTGGACCCGACGGCGCCCGATCTGCATCTCGGACACACCGTGGTGCTGAACAAGATGCGTCAATTGCAAGATTTGGGCCATCGCGTGATTTTTCTGATCGGCGACTTCACCTCCATGATTGGCGACCCCTCGGGGCGCAACGTGACCCGCCCGCCGCTGACCCGCGAACAGATCGAGGAAAACGCCAAGACCTATTTCGCCCAGGCCAGTCTGGTGCTGGATGCGGACAAGACCGAGATCCGCTACAACTCCGAGTGGTGCGACACGCTCGGTACCGCCGGCATGATCAAGCTGGCTGCTCATTACACCCTGGCCCGCCTGCTCGAGCGCGAAGACTTCGCCAAGCGTTACGCCGAGCAGGCGCCGATCGCGATGCACGAGCTGCTCTACCCGCTGATGCAGGGCTACGACTCGGTTGAGCTCAAGGCCGACCTCGAGCTCGGCGGCACCGACCAGCGCTTCAACCTGTTGGTCGGCCGCGAGCTGCAGCGCCA
>JAEVZY010000295.1 GCA_023392035.1 Pseudomonadota bacterium | reverse complement strand
GCGCCGCGCCGCTTTCCCCGCAGCCACCGCAGGCGCAGCCGCAGCCGCCGCAATGGCAGGGTCAGGCAGCTCCCATGCCTGCCGCGCGTCCCGGCTTGCTGGGCGGCGGTGGCGGCAGCTTCCTTGGCAGCATGGCCGGCGTGCTGGCCGGCGCGGCGGCCGGCAATTTCCTTTACCAGGGCATCGAGCACATGCTGCATCGGAATCAGCCGCCCGCGTCGCAGAACCTGGGCGACTTGAACCAGGGGCAAGGCGGCATGTCGGCTGACAACCCGCTGGCGCGCGACGCTGGAGTGGCCGATGTCGGCGCCGCCTCGCGCTCCGAACCGCAGCAGTGGGACGATGTCGGCGCCGACGACGGGAACGGCTTGTCCGACATGGCCGACGGCGATGATTTCCTGGGTGACGACGCCGGCGACGACTACGCCTGAGGGTTGGGCGGGCTGGCCCTGACGATGCCCGCCACCACGTCCCGATTGCGGCCGCTTTGCTTGGCCTGGTACAAGGCCTGGTCGGCGCGGCGATAGATCTCGCTCACGGATTCGCCTTCGGTTGCTTCGGCAATCCCGGCGCAGAAGCGGCAAGGCAATTCGACGCCATGGGTCCTGAGCGGCCGCGCCTCCAGCGCGTTGCGCAAGCGCGAAATGATGCCGACCGCGGTCGCTGCGCTGGCGTCCGGCAACAGCAGCAGGAATTCTTCGCCGCCGGTGCGTCCCAGCCAGTCATGCTCGCGCAGGTTGGCGCGCGCATGGTCGCAAAAATGCTTGAGCATTTCATCGCCAACCTGGTGTCCGTAGCTGTCGTTGATCGACTTGAAATGATCGAGGTCGAGCACCGCCACCGACAGCGGCGGGCCCCCAGGCCTTTGCCGCAGCAGCAATTCTTCGAACTGGGCAAAGATGAAGCGGCGGTTGAAGCTGCCGGTCAGTTCATCCACTTGCGAAGTGCGGATGGCGTTGTCGCGCGCAGTGCGCAATACCCGTTCGTTGAACTTGAGCGCGGTGATGTCATTGGCGATGCACAGCATCCAGTCGGAGGCGGTCATGGTCTCGTGCATGCGGTACCAGGCGCCGTCCACCAGATCGCACTCGAAACTGCGCTGGCGCTTGACGCGGCGCCGGGTGCTCACATCGGCCAGCCAGGCGTCGATGTCGTCGGTATCGATCACCAGGCCGACGCGCTCGGCATGCGAGCGGCGCATGATCTCTTCCCAGGTGGGATAGGTGTTGTCGGGAATCGAGAAGGCGCGGCGGAATTCATCGTTGGCGAATTGCAGCCGGTCGTGCTGGTCGTACAGGGCAATGCCGACCTGGCTTTGGGCGAGGCCGGTCAACAGCGCATCCACCAGCTCCTGGCGATCTGCCCTTGTCCCGGCGCAATCCGCGCCCGGGAAACTGCCTGCTCCCTCTGACGACTGCAGGGGAAATTTTCCTCGCACAGTGCTCTCCCCGGTCCAGCTTCATTTGCTGCGACGGCAAATGGCCTTATCCTTCTGCCGAATATATCAACTAAATTCCGCAGCCGGAGAAAAAATGCGCGCGAGCCGTAAAGTGACCATCTTCCACAATCCCGCCTGCAGCAATTCGCGCGGCGCGCTGGACTTGCTGCGCGCGGCAGGCCTGGAGCCGGAGATTGTCGACTACCTGAAAACGCCGCCTTCACGCGAACAGTTGCGGCAGCTGATTGCTGACGCCGGGCTGACAGTGGCGCAGGCGATCCGGTCGAAGGAGAAAGTGTTTGCGGAACTGGGGCTGGACCAGCCCGGCGTCGGCGAAGGGCAGATGCTGGACGCCATGCTGGCCCATCCAATCCTGATCAACCGGCCCTTCGTGGTGACTTCCAAAGGCACCCGACTGTGCCGGCCGCCGGAACTGGTGCAGGAGATACTCTGAGCCTCAGGCCGGCAGCCGGCCTTGCAGTTCGTCGTCGATGTAGGCGCGCACGATGCTGTCGAAATCGGCATCGGCGGCAAAACCCATGGCGTTGGCGCGCCGGGTGTCGAAGTTGCCCGGCCAGGAATTGACGATGCGGATGATGGCCGGGTCTTGCTGCCAGCGAATCCGCTGTGTGGTTTGCTGGCCCGCCACCCGACCCAGCGCATCCACCATTTCCTGTACGGTCGTGGCCAAGCCAGGCAAGGACAGCGCGCGGCTGCTGCCGAAGGCGGCGCCTTCGACCTCATGGCCATGCACCAGGGCATCGATCGCAAAACGCGGCGACAGCAACCACATCGGCGTGCTGGCGGCCACCGGGCAGACGGCTTCCACGCCATTGAGCGGTTCGCGAATGATGCCGCTGGCAAAGCCGGACGCGGCCTTGTTGGGTACGCCCGGCCGCACGCAGACGGTGGGCATGCGCAAGGCGCGGCCATCGATGTAGCCCTTGCGGCTGTAATCCTGCACCAGCAATTCGCCCATCACCTTTTGCGCGCCATATGAGCTTTGCGGCATCAGGAGTTGATCGTCCGACACCCGCGCCGGCAGCTCGCCGCCGAACACCGCCACCGATGAAGTGAACACCACGCGCGGCTTGTTGCCGTTCTTGCGCGCCTGCTCCAGCAGCGCCCGGGTGGCATCGAAATTGATCTTCATGCCGAGCTCGAATTCGGCTTCGGCCTGGCCGCTGACGATTGCCGCCAGGTGAAATATCGATTGCGTTTGCGGCGTCACCAGACGCGCGATGGTGGCGGCGTCGGTGATGTCGCCCGTTTCCACCTGCACCCGCGCATCCTCGAAACCGCGCGCCGGCACCACGTCCAGCAGGGTGATCTTGCTGATTTCGGTTTGCCGGCCTTCGCCATTGGCCAGGGTGCCGCGCTCCAGCAGCTTCTTCGCCAGGCGCGCGCCCAGCAGGCCGGCGCCGCCCGTGATCAAAACTTCCATTCCATCCTCTTCGCTCGCAAGTGCCGAGTCCGCGCTATCCGGTAAAAGAATTGGCGCAAGGAACTCTTGTTGGCTTGGTTATGAAGTTATATGATAAGCGCATATCTGATATTCGCACAGATTTTCTTTCCCCAGCTTCATGTCCAAGGATCCGATTCTCCAGATGGAACCGCTGTCCGCTTCGGCCAAGATGCCGCAGCGGGTGCGCGCCGCCTTGCAGGAATTGATCCGCAATGGCAGCTACACGCCCGGTTCGCGCTTGCCGGCCGAAGGCGAGATGGCCCAGCGCTTCGGCGTCTCGCGCACCGTGATTCGCGAAGCGGTATCGCATCTGCGGGCGGAAGGCCTGGTTGAATCGCGCCAGGGCAGCGGCGTCTTCGTCACCCGCAATCTGCCGGCCGCGCCGTTTCGCATCGATGCCGCGGTGATGAATTCGGTGAATGAAGTCTTGCAGGTGGCCGAATTGCGGCGCGGCATGGAAGCCGAAATCGCCGCCCTGGCCGCCGAGCGCGCCAGCCCGGCCCAAGTGGCCCAGATCGAGAACTGCCTGATCGCAATCGACGAGGATGTCGCCGCCGGCGGCGATGGGGTGGCGGCCGACATCGAATTCCACCGCGCGATTGCGCGCGCCACCAACAATCCGCATTTCCTGGCCCTGTGGGATTACCTCGGGCACTTTTTGCGCTCCACCATCCGCCTGACCCGCGCCTGGGAAGCGCAGCGCCAGGAAACCCGCGACCAGGTCACGGCCGAGCATCGCGCCCTGTTCGATGCCATTGCCCGCCGTGACGTCGACGCCGCCCGCGACGCCGCCCGGCGCCACATGGAAATGTCTTCCGGCCGCGCGCGCGGCATCGATCCCGAATTCCTCAGCCGCCATCCGCTCCAGCAAGGAAAACCATGACCGTATTGGGATGCATTGCCGACGACTTCACCGGCGCCACCGACCTGGCCGGCATGCTGGTACGCGCCGGCATGCGCACGGTGCAGATGATAGGCGTCCCCAGTGCGCCCCTGCCGCCGGATGTGGATGCGGTGGTGATCGCCCTCAAGTCGCGCACCGTGCCGGCCAGCCAGGCAGTGGCCGAATCGCTGGCGGCGCTGGAAGTTTTGCGCGCCGCGGGCTGCCGCCAGTTCTACTTCAAGTACTGCTCCACCTTCGACTCCACCGACGAGGGCAACATCGGCCCGGTGGCCGATGCGCTGATGCAGGCGCTGGACACCGACTTCACCATCGCCTGTCCGGCCTTCCCGGAAAACAAGCGCACCATCTTCAAGGGCTATCTGTTTGTCGGCGATGAATTGCTGTCCGAAAGCGGCATGCGCAATCATCCCCTGACGCCCATGACCGATGCCAACCTGGTGCGCGTGCTGCAAAAGCAGACTGCACGTCGGGTCGGCCTGCTCTCGCATGAGCACGTGTCGCAAGGCGCGGATGCAATCCGCGCCCGCATCGCCGCCCTGAAACAAGAGGGCGTGCAAATGGCGATCGTCGACGCCACCAGCAACCAGGATTTGCTGGCTATCGGCGCCGCGCTGGATGGCATGCCGCTGGTTACCGCCGGGTCCGGCATCGCGCTGGGCATGCCGGCCAATTTCCGCCGCGCCGGCCTGCTCAAGGAAGGCGTGGTCGCGGATCGCCTGCAGGTGCCGCGCGGCAGCCGCGCCATCATTTCCGGCAGTTGTTCCACCGCCACCAATGCCCAGGTGGCGCATTACATTGCGCGCGGCGGTCCGACTTTTGCAATCGATCCGCTGGCGCTGGCCCAAGGCCAGGACGTAGTGGGGCAGGCCGTGCAGTGGGCGCAAGGCCTGCTGCCCCGGCAAACGCCCCTGGTCTATGCCACCGCCAACCCGGAGCAGGTGAAGGCGGTGCAGGCGCAACTGGGCGTCGAGCGCGCCGGCACGCTGGTGGAACAGGCGCTGGCGCAGATCGCGTGCGGCTTGGTCGAGCTTGGCGTGCGCCAGATGCTGGTGGCCGGCGGCGAGACCTCGGGCGCGGTGGTGCAGGCGCTGGGCGTGCAAGGCCTGGTGATCGGCCCGCAGATCGATCCCGGCGTGCCCTGGACCACCACACTGGGCGCGCCGGAACGGCTGGCGCTGGCCCTGAAGTCCGGCAACTTCGGCAGCACCGATTTCTTCAGCAAGGCGTGGAGCGTGCTCGTATGAACGAATCCGCCTTGCGCGAGCAAATCTGCCAGTGCGGCGCCTCCCTGTATGCGGGCGGCCTGGCCCACGGCAGCAGCGGCAACATCAGCGTGCGCACCGACGACGGCTGGCTGCTCACGCCCACCAATTCCTGTCTCGGCAAGCTGGACCCGGCGCGCCTGTCCAAGCTGGACTGGCAAGGCCGCCTGGTCTCGGGCGATGCGCCTTCCAAGGAAGCTTTCCTGCATCGCGCCATGTACGAAGAGCGCAAAGGGGCGGGCGCCATCGTGCATTTGCACTCCACCCATTCGGCCGCCGTGTCCTGCATGGATGGACTGGATGCCTGCTCCTGCATTCCGCCCTTGACTGCTTATTTCGTCATGAAAGTGGGCCGGCTGCCGCTGGTGCCGTATCACCGTCCGGGCGATCCGCAATTGGCCGAAGCCATACGCGGCCTGGCCGCCAGCCACCAGGCCCTGCTGCTGGCCAATCACGGCCCGGTGGTGTCCGGCAAAGACCTGGATGCGGCCATGCAGGCCAGCGAAGAGCTGGAAGAAACTGCCAAGCTGTTCCTCCTGCTGCGCGGCTCGGCCACCCGGCCGCTCAACGCCGAGCAGATCGCTGAACTGGAACAGACCTTCAACCTGAAAAGCTGAGCCCCCATGCCCAAGTTCGCCGCCAACCTGTCGATGATGTTTACCGAAGTGCCTTTCCTGGAGCGCTTCGGCGAGGCCGCGCGCGCCGGATTTGCCGGAGTCGAATTCCTCTTCCCCTACGAGCATGGCAAGGAAGACGTGGCACAGGCGCTCAAATCCAATGGCTTGCAGAACGTGCTGTTCAATATGCCGCCCGGCGATTGGACCCGTGGCGAGCGCGGCATGGCGGCCTTGCCGGGACGCGAAGCCGAGTTTCGCCAGGGCGTGGCAACGGCCATCGAATATGCACTGGCGCTGGGCACGCCGCGCCTGCATGCGATGGCGGGCCTGCGCCCGGCCGGGGTCAAGGATGCGCAGCTGCGCAGCACTTACGTGGACAATCTGCGCTACGCCTGCGCGGAAGCCGCCAAGCACGGTTTGGAAGTGCTGATCGAGCCGATCAACACGCGCGACATCCCCGGCTATTACCTGAACACCCAGGCACAGGCGCATGCCGTGCGCGAGGAAGTGGGCGCGCCCAACCTGAAGGTGCAGATGGACTTCTACCACGTGCAGATCGTGGAAGGCGATATCGCCATGCGCTTCAAGCGCTGGCAGTCGCAGGTGGGCCATATCCAGATCGCCAGCGTCCCGGCGCGCAACGAGCCGGATGTGGGCGAAGTGAATTACCCCTGGCTGTTCCAGATGCTGGACGAGCTGGGTTATGAAGGTTGGATCGGTTGCGAATACCGTCCGGCCAAAGGCACGATCGAAGGACTGGGCTGGTTTGCCCCGTATCGAAAACAATCGTGAAAACAAGCGCAAGCGAAAACGAAAAACGGAAGCGCAAGCGCGAACAAACGCCGCAAGCTGTTCTTTTTTATATCCCAAGAGTTGAGGAGACTCCCATGAAAGCATTTCGCCTGACCGCCCTGGCAGTGGCCGCCGCCGCTGCCGCCTTCAGCTTCAGCCCGGCATCGGCCGCCCCGGTCACGATGCGCATCTCGATTTCGACCGCGCAGAATTCGCACCAGGGCGTGGCGATCGATACGCTGGCAAAGGAAGTTGAAAAGCGTACCAACGGCCGCTACAAGATCCAGACCTTCTACGGCGGCGCCCTGGGCGGCGAGCGCGAAGCCACGGAAGCGGTGCAACTGGGCACGCAAGAGCTGACCTGGACTTCCACCGGCCCGCTGCCCAACTTCGTGCCGGAAGTGAAAATCCTGGACGTGCCTTTCCTGTTCCGTGACTACGCCCATGCGCGCGCTGTGCTGGATGGCCCGATCGGCCAGGACATGCTGAAAAAATTCGACGCCAAGGGTTTCAAGGCCCTGGCCTGGGGCGAGAACGGTTTCCGCCACATGACCAACAACAAGCACGCCGTGGTCAATCCGGATGACTTGCGCGGCCTGAAGATCCGCACCATGGAAAACCCGGTGCACATCCAGGCCTACAAGGGCTTTGGTTTGATCCCGACCCCGATGTCCTTCACCGAAGTGTTCTCCGCCATGCAGCAGGGCACGGTGGATGGCCAGGAAAACCCGCTGTCGGTGATCACCGCCAATAAATTCGAGCAGGTGCAGAAGTATCTGTCCCTGAC
>JAEVZY010000276.1 GCA_023392035.1 Pseudomonadota bacterium | reverse complement strand
AGATCGCCCTGCACATGCGGCGCGCGCGGCCGCAGGGTTACATGACGGTGGCGCGGATCATCGCCGACACCGACGCCCGCCCCTGGTTGCCGGCAATCGCCGCGCCGGCGCTGGTCTTGTGCGGCTCGGAAGACAAGGTGACCGGGCCTGCCATGTCGCGCACGCTGATTGAGAGCTTGCCTTCGGCCCGCCTGCAAACCCTGGCCGGCGCCGGACATGCGCCGCATATCGAGCAGCCCGAGGCTTTTGCGCAAGCGGTGCGGAAATTTCTGCTGCGTGACTGAGGGCCCTTCACATCACCGCCTTCACCACCCGTCCGATCACTTCCGCAAAGGGAATCTGGATCAACGCCACCGCCGCCACCGGCAACGCGGCCGGCACGCAAATCGCGGCCAGGCCGAGCTTGTCCACGCTCAGCACGCGCATCGCCGCCACGGCGTGATACATGGTCTGGATATCGGCCGAAGGCCCGATCTCGGGCGCATCCAGGATCGGATCGTCCTTGACCCGCTCACCCAGGATCCAGCGCCGGTACACCAGGCGACCATGGTGGCTCAGCAAGGCGCCATAGTGATGCATGGCTTCGCGCTTGGCCTTGAACAGCAGCCAGGACAAGGGCATGAAGGGAAGCAGGAACAGCAGCGCCACCAGAATGGCGGTGCCGACCAGCTCGAACTTGATATCCAGCACGTTCACGCCGCGCATCACGACATCGTAGGCAAAGCTGGCCGCCACCACTGCCGACAGCGCAAAGGCGACCGGGGAAAAGATGAAGGCCAGGCGTTCGATCAGGCCCAGGCCGGCGCGCCGGTCCGGATGGGCCGGCACCAGGCACAAGGGAAAACGCGCCAGGCGCCGCATCAGGATGGCGAGCAGCAGCGTGCGCCACAACCAGGCCAGCAGCATGGCAAAGAAAATCGGCCGCACCACGGCGGCAAACCACCAATGGGCAAACGTGATGTTCTGGCCCAGGGCGCGCGGATCGAGTTTCAGATCGACGTCGCTGAACTTGCCTTGCACCCCCGCGGTGGTGCACCAGGCCAGCACCAAGCCCAGTATCAAGACCCAGGGCAGCAGGCGGTTGCGCAAGCCTGCCACGCCGTTCAGCATGGCATGAAAACTTTCGCGGTCGGCGTGGCGCACCAGACCGGCCAGTTCAAAGTGCTCAAGCGTTCGCGGCAGCAGGCGGTGGCCGATGCCTTCGGCAAGAATCATCAGCGGAATCGCCAGCAGGCAGCGCGCATGCACGCCGTAATGCCCGAGCAAGGCTTCAGGCGCCGCCTGGCCATGCTGGCGCGCCCACCACGCGCCCAACATCAGCGGCAGCCAGGTCAGGGCGGCAAAGAACAGCGCGCGCCGCCCCGCCGCCATGCCGTGCGCCGGCATCAGGTGCAGATACCTTTGCAGGCGCCAGGCGCCATCGCCTTTCACCAGCGACAGGCGGATGCCGCCCTGTGGCATGCCGTCCGGTGGCGGGATACCTTCCGGCGGCATGCCTTCCGGTTCGCCCACGCCCGGTTCCGGCCCGGCATGATGGCCTCGATTCATCAACGCGGCGGGTTGACCGCCACATACGTCACCGAAGTGCCGCTGTACTGCGGTTGATACCAGTTGGCGCCGCACTGCTGGTAAGGCACGCCGTTGACCATCACGCTGCCGCAGTAGGGCGGCAAGGACCAGTAGGTGGCGCCCACCATGGCCCGTCCCATCGCCACCCCGGTGCCGATGACGGCGGCGGTGGCAAAGGGGTGGTAATGGTAATGGTCGTCGACATCGACGTTGACGTTGCGATCGACATTGCGGTTCACGTTCCGATCGACGCTGCGATCGGCGCTGCGGTTGGCCTGCAGATTGGCGCCGCCCGCAGTGCCGCCACGGGCAGCGGCCGCGCCGCTGACATTGACCCGGGTGCGTGCCTGCGCGCTGTCAGCCAGGAACACGGCACTGCACAGCGATGCGCCGGCAAACAGAAGCAGGATCGTGCGCAATCTCATCGCAGTTCTCCTGGCTCACTTCGAAGGCATGGCCGCCGGCGGCACTTGCCTGATCCGTACCGCATCCGGGCCTGGGTGGTACTCAAAGCGCCGCTTGTCCAGCACGGGCGCGGTGTTCCAGCGCAAGCGCGCCACGTATTGCGGCTGTTGCGGCTCGCTCAAGGTGGTGATGACCAGTTTGCGCGGCAAGGGCTCTTTGCCTTTGGCAATCCACACCTGCCAACTGACGTCCTTCTCGCCGATCAAATAGTGCTCGGTCTGCACGCCTTCCACCATGGCCGGGCCCATGGCAATGGCCAGCGTGACGCCCTCCTTCGGCGAGCGCGCCGCGCCCCACAGGAACAGGTCGGCCAGCGGCATTTCGATACCGTACTCGGACAAGGTGTCGTACAAGCCGCCCAGGGTGGGCGGTGCCGGCGTCACGGCGTAGTACTTCAGGCGCGGTGCGACCAGCGTGAAATTCTTGCCGTCGAAATACAGTTCGCGCTGCTTGCGGTCAGAGGTGGTCAGCAGATACAGGCGGTCCGGGCGCATCACCTGCAGGGTGGCCTTGCCATCGAACTGGGCCTTGAGCCCAGGTTCGACCACCTGATCGGTGCTGGTGCTGGCCTGCACTTCGAACGCTTCCAGCAGGCGCAGATAAGCGCCCATGCGTTCCAGCGCCTGGATTGCCGCCGGATCGATCATGGGCGCTTGCCCGGGCGCAGGAACGGCTGGTGTGGAAGACGGCGGCGGCGGTGGCGGCATGGCAGCGGCTGGCGGCGTGGCCGCTGGGCGA
>JAEVZY010000227.1 GCA_023392035.1 Pseudomonadota bacterium | reverse complement strand
CATGCATGAACCGAAGCCGGCGCATCACGGCGCCGGCGCCCATCAAAGCGTGGGCGATGCGATCCGCGAAGCCTTCTCCAATCGCTCTTTCCTGTTGCTGGTGGCGGGCTATTTCGTGTGCGGCTTCCAGTTGGTGTTCACCGGCGTGCACCTGCCGGCCTATCTGAAGGACAAGGGCTTGCTCGATCCGGGCGTGGCGGTGATGGCGCTGGCCTTGCTCGGCCTGTTCAATATCTTTGGTTCCTACTACGCCGGCAAGCTGGGCGCGGTTCTGCCCAAGCGCTATGTGCTGTCGGCCATCTATCTGGCGCGTTCGGTGGTGATCGCGCTGTTCCTGCTGGCGCCGCTCACGCCGTGGTCGGTGTACGTGTTCGCGGCGGCGATCGGCTTGCTGTGGTTGTCCACCGTGCCGCTGACCAATGGCGTGGTGGCCAGCATGTTCGGCGTCAAGCATCTGTCGATGCTGGCCGGCTTCGTGTTCTTTTCCCACCAGGTGGGCAGCTTCCTCGGAGTCTGGCTGGGCGGCTACCTCTTCGATCTGCAGGGCAGCTACAACACGGTGTGGATGATCGTCATCGGGCTGGGCCTGTTTGCCGCCGTGGTCAACCTGCCGATCAATGAAAAGCCGGTGCTGCGCCCAGCGCCGCTTCCGGCTTGAGGAGGCATGATGCTGGCGCGCTGGACACAAAGGCTCTTGTTGGCGCTGCTGCCGCTGGTGCTGGCGGCCGCTTTCCTGGCTTACCTGCGGCCTGATTTCGTGATGGATCTGGCCAGCCGCGTCGTGCTCTGCTTCTGAGGCGCTTCAGCCCTCGGCATTGCCCAGCGCAATCTCCTGCAGCATGCGCGCCAGTAATTGGGGCTGCGACACCATGGCGTCGTGGCCGGCGGCGATTTCACGCCAACCCCAATCAGCTTGCGCCTTGACCCAATCGCGGCTGGCTTGGCCGGCGCCATACCAGGGGTCGGTGGCGGCAATGTAAGTGCAGGCCAGGCCGTTTCCGATCGGCGCCGAGAGCTGCAAGGGCTGGGAATAGGCTTTCAGCGGATGCGGCGTCAGGCGCCGGCGCAGCCAGGCTGCCTGCGCGGGATCGGTAATGCCGAATTTGACGGGCTCGGGGATGGCCATGCGCAAGCCTTCCGCATCGAGGGTACGGCTGCGCTCTTCGCGTACGGCGGGGGGCAGCACGTCCAGCGCACATTGGCCGTGCTGGACAATCAGCGCATCCAGGAAAATCAGCTGCCGCAAGGCTTGGGGCATACGGTCGGCCACGCCGCTGATCACCGGTCCGGCAAAGCTGTGCCCGACCAGCACCACATCGCTCAATTCCTCATTGCGGATCAGGCTGCAGACGTCTTCGATGCAGGTGGAGAGATCGACCGCCGCATTGAGCAGATGCGCGCGTTCGCCCAGGCCGGTCATGGTTGGAGTGAAGACTTCATGGCCCGCCGCGCGCAGCGTGCGCGCGACGTCGCGCCAGCACCAGCCGCCATGCCAGGCGCCATGCACCAATACGAAATTCATGCCCGGTTCTCCGCTTGTTGGTGACGCGCCTGGCGCTCGGGCAGGGCTTGTCCGGTGGGTTTGGCCTGGCGGCCGCCGAAGTCTTGCGCCAGCGTCAGGCGCGCCTCGTGTTCCGGCACGCCCTGCAATTGCAGCCAGCGCGAAACCAGTCCGGCCAGCCGATCCAGTGCAATGCGGTGAGTGGCGTCGGTAACGCTGTACAGCCAGTCCGACAAGGCCATGAAGTTGGCAAAGGGCGACTCGCGCAGGATCAGCGGCAGGGTCTTGGCGAAGCGGCCGGAGTTGGCCACCAGGTCCCAGTAGCGGGCGAAGCGCACCAGCCTTTGCATGTCGGCGAAGGCGATCCGGTCGGTGGCCAGGATCTGGTAGGGCGGATGCGGATCGAACACCATCTTGAAGCCTTCGGTATGGCGAATGATGGGCGTGCCGCGCAAGCGTTTCAGGATGCCGAACTGGATCTCGTGCGGCTTGATCGCCACCAGCTTGTCGAAGCCGGCGGCAAAGCTTTCGATATCCTCGCCCGGCAGCCCGGCGATCAGGTCGACGTGCAGATGGGCGTTCGATTCTTCGCTCAGCCAGCGGATGTTGGCGGCCGCCTTGTCATTGTCCTGGCGCCGGCTGACCAGGGCTTGCACCTCCGGGTTGAAACTCTGGATGCCGATTTCAAACTGCAGCGTGCCGGGCGGGAAGCGGGCGATGCTTTCCTTCAGCGCCGGCGGCAGATGGTCGGGCACCACTTCAAAGTGCGCGTAGACCGGGTCGTCCGGCTGCGCGGCCAGCTTGTCGAGGAAGAATTGCAGGATGCGCAAACTGGACTTGACGTTCAAATTGAAGGTGCGGTCCACAAACTTGAACAGCCGCGCACCGCGCGCGTGCAAGGCTTCCAGTTCGGCCAGAAAGGCATCCAGGTCGAAGGGCCAGGCGGTCTTGTCCAGGGAAGACAGGCAGAATTCGCATTTGAAGGGGCAGCCGCGCGAAGCTTCCACATACAGCGTCCGATGCGCGATGTCTTCTGCGTCATACAAGGCGTAGGGCAGTTGCAGCTCCGAGAGCGGCGGCTGGATGCCGGCCTGCACCTTCATCAAGGGCTTGGGGCCATGCAGGATGGCGCGGCACAGTTGCGCGAAGCTGATGTCGCCCCAGCCGGTGATGGTGTAGTCGGCCAGGCGCACGATCTCCTGCTGGGCGTGTTCATGCGAGACTTCCGGCCCGCCCAGCACAATGGCCACATCCGGCGCGACCCGCTTGAGCAGAGCCACCAGCTTCGTGGTTTCTTCCACGTTCCAGATGTAGACGCCCAGGCCGATGATGCGCGGCGCGTGAGACAGCAGTTTCTCGACAATGTCGGTGCTGCGCGTGCCGATGACAAATTCTTCAATGTGCGTCTGCTCTTGCAGCTCGCCCATATTGGCCATGAGGTAACGCAGGCCCAACGAGGCGTGGGCATAACGGGCGTTGAGCGTGGACAGCAGGATGGTCATGCGGGGCCGAAAGGCAAAACGCCTATTCTAGCCCGCGCACGCCGCATCAACGGTTCAATCCGGGCAGGCCGGTGCCCGGACCCGTGCCGCCAACTCCGGTGCCGCTGCTGCCGCCCAAACCGCCGCCGCTGGTATTGGGCATGCCCGGCAGATTGCCGTAACCGCCCACAGGTGCCACGCCGGACGCGGAGGTCCCGCCCACGGACGGAAAGCTGAGCGTCCCGGGTGGCGAGGAATAGCCAGGAAGGGAGGTGGTACCCGGCGGCGTATATCCCGGAATACTGGATGAGGTCGCCGAACTGGTGCCGGAGCTGTCCAGGCCGAACGCCGAACTGCCGCTGCTGCCGAGCGAGCTGCCTCCGCTGGGATTGGCCGGGTTGGGAAGTATCTGGGTGGTGGTGCCGCCTATGCCCACCGATCCGACCGGCGCCGCGGGGTTGATGGAGGGACCGACATTGGGGGCGCCGGAAATGCCTGGTGTCAGCCCATTGGGAATGGGCGACGGCGTGGAGGTGATTTGCGCCCAGGCCGGCAGCCCCGCGGCGAGCAGCAAGCCGGGCAAGGCAACACGCGCGAGATTCATGGCGAAGCTCCTTCAGATGCACGCGTAAGAACCAATATGCTTCTGACAGCATGCGCGCCACGCAATTCCTTGCGGCCCGGAGCAGCTCCAGTTCACATTTGCGCCCTATCAACCACCTATTTTGTGCGCCGCACAAAAAATGCTTGACTTCCCGCGATTCGACCCTAAAATGGGTTTTGTTGCGGCGCACAAAGCGGCGCCATCCCCTGTTTCACGCACCCGACCGTCCCCATTAGGAGCACGTCATGTTCGCAGAGCAATTCTCTTCGGCTGCCAAAGCCAATTTCGAAACCCAGTTTGCCGCTGCCCAGGCTTTCAACGCCAAGGCTTTCGAAGGCGTCTCGCAACTGGTGGACCTGAACCTGAAAGCGGCCAAAGCCAGCCTGGAAGAATCGAGCGCGACGGTGGCGCAACTGCTGGCCGCCAAGGACGTGCGCGAAGCGGTGCAACTGCTGGCCGCCCAGGGGCAACCCACCGCCGCCAAGGCCGTGGCCTATACCCGCAACCTGGCCGGTATCGCCGCTGCCACCCAATCCGAACTGGCCAAGGCTGCTGAAGCACAAACCGCGGCCCGCGTGCGCGAAGCCTCGGCCCTGATCGACCAGCTTCTGAAAAACGCCCCGCCCGGAATGGAACAGGCCGCAGCCGTGGTCAAGACCGCCATCAGCAATGCCAGCGCCGGCGTCGAGCACTTCAACAAGCTGGGCAAGCAAGCCCATGAAGCGATGGAAGAAAACTTCGGCAAGCTGTTTGCGCAATTTGCGCCCCAGCCGGAAAAAACCTCGCGCCGTTAATCCCGCGCAGGCCTCGCTTCAAAAGCCGCTGTTCGCAGCGGCTTTTTTCATGCCTGCTTCGGATGCAGCATTTCCATGGCCAAGGCCTCGGCCACGCGAATTCCATCCACCGCCGCCGACATGATGCCGCCGGCATAGCCGGCGCCTTCGCCGGCCGGGTACAGCCCGCGCACATTCATGCTTTGCAGCGACTCGTCGCGACGGATGCGCACCGGCGAGGAGGTGCGCGTCTCGACCCCGGTCAGCATGGCGTCGTCCATCGCAAAGCCGGGGATCTGGCGATTGAAGGCGGGCAGCGCCTCGCGTATGGCTTCGATGGCATAGGCCGGCAATGCACTGGACAGATCGCCGAGCTTCACGCCGGGCTTGTAGGAGGGCTGTACCGAGCCGAGCTCGCTGGAAGCGCGGCCGGCAATGAAATCGCCCACCAGTTGTCCCGGCGCGCTGTAATCACGGCCGCCCAGCTCGAAGGCGCGCGATTCCCAGTGGCGCTGGAATTCGATGCCGGCCAGGACGCCGCCCGGATAATCTTCCGGCGCAATTCCCACCACGATGCCGCTGTTGGCGTTGCGCTCATTGCGCGAATACTGGCTCATGCCATTGGTCACTACGCGGTTCGGCTCGGAGGTGGCGGCCACCACCGTGCCGCCCGGGCACATGCAGAAGCTGTAAACCGAACGCCCATTCCTGGCATGGTGCACCAGCTTGTAATCCGCCGCGCCCAGTATCGGATTGCCCGCATTCGGGCCGAAGCGGGCGCGGTCGATCACGGATTGCGGATGTTCCACCCGAAAGCCGAGCGAAAATGGCTTGGCTTCCATGTAGACCCCGCGTTTGTGCAGCATCTCGAAAGTGTCGCGCGCGCTGTGGCCGACGGCCAGCACCACCTGCTCGGCCACCAGCACTTCGCCATTGGAGAGCGTCACGGCGCGCACCCGGCCCTGTTCGATATGCATGTCGTCGACCCGGGTGTCGAAGCGGAATTCGCCGCCCAGCTCTTCGATACTGGCGCGCATCTGCTCCACCATTTTCACCAGGCGGAAGGTGCCGATATGCGGCTTGCTGACGAACAGGATCTCCGGCGGCGCGCCGGCCTTGACGAATTCCTGCAAGACCTTGCGACCGTAGTGCTTGGGGTCCTTGATCTGGCTGTACAGCTTGCCGTCCGAAAAGGTGCCGGCGCCGCCCTCGCCGAACTGCACATTCGATTCGGGATGCAGCTCGCGCTTGCGCCATAAATCCCAAGTGTCCCTGGTTCGTTCGCGCACCCGCTTGCCGCGCTCGAGGATGATCGGCTTGAATCCCATTTGCGCCAGGATCAGCGCCGCGAAAATCCCGCAGGGACCGAAACCGATCACCACCGGCCGGGTCGTCATGGCGGGCGTGGCGTGCCCGACGAATTTATAGCTGGTGTCGGGCGTTGTCGAAATGCCGGGCTTGCCGCGCAGGCGTGCCAGCAGCTCCGCTTCGTTCGGCAGTTCGATGTCGATGGTGTAGACCAGCAAGATGCTGGACTTCTTGCGGGCGTCATAACCGCGGCGCGCGATATGAAAGTCGGGCAGCTTTTCGCTAGCCAGGCCGAGCCGCTGGCTGATGGCTTGCGCCAGTTGCGCCTCGGTATGGTCTAGCGGGAGCGACAGTTCGGTGATTCTCAACATTCGGCGCACAAACGGGCATGACGGGCGGCCATTTTACCCGCTGCCATGGACGGAACCAGCCAAAAAAAGCCCGCGTGAAACGCGGGCGGAAGTCCATCCCGGAGGACGGAGGAGACATCGGTAACCGCGGCGCGCTCAACTGGCGCGCACCACGGCCAGGTTCGGTAAAGACAAGACCGACTCGAGTTCGTTGCCGTCGGCATCCTTCTCGGCAACCAGGTGTACCCAGCCCAGTACTTCATCGATGCTGGCCAAGCCGGACAGGAGCGCTGTACGCGCGGTCTGGTAGACCAGCATCTCTTCCTTCTTGCTTTCCGTCATGGGCGTACCCGAGTACTCGAGCTCATGCAGCCGGCTTTCCACATCAAGCAGATCTTCGGACAGGACTTCGCGCAGAGCGGTCATGCCGGCAACCGCATCGTCGGTGTCGCTTACGCTCAGGATTCCCATGTTCATCGCCCAAGAATGTAATCGTCACCTCTCCTTGACCTCCCGCCCCGGTCAACTTTCAGCGGACCGGAAGAGCGGTTGAGTTCGGTCAAAACGGCGTCTGGGGCGAATTGACGGACTGGTCCCGCGCCCGGACTTCCAGGATTTCCTGCTCTATCGCTTCCCGGTAAACCCCTGCGTCGCGCTGCGCCAGGTGCAACAACATTTCCGGCGCGCGCTTTCTGAGGATGCGCGGGAACAGCAGTCCGAAAGCCACCGCTGGAATGGCCCACAGCACCTGCCCCGCTATCGCCAATGCCGCCCCCAAACCCAGTATAGGCAGGCAAACAAGTTTGACCAGCAAACGGCCCTGCATATAGACGCGGGCGCGCTCGGGATTGACCACCACGCGGTAGCGGCCCACCGGCAAACCCTGCACGAAATCGGCATGCGCAACTTCGGCGGTGACAAAAGCGGAATCAGACTGGCCCATGGCATTTGTGAGTTGAAAAAGCGGGGCCATCCTAAACACTTTCGATGGCCCTCACAAGCTTTCGAGACCGCGGCATGCGGAACAACAGCACTCAGAACTGCGCCTTTCTTTCGCCCTTGCAGGATTGTCTGTCTTGCACTTCGCCTTGCTCGTTCACGGTTTCCAGCACGACGTCGAAGCCCCACAGCCTGGTGACGTGCCTGAGCACTTCCTCGGCCTGGCTGTTGAGCGGACGGCGCTGGAACTGCGTGTGGCGCAAGGTCAGCGCACGATCGCCATGCGTGTCCACCGACCACACTTGGATATTGGGTTCGCGATTGTGCAGGTTGTATTGCGCCGCCAGTTGTTCACGGATGTGACGGTAGCCATGGTCGTCATGGATGGCCGACACCGACAGCTTGTCTTCCTCATCGTCATCCAGTACCGAGAAGAAGTGGAAGTCGCGAATCAGGCGCGGCGAGAGAAACTGGGCGATGAAGCTTTCGTCCTTGAAGTTGCGCATGGCGAAGTCCAGTGTCTTGCGCCAGTCGCTGCCGGCGAAGTCGGGAAACCACTGGCGGTCTTCCGCGGTCGGCGCTTCGCAAATGCGGCGGATGTCGCGGAACATGGCGAAGCCCAGCGCATAGGGATTGATGCCGTTGTAATACTTGCTGGAGACCGGCGGCTGGTACACCACGTTGGTATGGCTCTGCAAAAATTCCAGCATGAAGCCGTCGCCGACCACGCCTTCGTCATAGAGGCGGTTGATGAGCGTGTAATGCCAGAAGGTGGCCCAGCCCTCGTTCATCACCTGGGTCTGGCGCTGGGGATAGAAGTACTGCGAAATCTTGCGTACGATGCGCACCACCTCGCGCTGCCAGGGCTCCAGCAGCGGCGCCGATTTCTCGATGAAGTACAACAGGTTTTCCTGCGGCTCGGCCGGGAAGCGGCGCGGCCTGCTGCGCTCGGCATCGGCCTGTTCGCGCCGCGGAATTGTTCGCCACAAGTCATTCACCTGGCTTTGCAGGTACTGCTCGCGTTCGCGCTGGCGTTCATTCTCTTCCTGCATTGAGATGCGCGCCGGGCGTTTGTAGCGGTCCACCCCGTAGAACTGCAGCGCGTGGCAGGAATCGAGCAGTTCCTCCACCGCTTCCACTCCGTGCCGCCGCTCGCACTCGGCGATGTAGTTCTTGGCGAACAGCATATAGTCGACAATGGCCTCGGCGTCGGTCCAGGTGCGGAACAGGTAATTGCCCTTGAAGAAAGAGTTGTGGCCATAGGATGCGTGCGCGATCACCAGCGTTTGCATCATCAGGCTGTTCTCTTCCATCAGATAGGCAATGCAGGGATTGGAGTTGATCACAATCTCGTAGGCCAAGCCCATCTGTCCGCGGCGGTAGCTTTTCTCGGTCTGCAGGAAATGCTTGCCGAAGGACCAGTGGTTGTACGACACCGGCAGGCCGACCGAGGCATAGGCATCCATCATCTGCTCGGCCGTGATGATTTCCAGCTGGTTGGGATAGGTGTCCAGGCCGAAGTCGCGCGCCACGCGGCGGATTTCTTCGTGCGCCTGCTCGATCAGTTCGAAGGTCCATTCCGATTGATCGGGCAGGCGGCGAACATCGGCGGCAGTCGGTTCCAGAAGTTTGATCATGCCTTCAACTCCTGCTGGTTTGCTTTTTGAACAGGTCGCGGAAGACCGGATAAATGTCGGACGGCGACTCGATTTTCTGCATCGCGAAATGGGCGTGCGCCTCGGCCACCGTCAGGTATTCGTACCAGAGGTTCTGCGGTTCGCCGTCGGTGATTTCGACATAGGCGTAGTACTGCACCCGCGACAGGATGTTCTGCGTCAGGATCTGACGGCAAGTGACCGAATCCTTGTCCCAGTTGTCGCCGTCCGAAGCCTGGGCGACATAGACGTTCCAGTCGTTGCCGCTGTAACGCTCGGCCAGGATCTTGTCCAGCAGGTGCAGGGCCGAGGACACCACCGTGCCCCCCGATTCGCGCGAATGGAAAAAATCGTGTTCGCTGACTTCCGCCGCTTGCGTGTGATGGCGGATGAAGACCAGCTCGATCTTCTCGTACATCCTGGTCAGGAACAGATAGAGCAGGATGAAGAAGCGCTTGGCGCAATCCTTCTTCTGCTGGTCCATCGAACCCGAGACATCCATCAGGCAGAACATCACGCACTGGCTGGATGGCTTGGGCACCTTGATGCGATTGCTGTAGCGCAGGTCGAAGGGATCGATGAAGGGAATGGCGGCGATGCGGCGCTTGAGCCCTTCCACCCGCTCCCGCGCGCGCAGCAGTTCTGGATGATGGGATGAGAAGCGCAATTCCAACTGTTCCAGTTCATCCTCGGCTTGCGCCAGTTCGGCGCCGGGGCCGGCGCTGACGGCAATGCGCCGCGCCAGTGCGCCGCGCAGGGAGCGCAGCACATGAATATTGGCCGGCGTGCCGGAAACGGTATAGCCGGCGCGCTGCGGCCGGAATTCAACGGCCGAGGCCAGCTGCTTCTTGACCATGTTGGGCAGCTCGAGGTCTTCGAAGAAGTAGTTCATGAACTCTTCGCGCGACAGCTCGAACACGAAATCGTCTTCCGACGTTTCATCGCTGTTGCCGGCCCGGCCGCCAGCGCCGCCGCCATTGCCGCCCTCGGGCCGGGCGATCTTGTCGCCCTTGAGGAATTCGGTGTTGCCGGGACTGACGTTCTCCCACACCCCGCCCTGGCCATGGCCGAAGAATGGCTCGTTCAAATCCTTTGAGGGGATGGAGATTTTTTCGCCGCCCTCGATCTCGGTGATGGAGCGGCCCTTGACCGCTTTTTCCACCGCCTTCTTTACCTGCTCCTTGTAACGCCGCAGGAAGCGCTCACGGTTTACTGCAGATTTGTTTTTGCTCTGCAGCCGCCGGTCGATAAGGTGGGTCAATCAAGTCTCCCGTTGTCCAGCCGGAAGCGCCCAGGCGCTTCGCTTGTCCCGGCCGCCGTACGCCTCGTACGATGGCCGGGACCCGTCCCGCATCAGGACGATTTGCGTACCCGCAGATACCACTCGCACAACAGACGAACCTGCTTGGCGGTGTAGCCTTTGTCCACCATGCGCGCCACGAACTCCTTGTGCTTGTTGGCGTCTTCGGCGCTGGCCTTGGCGTTGAAGGAAATCACCGGCAGCAGTTCTTCGGTGTTGGAGAACATCTTCTTCTCGATCACCGAGCGGAATTTTTCATAGCTGGTCCAGGCCGGGTTCTTGCCGTTGTTCTGGGCCCGCATGCGCAGGACAAAGTTGACGATCTCGTTGCGGAAATCCTTGGGATTGGAAATCCCGGCCGGCTTTTCGATCTTCTCCAGCTCATTGTTGAGCGCTTCCCGGTTGAAGCTTTCGCCGGTGTCCGGGTCGCGGAATTCCTGGTCCTGGATCCAGAAGTCGGCAAAGGTCACGTAGCGGTCGAAAATGTTCTGGCCGTACTCCGAATAGCTTTCCAGGTAGGCGGTCTGGATTTCCTTGCCGATGAAATCCACATAACGCTGGGCCAGGTATTCCTTGATGTAGGCCAGGTAATGCTGCTCGGTCTCGGCAGGGAATTGTTCGCGGCCGACCTGCTGTTCCAGCACATACAGCAGGTGCACCGGGTTGGCCGCCACTTCTGTGCTGTCGAAATTGAAAACGCGGGAGAGAATCTTGAACGCGAACCGGGTCGACAGGCCATTCATGCCTTCATCCGGTCCGGCATAGTCGGCGTATTCGGTGCGCGACTTGGCCTTGGGATCGGTGTCCTTCAGGTTTTCACCGTCATACACCTGCATCTTGCTGTAGATGCTTGAATTCTCGGGCTCCTTCAGGCGCGACAGCACGGCGAATTGCGCCATCATCTTCAGCGTGCCCGGTGCGCAGGGCGCGTCGGACAGGGAGGAATGGCGCAGCAGTTTTTCGTAGATCTTCACCTCATCCGAAATGCGCAGGCAGTACGGCACCTTCACGATGTAGATGCGGTCGAGGAAAGCCTCGTTGTTCTTGTTGTTGCGGAAGGACTTCCACTCCGATTCATTGGAGTGCGCCAGGATCACGCCGTCGAAGGGAATCGCGCCGAAGCCCTCGGTGCCCTTGTAGTTGCCTTCCTGGGTTGCGGTCAAAAGCGGATGCAGCACCTTGATCGGCGCCTTGAACATTTCCACGAACTCCAGCAGGCCCTGGTTGGCCAGGCACAGGCCGCCGGAATAGCTGTAGGCATCCGGATCATCCTGCGAATAGCGTTCCAGCTTGCGGATGTCGACCTTGCCGACCAGGGAAGAAATATCCTGGTTGTTCTCGTCGCCCGGTTCGGTCTTGGCCACCGCCACCTGGCGCAGCACGGAGGGGTAGCGCTTCACCACCCGGAACTGGTTGATGTCGCCATTGAATTCGTGCAGGCGTTTCACGGCCCACGGGCTGGGAATGCCGCGCAGATAACGGCGCGCGATGCCGTAGTCTTCTTCCAGGATGGTGCCGTCTTCATCCGGATCGAACAGGCCCAGCGGCGATTCGTTGACCGGCGAACCCTTGATGGCATAGAAGGGAATTTCTTCCATCAGGGACTTGAGTTTTTCCGCGATGGAGGATTTGCCGCCGCCGACCGGGCCCAGCAGATACAGGATCTGCTTGCGCTCTTCCAGTCCCTGCGCGGCGTGACGGAAGTAGGACACGACTTGTTCGATCACCTCTTCCATGCCGTAGAACTCACGGAAGGCGGGATAGATCTTGATCATCTTGTTGGCGAAGATGCGCGACAGCCGCGGATCGTGGCGGGTGTCCAGCAGTTCGGGTTCGCCGATGGCTTCCAGCATGCGTTCGGCGGCACTGGCATAGGCCAGTCGATCGCGCTTGCACAGCTCGAGATACTCCTGCAAGGACATTTCCTCTTCGCGGGTTTTTTCGTAGCGGGAAGCGTAGGTGTCGAATATCTTCATGAGGGCCGGGTCCTTGAAAATCTATCCAGGCTGAACTGCTGGAATCAGTCGCGGCGCGCGTCGGTTCGCGGTCAGGTCGCGAATTCATAATACGCCGAAGAATTTGTTCTGCAGGGGAAAAATTACCGGCGACAAAAGCTTTTTGAACGAATGCTTGCATGCATCAAACTTCGAAGTAGAATCATCGATTCCACTGCTGCATTTTCATTTCCGAATCGACACTTTTGCGCAGCGCCGTGCGCCCGTTTCAGTGCGACGCGTGCACAGCAAGCGTTCTTCCATCACTCTCATTTCCCCTTCAAGCATCCATGAGCCGCAGTCTCAGCGCGAAACCGAGTCCGTTTTATGTCGTGCGCAATTCAAAGATCCATGGCAAAGGCGTGTTTGCCGCCCGCAAGATCCCGGCCGGCGCCCAAATCATCGAATACCAGGGCGAGCGCATCACGCAACGCGAAGCCAACCGCCGCTCCGGTCAGGATCCGGACAATCCCTTCCACACCTTCTTCTTCAGCCTGGAGGGTACAAAGCTGATCGACGGCGGTGCGCAGGGCAATGACGCGCGCTGGATCAACCACAGTTGCGACCCCAACTGCGAGGCGCGCGAAGAAGATGGCCAGGTGTTCATCTACGCTTTGCGCGATCTCAAGCGCGGCGAGGAGCTCAACTACGATTACGGCCTGATCGTCGAGGAGAGACACACGCCGGCCGTCAAGCGCGCCTACGAATGCCGCTGCGGGGCAGAAGACTGCCGCGGCACCATGCTGGCGCCCAAACGCGGCCGTCGCAAATCCGCCTGAGCCGGTTGCGGTATTCACAAAGCCAATATCTGGTATGGCGAACCGGAATTGGATTGGAGCAGGCGGCATCCCTATACTTGCACCTGTCTCCTCTATGTCTCCTCCTTTGATATAGATTCAGCCCGCTCCCTGAGCGGGCTTTTTTTTTGCCCTTGCCGGGAGCGCAAGCCGGGCGCACACTCGCGGCCTTGGCGCTGAAGGGATTGCTCATATGGCTGTACAAAACGAAATCAAGCTCAGGGAAAACAACAAGTACGTGATCGGCATCGGCGTGCGCAGCTCCACCTCGGATCTGCTGGCCGCCAATTGCGACGAGTTCATTTTCTATGACGATCTGGTGCAGGCGCAAAAACGCAAGCGGCGCCAGCCCGAGAAAAAAACCAAGCCGGCAAGCGAAGCCAAGGCCGGCAAGCGCGACGACGAAAAGCGCGAGGAAGAAAAGCGGGAAGACGAGAAGCGCGAAGAAGACAAGCGCGAGAACCTCGAGAAGCTGGCGCACGATGGCCTGGAACGCATGCTGGAAACCGTGGAAGCGCTGCTGGAAGAGCGCGGCGACGAAAAGCTCTGGGGTTCGATGGTGAAGCAGACCATGAAGCGGCGCTTTCCGGGCTTTTCGGAAACCGCGCTGGGTTATCGCACCTTCCGCCACATGCTGGAAGACGCGCAAAAGCACAAGCTGTTGCAACTGCAGCGAGATGAAAAATCCGGTCAGTACATGGTGCGCCTGCCCGGCGGCGAAGATTAAAGGCGCCTGAAGAAGCGCCCCTGCCGGCACCCATGCGGCCCTTGCGGCGGGCCGCTGAAGTCCGTGCTGTTCGCGGCGCCGCGCCTGTTCAGGCGCTTTGGCTCAGTCGCGCGCCAGTGCCAGGAATTCGGTGCGCATGGCCAGGTTCGGCTGCAGCTCGCCCAGCATGGCGGAGGTCACCGTCTCTTCGCCAATGGCGCGGATGCCGCGGCTTTCCATGCACATGTGGCGGCAGCGGATCACCACGCCGACCGACTTCGGACGCAAATGGTGCATCAGCGCGTTGGCGATCTGGCTGGTCATGCGTTCCTGCACCTGCAGGCGTTTGGCGAAGCAGTCAACCAGGCGGGTCAACTTGGACAGGCCGACGATACGGCCATCCGGCACATAGCCCACCACGGCGGTCCCGAAGAACGGTGCCAGGTGGTGTTCGCAATGACTATAGACGGGGATGCCTTTCACCACGATCAGTTCGTTGTATTCCTCGGCCCCGTCTTCGAAAGTCTTGAGGATTTCCGCCGGGTCCTGTTCATAGCCGGAAGTCCAGTGCTTCCAGGCACGCGTCAGGCGTGCGGGCGTGTCGGCCAAGCCCGCACGGTCGGGGTCTTCACCCAGGCTGGTGAGGAAGCGGCGCCAATCGTCTTTGCTGAAACCGGAGTCGTGCATGAAGTCTTGTCGTGCATGGTGGATACGTCACCATAGATTACCCCAAGCCCTCAAGTCACGCGCGGTTGCCGGCGCCGACCGCTCCGGCAGCGGACGCGGTCCCAACCGGCGCCGCAGTTTTCAATGCCGGACGCTGGGACGATGCCCCTTTCCCGCCTTGTGGCGGGCAGCCGCCGCGAGATCCGGGCTGCCGCTTTCTTTCATCTGCAGAATCGATTCCCCCAGGGCCTCAAGGTCCAGCTTGGCCTTTTTCACTTCGGGGAACATTTCCTTTTCTTCTTCCTTGATGTGATGGTTGACGTATTCTCCCAGCACGGTGACCTTGGCGTCGTACATCGGGTCGCTGGCGTCCATGCTTTGAATCTGCTCGATCAGGTCCTTGGCCGATGCATGTTCCACCTCCGCCTCGTTCATCAAGTCGTCATCGTCAATCGCTTCGCGCGCGGCCGGGTAGAAAATCTGTTCCTCGATCGCGGTGTGCAACTGCAATTCCTCGCAAATCCGCTCCGCCAGTTCCTGTTTTTCCTCCGGGCTGGCATTTTCGTGCATCTTCTCAAAGTCCTTGAACATCTTCTTGACCTTGTCATGGTCTTCGGTCAGCAGATCGATTGCATTCGCGGTTTCTTTTTTGCTCTGTGCCATGGGATGCTCCAGTCGTTCGGGAAAGCCGGTTGGAATGCACGGCGAACGGCGATGTTCCCTGGCCACGCGGCGAATACGAAACGCGGGCTCGAAATCATCAATTTCGGTTTTCAAGTGGTCTGTGATTGCCAGGACTAAAAAGCGGGAACCGTTTCTTTATTGGCGTTACGTAGTCGGCCCGAACGTTCGAAAAACAGGAGATGCATCATGTCCGTCAACGGTATCAACGGCGCCAGCCCCATTTCCACCGGCACCAAGCTGCCCGCCCAGTCTGCCGCGAACCCCGACAAACCGCAAATCAGCGAGCGTTCGCAAAAGTCTGAACTGCTGATGGAACGGCAAGTGGACCGTCTGGACGCCTTTGTCGATCCTGACCGGGCCACCAAGGATTCCATTATTGGACGCTTGAAATCAGTGGCCAATGGCGAAACCCAGCAACAGTTGGAGGCCGCAGACAGCGCCATGCGCGCTTACATGGCACAAATGATGTTCAGGTCCAAGGAAGATCCGCTTCCTCCAGTCAACGAGGGCGTTAAAGCTTTCAGCCATCTCTGGGCTGCAGCCAACAAGCTTGAGCAAAGCAACGGCAATGGCGGCCCGGCCAATTACCGAGGCAACCTTCAGTTCGGCCCCATGTTCAATCTTTTGATCGAGAGCCTCAACGGTATGGAGGTTTCGCTCAGCACGCGCAGCAAGTAAGCGGACCGACATCTGACAGATCGTGCGATTGTGGAACAACTTATGCGTTTTGGTTACTTAGGGCCTGCATTGCTCTAAAAAGCATCACCAAAACGTATAAGGCGGGGAGAAAGCCCATGTCCATCAGTCTCGATCTGGCTCAGATGCTGTTGCAGGAGCTCGGACCGCAAACGCCGGAAATCGATGCGGTTCTTCAGGAGGACGAGAAAAGCTGGCTGCTGGTATTCGCCGATGAGCAGTCGGTCTATGTGGAATGGGCCAACAATCCGGACCGGCTGGTGCTTTCCACCGGCCTGGGCCGGCCGCCGGAAGGGAACGAACTTCCGGTCTATGAAACCCTCCTGTCCTACAACCTGCTATGGCAAGACACCGGCGGTGTGCGCATGGCGATCGACGGCCCCCAGGGCGACATCATGCTGATCTACGATTTGTTTGACGATCAGCTTTCGCTGGCCGAACTGCAAACGGTGGTACTGAACATCAACAGCATCGCTGCCATCTGGCGGGACTACGTGCGCAAGGACAATGCCGAGTCTTCGCTGCCGCCCATCAGCAGCGAAACCGTTCATCTGCGCGCCTGAAGGCAAGATCATGCCAGGCCCCCAAAAAATTTCCGCCTCGCCGGCTCTTGGGCCCAAGCCCAGTCTTGAGCGCGATGATTCATCCACGCTCACGCCTGTTCCGGAAATCTCGGAACGCGGCATCAAAGATCTGCCGTCGGATCCGGTAAACGATCAAGTCGGCGCCGCCACCCGGCCTGAAATCCGCACCGGTCGCCCGGGATTCAATGCCGGCATGGAAAATCTCGAGCGTATCCTGGCCGAGCTCTTAAAATTGAACGGGAAATGATTTGCTGCGGTCGATCGCGGTGAGGATCGCATCAATGGCCGGATGCTTGATCTTGCGCTCATTGGAAATGGCGTAGAACTGCTCCGTCACGCGCGACATTTCTCCCACCGGCACGGCATTGCATTGCTCGAGCACGTCCTTGGCCAGGGCGGAAGGCGCGGGAAACAGTCCCAGCCCATTGCGGCCAAAGGTGTTGAGCAAGGCGTTGTCGTCAAATTCGCCCACCACATCGGGGCGCACATCATTTGATTCAAACCATTGATCGATGCGGGTACGGATCGCGTTGTTGCGGGTCGGTAGCAAGACCGGTGCGCCGTCCAGGCTCTTGGGGAAATTCGCGCGACAGGCCTCGGCCAGGCGCTCCACGCCGAACAGGCTGATTTCACTCTCACCCAGCAAATGGCTGAAGACGCGCAGGTTGGCGCCATGCGGCACCGGCCGGTCGGTCAATACAACGTCCAATTTATGTACCGACAGGTCGCCCAGCAAGGATTCGAATTTGTCTTCATAGCAGACCAGCTTCACTTTTTCCGGCAGCGACAAGGCTGCTTCCAGCAGGCGTGAAGAAATCAGCTTGGGCAGGGAATCGGAAATACCCACCGTCAGGCGGATCGTGTGATCGATTTCCGAATCGGCCAGCGCATCCACCAATTGCCCGCCCAGCAGGAAAATCTGGTCAGCCATGCCGAGCGCGACGCGACCGGCCTCGGTCAGGACCAGGCGCCGGCCCTGGGGCGCCAGCAGCGCGCGGCCAAGGGATTGCTCCAGCATGGACAACTGCGCGCTGATGGTTTGCACCGCGACATCCAGCCGCTCGGCGGCGCGGGTCACGCTGCCTTCCTTGGCCACCATCCAGAAGTAATAGAGGTGACGGTAGTTGAGTCGCGCTTGCTTGGACATGGCTTCCTATTTTTTCGAAATCAGAATGCGATTATCTTCGCTTTTTTAAAAAATGGAAGAGGGCTAGGATCAGTTCTCGCCCCGGTCCCTGAACCACGGGCTGTTTTTTACGTCTCTGCTACTAGGAAAAGGAGGGGTGCGCTGCAGGCCGGCGTCCCGATATGTATGCTCGAATTGCTCGCCGACCCCCAGATATGGATCGCCTTCTTCACCCTTACCGCGCTTGAGCTCGTGCTCGGCATCGACAATATTATTTTCTTGACCATCCTGGTCGACAAGCTTCCCGCTCATCAACGCGAGCTGGGCCGCAAGCTTGGGCTATTCTTTGCAATGTTCACCCGTATCGCCTTGTTGCTGGTATTGGCCTGGATCGTTGGTTTGACGGCGCCCCTGTTCTCGGTGTTGGGCAATGAAATTTCCGGCCGCGACCTGGTCTTGATCCTGGGCGGCCTGTTCCTGCTCTGGAAAAGCGTGGGGGAAATCCATGAGTCGCTGGAAGGATCGCAGGAAGCGGAAAAAAGCGCCGGCGCCCGCGCCAGCGCCGGTTTCGCGGTGGTGATCGCCCAGATCATGCTGATCGATATCGTGTTTTCGCTGGACTCCATCATTACCGCGGTCGGCATGGTGGACGAAGTGGCGGTAATGATTGCCGCCGTCATCGCTTCGGTATCGCTGATGATGCTGTTTGCCGGGCCGATCGGCCGATTTGTGTCCGCCCATCCCACCATCAAGATGTTGGCCCTGGCCTTCCTGGTGGTGATCGGCGTGGTGCTGATCGCAGAGGGCTTTGACCATCATGTGCCCAAGGCTTACATCTATGTCGCCATGGCCTTCTCGCTGGTGGTGGAGATGCTCAATATCCGTATGCGCAAGAGCACCGCGCCGGTCAATCTGCTGGAACCGGCGCAAGTGCGTACCACCGATCGCGGTGCCGTGCTGAGAGACCACTGAGTCCGACAGCGCGGCGTCTTCTGCAGGACGAAGGCGGCTGCCTTCATTTATCACAGGAGAAAACATGAGGCTGGATATTTACCGACGCAAGGAAAATGGCGGACGCTATTCCTATCTGGCAGTGCCCGCCACCCGCCGCATTCCGGAGGAAGCCAACGCGATTGATTGGGAAAAAATGCATGATGGCGTCGAGTTCGATGAAACCGACGACGGCCTCGGCCAGTTCATGATCGACAAGCCCTCCGAGCAAATCCGCAGCAAGGGTTACGCCATCACCAGCGTGCGCCGCCTGGGCGTGCCGGGCAGCGGCGCCACCACCGTCTGAAGCCGGACCGGAGCGTCGCCCGCGGCGCTTCGGCTCTTTCCTTTCCGCCGCGGTCTATACCAGGCCGCGGTCGGCCAATTCCCGTTTGAGATAGGCGTAGAACACCGGTGCGGCCACCACGCCGGGCAAACCCCATACGGCCTCGAACAGCAACATCGCCGCCAACAGCTCCCAGGCGCGGGCATCGATGCGCGCGCCGATGATGCGCGCGTTGAGGAAATATTCAAGCTTGTGAATCACGATCAGGAAGATCAGCGCCGCCGCCGCCACCGCGAAAGACTGTGACAGGGCGATCACCACGATCACCACGTTGGAGATCAGGTTGCCCAGTACCGGCAACAAACCGGCGATAAAGGTCACCAGGATCATGGTCTTGCGCAGGGGCAGATGCACGCCGGCCAACGGCAAGGCCACCAGCAGGAACAGCGCCGTGAAAATCGTGTTCAGCGCCGCGATGCGCACCTGGGCGAACACGATGCGGCGGAAAGCATCCGCCAGTCTTTGCATGCGGGCATTCAAGGCCGCGGTCAGAGGCGCGTGCTGGTTTGGAAAGGCCGTGTCCCAGGTGGCGACCATGGCGCCGATGATCATGCCGACCAGGATATGCACGATGGCCCGTCCGGCCTCTTCACCCAGGCCGCGCGCCCGGGCTGAATGTTCATGCATCAGTTCGATCAGCCGCTGTTGCAACTCGTCCACGCCGTAAGGCAAGGAGACCTGCAGCCATTGCGGCAGGTCCTTGCGGGCGGCGGCGATGATGTCGGCCATTTTTTGCAGCAGGACCGGCAAGCTGCCGGCCTCGCTGCGCAGGAAACTGTCAAGCGCAAAACCGGCCAGGGCCAGCAGCAGCACCACCACACCGGCCAGCAAGCCCACCGCATACAACTTCGCCTTCTGCACTCCCAGGGAGCGCGTCAGCGCCGGCGCCATCATGTGGACCAGGGCATTCACCAACAGCCCGGCAAACAGGGCCGCCAGCAGCCCCAGGTGCATGACCAGGAACAGGCCGACGGCTGCCAATACCCAGGCAGCGATTTCCGGTCCGGTCGGTTTGCTCTCGATTTGCATGCATCAACTCCCTGGGATTCTTGTGTGGCCGCACGCTGCCGCGCCGGCCAAGGCACTTTCCTTGCGTGACAACGGTCATCAGAGCATTGTCGCCGACACAATGCTCTGCGCGATAGGCCTGTCCCTCGGGAAAACAGTCCGGGGGAACGGCGATCTCGCGCGTCCTGCTCCATGAACGACTTGAGTTCCCAAATTGGCGAAGTGGTCGCTTCGCTGCTGTTGCCGTGGTTCACCCTGCTTCAGCATGCCTGGTTCGTCAGCATCGGCGCGGAAGTGCTGGTGGCCTGGGTCGCGGTCTATATTTTCCACCGCTATGGCACCCGCGTACTGCAACGCATGGTGGCGACCTTCCCTTTTTCGCGCCGCATGGTGGCCTATGGCAATCGACCCGGCCGGCTGGTGGTATTCCTGCTGGTGGTACAAGTCATCCTGCGCAACAGTCCTTATACACTCGGTCAACTGCCGCTGCTGTTGCATATTTCCGGATTGCTGCTGATCGCCTCCATGACCTGGTTGGCGGTGCGGGCGGTCAAAGCGGGCGCCGACACCATCGTCGAACTCAATCCGGCCAACGACCCGGACAACCTTGAGGCGCGTCGTATCCAGACCCAGACCAAGGTCTTGTCGCGCTCGACCATGGTACTGATCGTCCTGATCGGTGCCGGCATGGCCTTGTCCACCCTGCCCATGCTGCGCCAACTGGGCACCAGCTTGCTGGCCTCGGCCGGCGTGGCGGGCCTGGTGGTGGGTTTTGCCGCCAAGCCGGTGCTGGGCAATCTGCTGGCCGGCATGCAGCTGGCCGTGACCCAGCCGATCCGCCTGGACGATGTGGTGATCGTCAACAATGAATGGGGCTGGATAGAGGAAATCACCGGCACCTACGTGGTGGTGCGCATCTGGGACCAGCGGCGCCTGATCGTGCCTCTGCAATGGTTCATTGAAAATCCCTTCCAGAACTGGACGCGCTCGAATGCGGAACTGCTGGGCACGGTGGAAATCTGGGTCGATTTTTCCTTGCCGGTGGAGGAAGTGCGGCAGGCCGCCGACCGCATCTGCCGCGCCGCGCCCGAGTGGGACGGCCGCCTGTGCCTGACCCAGATCATCGATGCCAACGAAAAAGGCATGCGGCTGCGGGTGCTGGTCAGTGCGCCGGATGCCTCGCGCTGCTGGGACCTGCGTTGCCGGGTACGGGAACATCTGCTGGCCTGGATCACACAGCATTATCCGGAGTCCTTGCCACGCATCCGCGGCTTCCAGCCGCCGCCGCCCGCTTCAGAACAGTGAAGGCGTGTCGGGCGGTTCGGGCTCGGGTTCGGGCGGCGCCAGCGGTACGGCTTCGATCAGGTCAGGCCCTTCATTGCCGGCCCGGTTCACCCGCTTGCTGACCGCATGCCAGCGGAATTCCCCGCTGGGGCGCGAGAGATTGCGCGCCAACTGTTCGGCCTCCTCCGGCGGCAAATCGGGCTCCAGCCACAGCCTGGCATCCTCTGCGCCGAACACGACCGGCCGCCGATCATGCACATCGACCATGCCGCCGGCCGCGGCTTCGGTGACGATCGCAAAGCCGGGCGGACGCGCCGGATCGCCGGTTGGCTGCATGCTGGCCAGCGCCGCCAGAAACATCGGCGCGCCGTCGGCACGATGAATGTACCAGGGCTGTTTCTGGCCCGGCTTGCCGGTCCATTCATACCAACCCTCGGCCGGCACGATGACGCGGCCGTTGCGCCAGAGCGGACCGAAAAAGCGGCCGCTTGCCGCTTTTTCCAGGCGGGCATTGATGGCCAGCGGCATGCCCCTTTCCTGCGCCCAGCGCGGACGATAGCCCCAGTGCAGTCGCGCAAGATGACAGACGCCGTCCGGCAAGCGGTGCATCAACAAGGGCGTGGTGCCGGGTGGAATATTCCAGGCCGGGCCGGGCCAGTCTTCAAGATCCTGGTCCACCGGCCAGCCGAGGGCGCGCTTGTAGTCTTCGGGCGTTCTGCTTTGCGAAATCCTGCCGCACATCCTGCACCTCGCGATGGCGGCCACGCTCGAATGTTGGGACCACCGGGTCCGATTATCCCTGATCGAACTCCGCCAGCAAATCCACCATGACCACCAGCATGCTGGCGACGATGGCGCCGACGGCCAGCATCAGGACGGTAATCAAGATTGAGCCCATGTCCCGCTCCCCTTTTTGTTCAGCCCGATTCCATTCTGGTCCTGGAGCGCGGAACAAAATTGCGCCAGCTCAACTCCCATTCAAGCGTTCGGGAAGCCAGCGCAAAGAGCAGGACTTGCTTGACGGCGATACTGATCAACAAGATTTGTCTTGTTGCACATCAAAGGATTGCAAGAGGCCGGGAAATTCTAGGGACGCGCACCTGTCCTTAGGTCAGCACAGGAAATAATTCCGAAACATCATCCCAAAGTGAGATGCCATGTCGTCCGAGACCCTGACTAGCCAAGAATCGTATAACCCGAACCGGCTGCTCGATCACCTGATCGAGCGTCTGCACCTGAAAAATGACGCCGCCCTGTCGCGCGCGCTGGAAGTGGCGCCGCCGGTGATCAGCAAGATCCGGCATCGCCGGCTGCCGGTCGGCGCGTCGATGCTGATTCGCATGCATGAAGTGAGCTCGCTGTCGGTGCGCGAGCTGCGCGATCTGATGGGTGACCGCCGGACCAAGTACCGCTTGTCCGACGCCCAGGGCAAACCCAAGCCTGCGGTCGAAGCCGGCATGCAGGGCGGCGGTGGGCAATCTCCGCAAGGCCAGCAGTCGCCGCAGCAGCCGCATCCGGGGCACGGCACGCATCACCCGCACCAGTCCTGATCGGCCATGCGGCGTGACACATGGGCGAAGCG
>JAEVZY010000188.1 GCA_023392035.1 Pseudomonadota bacterium | reverse complement strand
GTAGTAGGCCATGCGCGGATACTGCTCCCCCGAGAGCTTGAGGTAGGGGTAGGACTTGTCGTCGCGGAACAGGATGTTGTAGCGCGGCTGCTGGGTCTTGATGAGATTGTTTTCCAGCAGCAGCGCTTCGGCCTCGCTTCTGGTGACCGTCGTTTCCAGGCGCGCGATGCGGTCGACCATCATGGCGATGCGGGCGCTGTTGAGGCGCTTCTGGAAATAGCTGGAGACGCGCTTTTTCAGGTCTCTGGCCTTGCCGACGTAGAGCAGGGTGTTTTCGGCGTCGAAATAGCGGTAGACGCCGGGCAGATTCGGCAGTTTGGCTACCGTGTCCAGCAAGGCGGCGCGCGGGTCTTCAATGCTATCGGACATTGAGGGTTCCATCGGATTGCCTGGGCTGCGGCCTCAAAGCCCCATCGCCAACAACTCATCCAACACACGACGCGCTTCGCGATAGCGCTCATCCACCTGCAAGCCATCCCAATCCAAAGCCGGCGCTCCCTGCGGCAGCAAAGCCGCAATCCGCGCCTCGCTGGCCTCAAATCCGGAGGGCAAGGACAATTCGGACAGCAACTGGTCCGCCTTGTCCGGCGAATTACAGATCAACACCATGTCGCATCCGGCTGCCAATGCCGCATTGGCGCCATCGGTCACGCTGCCGGCCACGCTGGCACCTTCCATCGACAGGTCATCGCTGAAGATCACGCCGGTGAAATGCAGATCGCGCCGCAACACATCCAGCCACTTCTTCGAAAACCCCGCCGGCTGCGAATCGAATTCGGGATAGATCACATGCGCCGGCATCACCGCCGACAAGGAAAGATTCAGCCAGCCATAAGGGGCCGCGTCCTCTTCCAGAATGGCGGAAGAAGACCGCTCATCCACCGGAATGGCGACATGCGAATCCGCCTTCACAAAACCATGCCCGGGGAAATGCTTGCCGCAATTGGCCATGCCGGCCAGCGCCAGCCCATGGTTCAGGCTCTTGGCCAGCAAAGTCACCACGCGCGGATCGCGATGGAAGGCGCGGTCGCCAATCACGCCCGATTCCCCATAGTCCAGGTCCAGTACCGGCGTGAAGGAAAGATCGACACCGCAGGCACGCAGCTCGGCTGCAAGCACAAAGCCCACCGCGGTGGCGGCGCGCAAGGCGGCCAGCACATCCTTGTCCCACAGGCGGCCCAGCAAGCGCATGGCCGGCAGTTTGGTGAAGCCGTCGGTCTTGAAGCGCTGCACCCGCCCGCCTTCATGATCGACCGCGATCAGCACGCCCGGGCGTGCTTCATGGATGGCGCGCGTCAGGGCCAGCAGCTGCTCGCGGTTTTCGTAGTTGCGCGCGAACAGGATCACGCCGCCCGTCAGCGGATGGGTGATGCGGCGCAGGTCATCATCATCCAGGGTGAGGCCGACCACGTCGAGCATGACAGGGCCGAGCGGCAGGACGGGACTGGTGGTCATGAGTCTGTTTTCTCCACGATGACGAAGGCCACTGCGTAATCGGCTTCGTCGGTTATCGATACCCGGGCGCTCAGGCCCTGGCTGTTCATGAATTCCTGCAATGCGCCGGAGCATACCGCCACCGGCTGGCCGCTGGGCGCGTTCAAGACCTGCATTGCGCGCCAGGTCATCGGCATGCGCATGCCCAGGCCTATGGCCTTGGAAAACGCTTCCTTGGCCGCGAAACGGGTGGCCAGGAAACGCAGGCCGCGTGCTTCCACCTTGGCCCGGCGGGCGTGGAATTTCTGCAGTTCCTGCGGTCCCAGCACGCGCTCGGCGAAACGGTCGCCGTTACGTTCCAGCACCTGCGCCACGCGCGAGATCTGGATGATGTCGGTGCCGATGCCGTAGATCATGGGTGCAAGGCCTTGCGGCGCGCCAATACCATTTCGGCTTTCATGTCGCTCACTGCCTTCTTCCAGCCGTCGAACAGGGCCTGCGCCACGATGGCATGGCCGATATTGAGTTCGGCAATGCCGACAATGGCGGCGATCGCCTGCACATTGGTGTAATGCAGGCCGTGGCCGGCATTCACCTTCAAGCCGCAACGCAGGCCTTCATCGACGCCGGCGGCGATGCGCGCCAGTTCATCCTGCTGTTGGCTGCCGCTGGCGTCGGCATAGCGGCCGGTGTGCAATTCAATCACCGGCGCGCCGCATTCGGCGGCGGCGCGAATCTGCTTTTCATCGGCGTCGATGAAGAGCGACACGCGTATGCCCTCGCCCTGCAGCTTCTGTACCGCGGCGCGCACCTCTTCGAAATAGCGCACGACGTCCAGCCCGCCTTCGGTGGTGACTTCCTCGCGCCGCTCCGGCACCAGGCAGACATCCTGCGGACGCACGCGACAGGCGAAAGCTATCATTTCCGGCGTGACCGCCGCTTCCAGGTTCATGCGCGTGACCAGTTGCGGACGGATCGCCAGCACGTCGGCATCGCGGATATGGCGCCGGTCTTCGCGCAGGTGCAAGGTGATGCCGTCGGCCCCGGCCTGCTCAGCCAGCAAGGCAGCTTGCAGCGGATCGGGATAAGGCGTCCCGCGCGCATTGCGCAAGGTGGCGACGTGGTCGATGTTGACGCCAAGTTCGATCAGCTCGGGATTGGGGTGCAGGAAGCTCATGTCACAACTGGGTTAGGTCTATCAAAATCTGGCGCGTGGCAAGCGGCGTGCCGCCCAGATGATGCGCCAGCAGATGGCGCAGCATGAACTTGCTCTCCACCTGGGTTTGCGCATCACTGAAGTCGGCGCGCTCCAGTGCCAGCAAGGTTTTGCCGGCCACCACCGGCGCCTCTTCATGGCTGCTGGCTTCGCGCACGCCGGCTTCGGGGTCGACCACATAGGCCAACTCGGGATGCACGGCCTCGCCGGTCCGGGCGCTGTGGGTGAGTTCGGCGGCAACCCCGCTTTCCTTCAGCAGGGCCAGTTCGAACTTGCGCAGCACGATCGGCGCCGGCTCGTCATGGGCCAGCTGATTCAGGGTCGCCACGTACTGGTCGAACAGCAGCGGATGCGGGTCTTCGCGCGCCAGCATGCGCACCAGCAGTTCATTCAGATAGAAGCCGCACAGCAGCGCCGATTTTTCCAGCGGCAGCATGCCGCCGACCCACTCGGCGCCGGTCAGGGTGCGCACTTCGGATTTGCCGCTCCAACTCACCGACAAGGGCTGGAAAGTCTGCAGCACGCCGCGCAATTTGGAGTGCGGACGCTTGGCGCCCTTGGCCACCAAGGGCACGCGGCCATGATCGCGCGAGAACAGTTCGACGATCAGGCTGGTTTCCTTGTAGGGATAGCTGTGCAGCACAAAGCCGGGCTGGTTGGCGACCCGCATTTCGCGCCCGGCACGCGCCTTGGCCGGCGTGGCCGGCCGCGCCGTGCCTACCGTATCGGCGACATCCTGGTCCTGGCTGGAAATCCGTTGCGCGGCCATGCCCTGCTACTCGTAGCCGTAGGCGCGCAGTCCCGCTTCATTGTCGGCCCAGCCGGACTTGACCTTGACCCAGATCTCCAGATAGACCGGACCGCCGAACAGCTTTTCCATGTCCAGCCGGGCTTGGGTGGAGATGTCTTTCAGGCGCGCGCCCTTGTTGCCGATCACCATGGCCTTGTGATTGTCGCGCTCGACCAGAACGGCAGCAAAGACCCGCCGCAAGGCCCCTTCCTGTTCGAATTTCTCGATCACCACGGTGCTGGTATAGGGCAATTCCTCGCCCACCAGGCGGAACAGCTTTTCGCGCACGATTTCCGAAGCCAGGAAACGTTCGCTGCGATCGGTGATGTCGTCTTCTTCAAATACAGGCGGATTTTCCGGCAGCAGCTTTTCAGTCTCGGCCTGCAAGGCGTCCAGCTGGAAGCGCTGCTTGGCCGACACCGGCACCACCGCCGCGAAGCTGTGGCGCGAAGCCACCGACTGCGCAAAGGGCATCAGGCGTGCCTTGTCTTTCATCTGGTCAGCCTTGTTGATGACCAGGATGGCGGGCACTTCCTTGGGCAGCAAATCCAGCACCAGTTCGTCGGCGGCCGAGAAATTGCCGGCTTCGACCACGAACAGGATCACGTCCGATCCGGACAGGGTGTCGGTGACGGTGCGATTGAGCTTGCGATTGAGCGCGTTGGCGTGCCGGGTCTGGAAGCCCGGCGTGTCGACATAGATGAATTGCGCGCTCGGACTGGTCTGGATGCCGGTGATGCGATGGCGCGTGGTCTGCGCCTTGCGCGAGGTAATGCTGACCTTGGCCCCGATCAACTGGTTCATCAGGGTCGATTTGCCGACGTTGGGACGGCCGACGATGGCGATATATCCGCAGCGAAAGGCGGGAGTGGATTGCGGGTCTGTCATGCGAGTCGGCTCAAGCCGTCCTGGACTGGTTGAGCAGGGGCGCTTCGAAGAGGTCCGGTTCGCTGCTCGAGGCTTGCACGTCCGGCTTGGCGGCGGACGGCTCCTGCGGGGAAGTGGAAGCTGGCGGCGGCGCGCTGGTGCTGTTGCTGGGGCTGGTGCTGGCGCCGCCCTGCTCATCCCGGGCCGCCGCCTCCTCGCCGCTGGCTGCCTCGCCGGCGGCAGCCTTGTCGCGCTTGTCGGCGCGGCTGCGCGCGGGTTTGGCCGGCGCGCTCTCTTGCGCCGGGGCGTCGGGCTGGACGGTGGCGATGCCGGCCAGTTTCAATTGGGCTGCACGCGGCTTGCTCTTGCGCGCCGCGCCCGGGGTCTTGGCCAGTGCGGTCTGCACTGCTTCCAGCGCCAGCTTGGCCGCCGCCTGTTCGCCGGCGCGACGGCTGCCGCCGGTGCCGAAGACGTGGATATCCAGCTTGGGCACCAGGCATTCGATTTCGAATTGCTGGTTGTGGGCGGCGCCGTGGGTGGCCACCACGTTGTATTGCGGCAGCGGTATTTTTTTGCCCTGCAAGAATTCCTGCAGCAGGGTCTTGGCATCCTTGCCCAGGGTCTTGGGATCGACCGTGTCGAGGATGGGAATGTAGAGCGAGCGGATCACCTTGCGCGCGGCGTCGAAGCCGGCATCCAGGAAGACCGCGCCGAACAGCGCTTCCAGGGTGTCGGCCAGGATCGAGGGCCGACGGAAACCGCCGGACTTCAGCTCGCCCTCGCCCAGGCGCAGGAATTGCGACAGCTCCAGCCTTTGCGCGATTTCGTACAGGGACTGCTGCTTGACCAGGTTGGCGCGCAGGCGCGACAGGTCGCCTTCATCGATGCGGGCGTAGCGCTCGAACAGCAGGGAAGCCACCACGCAGTTGAGGATGGAGTCGCCCAGGAATTCCAGCCGCTCGTTGTGCAGGCTGGAATGGCTGCGGTGCGTCAAGGCCTGCTGCAGCAAGGCGGCATCCTTGAAGTCGTGGCCCAGCCGGTTCTGCAGCAGATTCAGGTCCATGGTTGCTGTGGTGCGCGCAATGACACTACTTTGCGTCAGCCTTCCCGTTGCCGGTGGTTGCGGCATAGTCGATCAGAATGCTGACCGCCCCCGCCACCGGAATTCTCTTCTCGTACGCAAATGCCACGTCAAAGCCTTCGCCCTGACGGGTGATTTCCAGATCCTTGCCGGATATGGTCTTGATGTCGTTGATTTCAGCCTGCTTGTCGAAGGAAGTGCGGATGTCCGCCGGCGTGTGCCCGGCGTTCTTCGCGTAGGCAATGGCCTTTTTTGAATTGGAGTATTCGCTGTAGCTGGGCAGGATCTTGAGCGCAAAGCTTGCCAGCACGCCCAGCACCACCAATACGAAGATCAATCCGGAAAGCGATACACCCGCCTGTTTTTTCTTTGACAGCACCTGCATCAATTGGCTCCGGTCGGATTTATTGGAAACTGCCTATGCGCTTCAGGTTGCCGAGGTTCATCCATACGAAGAAGGCCTTGCCGACGATGTACCGGTCCGGCACGAAACCCCAGTAGCGGCTGTCCAGGCTGTTGTCCCGATTATCTCCCATCATGAAGTAATGTCCAGCCGGAACGGTACAGGTGAAACCTTCGGTATCGTAGTTGCAAGCCTTGCGGTTGGGAAAATCGTCCGGGTTGTTGACCCAGGCCGGCGCCCGGTCGTCATTCAGGATGCGGTGCGTGACGCCATTGAGCGTTTCCTCGAATTGTTTGGAATACGTCAGGGTGTCCTCATCCAGGTAATCCGGCAGGGGCTTATAAGAAAGCTCTTTACCATTGATCGCCAAGCGCTTGTTTCTGTATGTGATTTTATCACCCGGCACGCCGATCACCCGCTTGATGTAGTCGAGCGAGGTGTCTTTCGGGTACTTGAACACCATCACGTCGCCCGGCTTGGGATTGTTAACTTCGATGATTTTTTTGTTAATTACGGGCAAACGAATGCCATAGGTGAACTTGTTTACCAGGATCAGGTCGCCCACTTGCAACGTGGGCACCATGGAACTGGAAGGAATCTTGAAGGGTTCGAACAGGAAGGACCGCAGCACAAACACCAGCGCGATCACCGGGAAGAAGCTGCCCGAATACTCGATCCAGGCCGGCTGGCGCAGGATGGCATCGGCGATCCGCTGCCGTCCGGACGTATCCGGGCTCACGCCTTCGGCGGCCAGCTTGGCCTGGCGGGCGTCGAAATCGGCCAGTGCGGCGGCGGCCCGGGCCCGCCTTTGCGGTGCCAGCCAGAAAATGTCCAGGAACCAGACGACCCCGGTGACGACGGTGAGGACGAACAGGATGAGGGCAAAATTGCCCAGCAAGGCTTGCAAGCTCATTTGTTGTTCTGCTTCCCTTATTTCTCTTCGACTTGCAGGATGGCCAGGAAGGCTTCCTGCGGCACTTCGACCGAACCCACCTGCTTCATGCGTTTCTTGCCGGCCTTCTGTTTTTCCAGCAGCTTGCGCTTGCGGGTGATGTCGCCGCCATAGCACTTGGCCAGCACGTTCTTGCGCATCGCCTTGACGTTCTCGCGGGCGATCACGTTGGAACCGATGGCGGCCTGGATGGCAACATCGAACATCTGGCGCGGGATCAGCTCACGCATCTTGGCCGCCACCGCGCGCCCGCGGAACTGGCTGTTGGCGCGATGGACGATGATGGCCAGCGCGTCGACCTTGTCGCCATTGATCAGCATGTCGACCTTCACGACATCGGCGGCGCGGTATTCCTTGAACTCGTAGTCCATGGAGGCATAGCCGCGCGAGGTGGATTTGAGCTTGTCGAAGAAGTCGAGCACGATTTCGCCCATCGGCATTTCATAGGTCAGCTGCACCTGCCGGCCGTGATAGCTCATGTTGACCTGCACGCCGCGCTTCTGGGTGCACAGGGTGATGACGGAGCCCACGTATTCCTGCGGCATGTAGAGGTTGACCGTGACGATCGGCTCGCGGATTTCCTCGATCTTGGAAGGCTCCGGCATCTTGGAGGGGTTGTCCACCATCTGGATGCTGCCATCGCGCATCACCACCTCGTACACCACGGTGGGTGCGGTGGTGATCAGGTCCATGTCGAATTCGCGCTCCAGCCTTTCCTGCACGATCTCCATGTGCAACAGGCCGAGGAAGGCGCAGCGGAAACCGAAGCCCAATGCCTGCGACACTTCCGGCTCGTACTGCAGGGCGGCGTCGTTCAGCTTGAGTTTTTCCAGCGAGTCGCGCAGGGCGTCATACTGGTTGGCTTCCACCGGAAACAGGCCGGCAAAGACTTGCGGCTGCACTTCCTTGAAGCCGGGCAGCGGCGTGGCGGCGGGACGGCTGGCCAGGGTGATGGTGTCGCCCACCTTGGCCGCTTTCAATTCCTTGATGCCGGCAATGACGAAGCCCACCTGCCCCGCCGACAGCGATTCGCGATTCACCGACTTGGGGGTGAACACGCCGACGTTTTCCACCAGGTGCTGGGCGCCGGTGGCCATCAGCAGGATCTTTTCTTTCGGTCGCAGGGTGCCGTTCATGACGCGCACCAGCATCACCACGCCGACGTAATTGTCGAACCAGGAATCGACGATCAGCGCTTGCAGCGGGGCATCGGGATCGCCCTTGGGCGGCGGCACCTTGGCGATCAGCGCTTCCAGCACGTCTTCCACGCCAAGGCCGGTCTTGGCCGAGCAGCGGGTGGCGTCGGCGGCGTCGATGCCGATCACTTCTTCGATTTCGGCGATGGCATTGTCCGGGTCGGCCGAGGGCAGGTCGATCTTGTTCAGCACCGGCACCACTTCCACCCCCAACTCGATGGCCGTGTAGCAGTTGGCCACGGTTTGCGCCTCCACGCCCTGCGAGGCATCCACCACCAGCAGCGCGCCTTCGCAGGCCGACAGCGAACGGCTGACTTCATAGCTGAAGTCCACATGGCCGGGGGTGTCGATCAGGTTCAGGTTGTAGGTGACGCCGTCGCGCGCCTTGTAGGACAGGGCCGCGGTCTGGGCCTTGATGGTGATGCCGCGCTCGCGTTCCAGATCCATCGAGTCCAGCACCTGGGCTTCCATCTCGCGCTCGGAAAGACCGCCGCACAGTTGAATGATGCGATCGGCCAGGGTCGACTTTCCGTGGTCGATGTGGGCGATGATGGAAAAATTCCGGATGTTGTTCATTAACAGAAATGCAATACAAAAAAAGCGCTGTTTGCGGGCTGACCGCAATCGAGCGCCTTGTATAGAAGAAGGCTGAGCATTTTACCGGATTTCGAGGGTGAAATGCCGTTGGAGGAGCCTCGCATTTCGGTGCAATACGCTGCGCTGCTGCACCCCACGTCGCTCAAGTCAGGTAGGCATGCAGTGCCGTCGCGTCCAGATGGTAATGGCAGATCTGCCGTTCCGGTTCTCCCGCGCGCTGCGCCACCAGCACCGGCACCAATTCGTCATAGCGCGCCAGGAGCGCGGCATCGGCGTCCACATCCAGCACTTCGATTGCATGCGCCTCCCCGATCGGGAAGGCGCGCAAGGCGGTCAACATGTCCTCGCACAGATGGCACCAGCTGCGCGAGTAGACGGTGAAGCGGATCAAGGCCGGATCGGCACGAACTGGGTGGCGTCGCCGCGCCGCACCAGCAACAGCGTGGTCTTCTGCTTCTCCAGCTTGGACACCACGGAATTGAACTGCTTGCTGTCCTTGATATCGGTGTTGTTCACACGCAGGATGACGTCGCCCGGACGCAGGCCGGCGCGCGCGGTCGGGCCTTCGGCGTTCTCCACCACCACGCCGCCTTCGATGCGCAATTCCTTCTTCTGCGCATCGGTCAGATCAGTCACTGCCAGGCCCAGGGCATTACTGGGTGCAGGGG
>JAEVZY010000108.1 GCA_023392035.1 Pseudomonadota bacterium | reverse complement strand
GGTCAGCGCGCCGCCGGCGGCGCCGGCCATGATGCATCCGGCATCGCTGGAACTGCTGTCGCTGGCACCGTTGATGCAATCCGGCGCCGCGACCGCCCCGCTCTGGACCTGGTTCAATCAGGCCAATTCGCCGCGTTGGTAAAAACGGCGGCGCGGCCGGCTCAGGACAATCCGGCCGGCTTCTTCGCCGGCTTGCCGCGCAAGGAGCTCGCCACCTGCAGGGCCAGCTGCTGGCGGCGCAGGAAATCGGCCAGCTCGGGGGCCGGCAAGGGGCGGCAATAGTAGTAGCCCTGGATCTGGTCGCAGGACAGGCGGCGCAGGCTTTCCAGCTGCGCCTCGCTTTCCACGCCCTTGGCCACCACCGGCAGCGACAGGGCATGGGCGGCGGCCAACAGCGCCTGCAACAGGCGCTGGTCGCCGCGCTCTTCCTGCAAGTCGCGCAATTGGGTGCGCTCCAGCACGATGCCGGCCATGCAGGAATCGCCCAAGCGCGCCAGCGGCAACGACTGCAGGCTGGCGTCATCCAGCGACAAATGCATGCCCAGGGCATGCAGGCGCCGGCAGAAATCTTCGCGCAGCGGCTCGCGCGTGCCGAGCGCCACCTCCAGTTGCAGGACGCCCGGCGCCAGAGCGCTTTCTTCGATCGCCTGGGCCAGCCAGGCAAACAGATGCGGCTGCGCCATTTCTTCGGCCGAGAGATTGAAGATCAGGCGCGGCGGCATGCAGTCTTCGCTCTGCCATAGTCGCATCTGGCGGCAAGCCTGGTTCAAGGCCATGCGGCCCAGCTCGGGCATCAGGCCGCAGGAACGGGCCAGCGGCAAAAAGCTGTCCGGCCACAGCAGACCCAGTTGCGGATGCTGCCAGCGCAGCAGCGCCTCGACGCCGCACAGTTCGCTGCTGTGCAGGTCCAGCCGCGGCTGGTAGTGCAGCACGAACTGGCCGGCTTGCAGCGCCTGCCGCAGATCCGCTTCGCGCAGGCCCTCGCCTTCCCGCATGAAGCTGCCCTGGAAATGCGCCGCCCCGCCTTGTTCGCGGGCATTGAGCATGGCCAGTTCCAGGTGCCGCAGCAGGGTATCGCGATCGCTGCCATCCTCCGGCCAGGTGCAGATGCCCATGCTGGCGCTCAGTTGCGCCTCGGGTGCGGCGGCCAGCGGCATGGACAGCGATTTTTGCAGTTTGGCCGCGACCCGGGCCAGCGCGGTGTCGCTCTTGACCCGCTCCATCAGCACCAGGAATTCATCGCTGCCCCAACGTCCCAGCACGTCGCCTTTGCGCACCGCCTGCTGCAGGCGGCCGGCCAGTTCGCGCAAGGCCTGGTCGCCGACGGCTTGCCCAAAGCGCTCATTGATCTGCTTGAAGCGGTCCAGGTCGAGCAGCAGCAGGCCGACCCGCGAGCCATCGCGCCGGGCGCGCGCCAGGGCCCGCTCCAGCACCTGGGCCATGGCGGCGCGATTGGGCAAGCCGGTCAATTCATCGCTTTGCACCAGGCGCCGGATACGCTGCTGGGCATGGCGCGCTTCCAGTGCCAGGGCGGCCAGGTCGAGTGCCAGCTGCACCACCCGGGCGGCGGGTCCGGTCGCGGGCTCGCCCTTGACCCACATCCGGCCCAGTGGCGTCTGTTCGCGCCCGACGATGGCGTGCAGCGTCCCGCCCGCGGCCGTCGTCGATGAGGAAGCCGCCAGCAATTGCGCGCTTTCCGCGGCGAACAGGGTAGACGCCAGCACCCGCGGCACGCCGGCGCCATCGGCTGGCGCAAGCAGGAAGGCGCAGGCTGTGCCGTTCTGTTCTTGCACCAGGCGCGCCAATGCGGCGAGCGTGGCTTCCAGCTCCTGGCCGGCGGCAATGGCTCGCAGGACGGCGTTTTGCTGCCGGTTCAAATGCTCGGCCTGCTGGCGGCGGGTGGCATCCTGCAGATGGGCGATGTGGCAGGGCTTGCCGTCGATCGGGGCATTGCCCAGTGAAAGCTCGACCGGAAACAGGCTGCCATCCCGGCGCCTGGCCATGCCCGCCAGCGGCCGCCAATGACGCGCGCCGCGCTGGCGCGCCAGATAGCGCCGCAACAGCGCTTCATTGGCCAGTTTCTGGCCCGGCGCAAACAGGGTGGCGAAGCTGCGGCCCAGGACTTCTTCGATGCGCAAGCCGAACAGGCGCAAGAGGGTCGGGTTGGCATAGTGGACGATGGCTTGCCCATCCAGGATGACGATCGCGTCCACTGCGGTTTCCCACAGCGTGCGAAAGCGCTGCTCGCTCTCCTTGAGGGCGGCGTCGCGCGCCAGGTTCTCGAGCGCGAAAACGATTTCCTGGGCCAGATCGGCCAGTTCATCCACCAGGCGCGAATTGAACTGCCCGACCTCGCGCCCATGCAGCACCAGCACTTGCGGTTGGGCGTCATGCACCGTCAGCGGCAGGGCCAGCAGCGCGTGCAAGTGATGCCGCTCGGCCAGCGGCTGCCAGGGCTCGGTTTCGGGATCGCGCACGGCATCCTGCAGGACCTGCACCCGTTGCGCGCGCAAGGCGCGACCGATCGGGCCGTTGCCCTCCTCCACCCGGGCGTCGGCGGAAAACCAGGCCACGTCCAGGAAAGCATGCTCGGCGCCATGCCGCAGGCGCGGCGTCACGGCCAGCGTGGCGGCGTCCAGGGCGCCGACCCATACCAGCGGCAGATCCAGGCATTCGCACAGCAGCTTGCACAGCGCGTCCAGCAAGGACTCGGGGCTGCCGCTCTTGACGATGGCCCGCCCGACTTGCTTGCGCAGCTGCAGCCAGCGCCTGGCGCGTTCCAGCTCGGCGACCGCCGCCAGCGACTCGCCGGCCGACTGCAGGCAGATCACGTTGCGCCGCAAGCCCTGGGCATCGACATACAGCACGGAGGACAGTTCGACTTCCACCATGTGGCCGTCCTTGCGCCGCAAGCGCACCTGGCCGCGGGTTTGCCCCAGATAGCGCCGGCGCCGCAAAAAGGCCGCCAGCCGCGGATCGCTGGTGTCAAGCAGGCCGTCCCTGCCCAGGTCGCGCAATTCTGCTTCGGTATAGCCGGACATGCGGCAGGCGGCGGGATTAGCGCACAAAAGGCCACCTTCGGGCGTACCGACCAGCATGCCGATCAGACTGTGCTCGAAGCTGGCCCGCACGTGCTCCTGGCCGGAATCGGATGCCGGGCCGGGCATGCGCTGATGGGCGCGATCGAAAAAGACCGCCATGATGCGCACCGCTTGCCCGAAGGCGTCCCGCGAAGTGACCCGGGCCTGCATCAGCATGCTTTGCCAGCGGTTCTCATGGCTGCGCACGCGCAGATCGACTTCCCAAAATGGCGTATTCGCGCGCATGCACTCGGACAGTGCAAGCGTCATGCGGGTGACATCGTCGGGATGGATCAGTGCCCGGAACTCCTGGGTCGGGACATAGCTGGCTTGGGGCCGGCCAGCGGTCAACTGGCCCCACTGGGAGGAGAGATAGATCAGGTCCTCGTCCAGCTCATAGATGCCGACCACAAAACCCAAGGCATCGGCCACCAGTTCGAGCATGGAACCGTCGAATTCGGGATCGTGATCGTCGTTCCTGGAGGGCGACTCGGCCATCGTGTGCGCGGGAGGGCAATTCTGGTAGCCGAACAATGCTCCAGGCAACCCAATTCGTCAACATCGGCGCGGGCCAGCCGAGGTTCGCTCAACTTCGGTGGCGCGCACCCATGGAT
>JAEVZY010000103.1 GCA_023392035.1 Pseudomonadota bacterium | reverse complement strand
GATGTATCCCTGCCACTCCTTCGAATCGCATATCGTGCTGACCAGCATCGACCGCGAAACCGGCAAGCTGGAGATTCACAAATACGTCTGCGGCCATGACTGCGGCGTGATGATCAGCCCGGATGTGGTGCATGGCATGACCTATGGCGGCATCGCCCACGGCCTGGGCGCGGCGCTGATGGAGAAATTCGCTTTCTCGGAAGAGGGCCAGCTCCTGTCCGGTACCTTCATGGACTACCTGCTGCCTTCGGCTGAAGAAGTGCCGGCGATCACCATCGTCGACCATTGCACGCCTTCGCCCCTGACCGAGTTCGGCCAGAAGGGTTCGGGCGAGGCGGGTTACCTGGGCGGGCCGGCGGCCCTGGCCAGCGCCGTCAACGACGCCCTGGCGCCGGTGCAGGCGAAACTGGATGCGCTGCCGATGACGCCGCAAGCGGTGTGGCGCGCCATCTGTGCAGCAGAACAATAAAACGAGGAGAACGAAAGACATGTCCGACATGATCATCGACGTACACGCGCACTTCATTCCACGCTCAGCCCTGGAAGCGTTTGAAGCCAACCGTCACCTGTTTCCCTCGGTGGCGATCGAGAAGAGCGAAGCCGGCATCCGCATGTCCTTTGCCGGCGGCGAAAAAACCCGCCCGATCTCGCCCAAGCTGTCGGACCTGGACGAGCGCCGCGGCTGGATGGACAAGAACGGTATCGACCATCAGTTGATCGGCGGCTGGCTGGACAGCTTCGCCTACGAAATTCCGGCGGCCGAAGGCGCGGCCTGGAGCCGTTACCTGAACCAGCACATGCTGGAAAGCCTGAAGAACGAGCCGCGCTTCACGCCGCTGGCCACCGTGCCGCTGCAGGACGGCGAACTGGCTGCCGAGGTGCTGCAGGAAGCCTGGGATGCCGGCTTCGGCGGCATCATGATAGGCACCCTGCCCAAGGGTTTGTCGGGCGTGCTGGATGCCCCCAACCTCGATCCGTTCTGGAAAAAGGCGGATGAACTGGGCTGCGCCGTGTTCCTGCACCCGATGTTCGTGTGCGGCGAGCCGCGCCTGGCCGACTACGACCTGGTGAATGCGCTGGGCCGCGTGGCCGACACGTCGATTGCGGTCTCGCGCCTGCTCTACTCCGGCCATCTGCTGAAATACAAGAACGTGAAGCTGGTGCTGGCCCACGGCGGCGCCATGCTGCCTTTCGTGATGGGTCGCCTGCAGCGCAGCCACGTGATCCACCCGGGCAAATACCAAGACCCGAAGAAGGGCTTCGAAGCGCTGTATTTCGACACCGTGGTGTTCGACGCCGACGTGCTGGAATGGCTGCACAAGAAAGCCGGCGACGACAAGATCATGCTCGGCTCCGACATGCCCTTCCCGATCGGCGATCCGGAACCGAAGAAGATCATCGAGGAAGGCAGCTACCTCGGCGCTGTGCAGAAGAAGCAGATGCTCTCCAGCACCGCGAAGAAAGTATTCCGCCTGCGTCCGGACGCCAAGTAAAACCAAGCAGACCACAAGCCATACAAACAGGAGAACAGCATGATCTACGAATTGAAAAAATACGTGCCCAACGGCGGCAAATCGCAAGCCCTGAAGAAGCGCTTCGAAGAGGTGACGCTGCCGATCTTTGCGCGCGTGGGCGTCAAGGTCGAATACGTGTTCGAGAACCCGGCCGAGCCGGAAGCGCTGTACTACATGACTTCCTTTGCCGACGCCGCCGCCCGCGACGCCGCCTGGAAAGCCTTCGGCGCCGACGCCGAATGGAAAGCCGCCAAGGCCGCCAGCGAGGTCGATGGTCCGCTGCTCGGTTCGCAGTCGTCGACCGACCTGGTGCCGACCGCCTTCTCCCCCAAAAAATAAATAAAAAACCTGCCAACCTCCACTTTCAGTTTACGGAGACCAACGTGAAAGACATCCAGATTCGCCGCCGCCAACTGATCCTCTCCGGCGTGGCCGCCGCCACCGGCGCCGCGCTCGGCCTGCCCGGCATTGCCAGCGCCCAGGGCAAAGTCATCAAGATTTTGGTGGGCTTCCCGCCCGGCCAGGCCACCGACAGCGTGGCGCGCGTGCTGACGGAAAAACTGCGCGCCGCCACCGGCGACAACTACATCGTGGACAACCGCCCCGGCCAGGGCGGCAGCATCGCCATGGGCGCGCTGGCCAAGTCGAACCCCGACGGTTCAACCTGGATGCTGACCCACATGTCGGCCGTGGCCGCCACCCCGCACCTGTACAAGAGCGTGCCCTACGACACGCTGAAGGACTTCGAAGCCTGCGGCCTGGTGGGCGACCTGCCGTTCATGATGGTGGTGAATCCTTCCCTGCCGATCAAATCGGTGAAAGAACTGGTGGAATACGCCAAGGCCAATCCCGAGAAGCTGACCAATGCCTCTTCCGGCAATGGCACGGTGTCGCACCTGGCGATGGAAGAATTCAAGCGTCGCGCCGGCGGCCTGAAGATCGTGCACGTGCCGTACAAGGGCAGCTCGCAAGGTCTGACCGACGTGGTGGCCGGCAACGTCTCGATGGCGCTGGAAACGGCGGCCTCGGTGAAGCCCTTCATCGAATCCGGCAAGCTGCGCCTGCTGGCGGCCGGCACCCGTCGCCGCATGGCGGCGCCGCTGGATGCGCCGACCCTGACCGAACTGGGCTATGGCGATTTCAATGCCTCCACCTGGTTGATGGCGCTGTACCCGGCCAACACGCCCAAGGCCATCGTCAAGACCACTTTCGACCATCTGAACAAGATCGTGAAAGACCCTGAGGTGGAAGCGCGCCTGCTGCAGATCGGTCTGGTGACCCGCACTTCGGCCAGCCCCGAAGAAGCACAGAACTATGTGAAGAGCGAATACAAGTTCTGGGGCGATGTGGTCAAGCGCAGCGGCGC
>JAEVZY010000372.1 GCA_023392035.1 Pseudomonadota bacterium | reverse complement strand
GCGTGGGCGTGAACATCGGCACCGGCATCGACCCCGCCGGCAAACTGGCCCCGACCGGCACGGGCGTCGGTATCGGCAGCGACGGCGCCCAGAAGCAAAGCGTAACCCCCGCAGCCATCAGCGACATCGCCGGCAACAAGGACGCCCGCACCAGCGACGCCGAAGCGGCACTGCCGCGCATCTTCAATGCCGAGAAGGTGCAGAAGGAAGTCAACGCCCAAGTTCAGATCACCCAAACTTTTGGACGAGAGGCAGCTCAAGCGATCGGCAATATCGCGCAATCCAAAGAACGTGAATTGCGTCATCGAGCCCAGCAAGCGAAAGACCCTCAACAGGTGGCCGTACTCAATGCCGAAGCCGACAAATGGGCCGATGGCGGCGAATATCGCGTGGCATTGCACACCGCCGCAGGCGCATTGGCATTCGGTACATCCGGCGCCATGGGTGCGGGAGCGACGGCGCTTGCCACGCCCGTCCTTGCCGAACAAATCGGCAAGCTCGACGTACCCCAACCCGTCAAGGATGGGCTCACACTGCTAGCTGGCACGGCCGTTGGCGCAGCCGTAGGCGGCACGGCAGGCGCTGCCAGCAGCTTCAATCAGGTAGCGAATAACTACCTGAAGCATCAGGAAATCCTGGACCTGATCAAAGCCCGCAAAGGATGTCAGCAGGGCAGTGCAAGCGCCTGCAGCGAAGCCAAGCGTCTGGAAGCCTTGGACCAGCAAAGAAATGCCGATCTCGCGGCATGTAGTGGCAATAACAGCGCGACTTGCAACGGACTACGCCAAGAAGTGCGCAGCGCCTATGCCGAGATCATCCGCAGACCTGATGGCCTTCTGCCCATCGACTACAGTCTGCAAGCTGCCGCAACCCAAATCGAAGCCGACAAGACCTTCAACAGGCTCGATCGACTCCAAGGCGTGGCGGAAGGTGTCGTCGGCGGAGTCATCAACGGGATCGTTGACTTGGTCAAAGGCGGCATCGTCGTCACCAAAGCGGCGATGGGCGACGAGAAAGCGACCGAACAAGTCGGCAAGACGGTAGATGGCGTCATCCAATTCGCCAGCACGCCGGAGCTATGGGCGACAGTGCTGGCAAATGCCACACGAGATATGCGCAATCAAATCGCCGACGCGTATGAGCGAGGCGACGGGGTGGCGCTCGGTAAGCTGGCTGGTGATGTGTTGTCCAGCTTCGTTGGTGGAGGCGGTGCCGGGACGATCAAGAAAGTGGGGGCGGCTACTGAAGGCGCGGCGAAGGTCGTCGCAGGAGTACCAGGAAGTGTTCAATCAAGAATAAACGTTTCCAATGATGGTATGTTTCATGTGATTGATCGCCATCTTTCGGGTAAAACCAACGCCAGCCAGTTTTCGATCAATGAAGAAGAGCTTCGATCACTGCTCTCCAGTAGCGACGCAGTTGCCGCGCCTGTAGTCAAGGTTATCCAAAATCCCGGCGAATCCACTGCCAGATATGTCCGGGAACTCAATACCGGTCGCGACATTGGGATGGATCGATTTGATTCGAACAGGGCTACAACGGTCATCACCATCATGACCGATGAAAAGGGTAATCTTATAACCGCTTTCCCCGGGAAATTGAAATGATGCATTCGCACCGATTAACGGAGCAAAAGGTATATGCCGAACTCCTGGCGTCAAATCAGGCCTTGAGGGCGGAGGATCGCCATCGAATTCTCAGAGAATCGTTGCAAGGAGTTGGAATGGCCATAGCTAACGCTTACATCGTCGACTATGTGCCGGAAGAAGCGGAGGACATTTACGTGGTGATGGCGACTCCCGATGAAGTGCTTGTCATCGAGGTTCCTCGGCTGGAAGGGCCTGCGCTCGTGGAACGAAAACCTTTGTCGGAATACCTGGAAAGAAAAACAAAGGCCAGCAGACGACGGTTGGAGATGGCGCGCTCCTTGATACGGAGTTGAAGTACAGATTTCAATGTGCAAGGACACGTACAAGTGTTTGGTCTGTGGCTGCGATCAGCTCGATGAATACCCATATGACGAACATGAATGTTCGTCGTTCTCTATTTGTCCATGTTGTGGCACCGAGTTTGGATACGATGACAGTTCACTGAGCCATAAAGCTCCCCGAAAAAAATGGATCGATTCCGGAATGAAATGGTGGAGTACCGCACTACCTAAACCCACGCGATTCGACCCAGCTGCGCAACTTCGAAATGTCGAATAGTCAAGCGGCGCTGCGCACTCGTGCGCGATTACTACCTTATGCCGACCGGCGCGGGTGAAGAAAGCGGTAAGAAGGCCGCAGACGCCGGCTTCGATGTGAAGGTAAGCGAGGACGCCGTACTGACCGGCGGCATCACCACCAGCATACAGAAGGCGGTGGACGAAGGCCGAAACTGCTATCAAGTCACAGATGCGCAAATGCTCAAGGATATGTTCACCAAGACGCTGGATCAGCGCTACCACGAATCATCCCGTATAGGCAGAATTGCCTATTGGATTTTTATTGCCATCGTTTTTTCTCTCATTGCCGGGGGCTGGCTATACGGAATCTTGCGGCACTGAGCCGAAAAGCATGATTCACCCCTTCACATCACTCCCCGTCCTCAATATTGTCACCAACACCGAAGCATCCTCCTGCGCCACCAAACCATGCTCCACGCGCGGCCCCAGAAACACCAGCTGCCGCGCTCGCATCGTCTGCACCTTTTCATGCGCATGCAGCTCCAGCACACCCTCGATGCACTCGATCGTGCATTCGCCCTCGATGTGATGCGGCGGAAACGATTTCCCTTTCGGTAACACCAGGCGCATCACTTCAAAGTGCTGCGTGCGCAGCAGCGCAAATGAATAGGCTTCCTTGAAATTTTCCTCGAAGGGTTTGATGTCGACCACTTCGCCCGACGATACATGCGGTAATGCCATTGCAGTGTTCTCCTATGCCCCAATGTGTTGGATAGCACGCTTGCGCTGACCGTCACTTGCGCCTTGCCAAACCCTCATCTCCGTCCGGATTTCGCACGCTGATTTTCAAAACCCCGGAATCTTTCTTGTTGCGGGCAATCACATAGATTCCCGTTCGAAACGATCGTTGCTCCCGGTCAATCGCCACGGGCTTCACCGCGCGATGTCGCGACATATACTCAATCCACCTTCTGCTGCTACACACACAAGACCCATGCATATCGCTTTTTCTTCTCTTCGCCCGCGGCCCGCATTGCGCCAGCGCAAGCAGCGCGGCTTCACGCTGATCGAAATCATGGTGGTGGTCGTCATCATGGGCATCCTGGCCGCGCTGGTGGTGCCCAAGCTGATGGGCCGCGCCGACGATGCGCGCGTCACCGCCGCCCGCCAGGACATTTCCAGCCTGATGCAGGCGCTCAAGCTGTACAAGCTGGACAACCAGCGCTACCCCACCACCGAACAAGGCCTGCAGGCGCTGGTGGTGCGTCCCGAGAGCGGCCCGCCGGCCAATGGCTGGAAGAGCGGCGGCTATATCGACAAGCTGCCCAAGGACCCCTGGGGCAATCCCTATCAATACCTTTCGCCGGGCGTGAAGGGCGAGGTTGACATCTTCTCCTTCGGCGCCGATGGCCAGCCCGGTGGCACCGGCGTCGATGCGGACATAGGTTCGTGGGATCTCTGAAGACATGGCTCACAAAGCGCGGGCAGCGCGGCTTTACGCTGCTCGAGCTGTTGATTGTGCTGGTCATTGTCGGCATCGTCATGGGCATCGTCACCTTCAATGCCTTGCCGGATGAGCGGCAGCAACTGACCAACGATGCGCAAAGGCTGGCACTGCTGATGCAGCTGGCGCGCGATGAAGCCATCGTGCGCAATCAGCCGGTGGCGTTTGAATCCGACTCCCAGGGCTATCGCTTCCTGGTGCGCGATGAAAACCGCTGGCTGGTCTTGGAAGGCGACAGCATGCTGCATCCGCGTCTCTACAAACGGGCGCCGCTGGCCCTCTCCATCAATCCGGCCAGCGCCGGGCAGACCAATCCGCTGCGCCTGGTGTTCGGACGCGAGCCGGTGGATCGTCCCTTCGTACTCACCCTGGCCACGGCGCAAGCCGCGGTCAACATCCGTGCCGATGGCGTCGGCCATTTCGTGGTGGAGTGATCCATGCAACCCGCGCCGCGTCGCCCCCTGTCTCGTGGCTTCACCCTGCTTGAAGTGCTGGTGGCCTTGTTCATCGTCGGTACGGCGCTGGGCGCCAGCTTGCGCGCGGTGGGCAGCCTGGCCACCAACAGCAGCGATTTGCGCGCTTCGATGATGGCTACCTGGTCGGCGGAAAACCGGCTGACCCAGATCCGACTGTCGCAGGAATGGCCGGCGCTCGGCGAGCGCAGCTTCGCCTGCCCGCAGGGCGACCTGGCTCTGCAATGCAATGAAGCGGTGCTGGCCACGCCCAATCCCTCGTTCCGGCGGGTGGAGGTGAGCGTGTATGACAGTCGCGACCTCAATCGCCGCATCATCAAGCTGATCCAGGTGGTGCCCAATGCCTTGTAAGTCCAGAACGCGACATCAGCGCGGCTTGACCCTGGTTGAGCTGCTGGTCGCCATCAGCGTGCTGGCGATTGTCGCCGTCATGGGGTGGCGCGGTCTGGACACCATCGTGCGCGCGCGCGTGACGCTCACGCAAGAGTTGGACAACACGCGCGGCCTGCAGCTGGCCTTTGCGCAATTGCAGAACGATTGCACCCAGATCGCTTCGCCCACTTTGCTGCAAGGCCGGAAAGCGCTGCGCATCGACCAGGGCCGCCTGACCCTGGTGCGCACCCTGCAAACCGAAGGCCAGCCGCTGCGGGTGCAGGTGGTGAACTATCAGGTGCGCGACGGCGTACTGCTGCGCCAGGAATTGCCTGCCACCCGTGATCTGTCTGAAATCGACGCCGGCCTGCAAAGCGTGCTGTCCGGCACCAACGCCGGTGTCGCCGTGCCCCTGGAGGCCAATGTCGGTTCGATCGCCATGCGCCTGTGGGCCAACGACAATCGCGGCTGGCGCAGCGCCGACGATCAGCAGCAGGACGACAGCGCCAACGGCGGTTCCAGCAAGGCGCAAATCATTGCCCAGGCCACCGGCACGCCGGTCATGGTGCAAACCTGGACCGGGCTGGAGCTGACGCTCAGCCTGGCCAACAGCGCCAACCCGATGCAGAAAGTGTTCCTGCTGGGGGCGGTATGAGGGGCGGCGCTATGAGGCGAGATAACAAGCGGCCCCCGCTTCTCCTGCGCCAGCGCGGAGTGGCGGTGGTCACCGCGCTCCTGCTCACCACGCTGGCAATCACCATCGTCGCCAGCCTGTTCTGGCAGCAGCAAGTGCAGGTGCGCTCGATCGAGAACCAGCGCCTGCAATTGCAGAAGCAATGGATCCTGCGCGGCGCGCTCGACTGGGCACGCCTCATCCTGCGCGAAGATGCGCGCTATTCCAGCATCGATTCGCTGGATGAACCCTGGGCCGTGCCCTTGTCCGAAACGCGGCTGGACCAGTATGTCGAAAACAACCGCAGCGAGAGCGAGGCCTCGGATGCCGTACTGCTCGGCAATATCGTCGATGCCCAGTCGCGCCTGAACCTGACCAACCTCGCGCCCAACGGCGCCATCAACCCGGACGAGGTGGATGCCTTCGGCCGGCTGTTGTCCCTGCTCGGCATCAACCCGGCGCTGGCCTCGCGAACCGCCGAATTCATGCGCAGCGTCACAACGCCGAATGTCGCCGCAGGGCAAACTTCAGGTGGATCTCCGCCGCAACTGCCGCTGACGCAAGTGGACGATTTGCTGGCCATACCCGGCTTCACGACGGAGAACGTGGAAACGCTGCGGCCCTTCCTGGTGGTGCTGCCGCGCGCCACGGCGGTGAATGTGAATACCGCCCCGCCCGAAGTGCTGGCCGCACGCGTGCCCAACCTGTCGATGGGCGATGCGGCTTCACTGGTGGCGGCGCGGCAGAACGCAGCGTTTCGAAGCGCAACCGATATTGCCAATCGTGTGCCTTCCGGTGCGGGCAGCGTGGCCAGCAGCTTGTCGGTGGCGACCAATTTTTTCCTGGTGAACGGCAGTGTGCGCCTGTCGCGCGCCGGCCTGAACATCCAGGCCTTGATCGAGCGCAATGGACCCAAGACCAATGTGATCTGGGTGCGCGAATACTGAGCAGGCGCAGCAGGCGTGCCAAGAGTGCAGCAAAGCGCGTAGCGCAACAACCTGGGAGCGGGGCGGCGGGCGACATCGGGTGTCGCACAGGACAACAAGATCCATGAAAGGCCTCCTATCGTGAGCACGCTTTACATCCGCATGCCTTCCAAGGCGGCGGCCGAAAATTCCGGACATTGGACCGGCCTGCCCTGCCTGTGGGCGGCAGTGGCCGCCAATGGCCGCCTGGAAAGCAGCGGCCAGGAAGCCCTGACGGCGCTGGCGCCGGAAGTGGCGCGCGCCCAGCGCGTGGTGCTGATCCTGGCCGCCAGCGACGTCAGCCTGCTGCAGGTGCAGGTGCCGCCCCTGGCGCCGGCCAAGTTGCGCCAGGCCTTGCCCAACCTGGTGGAAGACCAGTTGATTTCCGATCCCGCGGAATCCGTGCTGGTCGCCTCCGGCAGCGGCGGCATGCGCACGGTGGCGGCGGTGCAGCGCGCCTGGCTCGACCTGATCTCGCG
>JAEVZY010000167.1 GCA_023392035.1 Pseudomonadota bacterium | reverse complement strand
CCAGGTCGTAGTAGACCTTGCCGGAGCAAGCCACCACGCGCTTGACCTTCTTCGGATCGATCTTCTCGTCCACTTCGCCGATCACGGTCTGGAAGCTGCCCTTGGCCAGCTCGGCCAGGCTGGAGCCGGCGTCTTTATTGCGCAGCAGCGACTTGGGCGTGAAGATCACCAAGGGCTTGCGGAACAGGCGGATCATCTGCCGCCGCAGCACGTGGAAGATCTGCGCTGCCGTGGTCGGCTGCACCACTTGCATGTTGTTGTCGGCGCACAGTTGCAGGAAGCGCTCGATGCGGGCCGAAGAGTGCTCCGGACCCTGGCCTTCATAGCCGTGCGGCAGCATCATCACCAGGCCCGAGGCGCGGCCCCACTTCACTTCGCCGGAGCTGATGAACTGGTCGATCACCACTTGCGCGCCATTGGCGAAGTCGCCGAATTGGGCTTCCCAGATGGTGAGCGTGTTCGGCTCGGCGGTGGAGAAACCGTATTCGAAGCCCAGCACCGCTTCTTCCGACAGCACCGAGTCGATCACCGTGAACGGCGCCTGCTGTTCCGAGATGTTCTGCAGGGGGATGTAGCTGCCCTGGTCCCAGCGCTCGCGGTTCTGGTCGTGCAGCACGGCGTGGCGATGCACGAAGGTACCGCGGCCGGCATCCTGGCCGGTCAGGCGCACGGCATAGCCGGAGGACAGCAAGGACGCATAGGCCAGATGCTCGCCCATGCCCCAATCGAGGTTCAATTCGCCACGGCCCATGGTGGCGCGGTCGGCCAAAACTTTCTCGACCAGCGGATGGGCCTTGAAGTTTTCCGGCAAGGTGGTGATGCGGGTCGCCAGGCGCTTCAGCTCGGCCATCGGCACTGCCGTGTCGGCGGCATCGGTCCATTTGCGGTTGAGGAAAGGCATCCAGTCAACCGCGTACTTGCTCTTGAAGTTGGAGATCACCGGATCGTGGCTGTGACGGCCCGCGTCCATGGCGTCGCGGTATTCCTTGACCATGGCGTCGCCATCGTTGGCGCCGATGGTGTTCTGCGCGGCCAGCTTGTCGGCATACAGCTTGCGGGTGCCGGGATGCTTGGCGATCTTCTTGTACATCAGCGGCTGGGTCAGCGCCGGGGTGTCCTGCTCGTTGTGGCCCAGTTTGCGGAAGCAGACGATGTCGACCACGATGTCCTTCTTGAACTCCATGCGGTAGTCGACAGCGATCTGGGTGGCGAACACCACCGCTTCCGGATCGTCGCCGTTCACGTGCAGCACCGGCGCTTCGATCATCTTCACCACGTCCGAGCAGTACAGCGTCGAACGGGTATCGCGCGGATCGGAGGTCGTGAAACCGATCTGGTTGTTGATCACGATATGCACCGTGCCGCCCGTGCCGTAGCCGCGGGTCTGGGCCAGGTTCAGGGTTTCCATCACCACGCCCTGGCCGGCGAAAGCGGCGTCGCCGTGCACCAGGATAGGCAGCACTTGCGAACCGTCCTTGTCGCCGCGGCGCTCCATGCGCGCCTTGACCGAGCCTTCCACCACCGGGTTGACGATTTCCAGGTGCGAGGGGTTGAAGGCGAGCGACAGGTGGACCGGGCCGCCGGGGGTGGTGACGTCGGAGGAAAAGCCCTGGTGGTACTTGACGTCGCCGGCCGGCAGGTCATCGGCATGATGGCCTTCGAATTCGGCGAACAGGTCTTGCGGCATCTTGCCCAGGGTATTGACCAGCACATTCAGGCGGCCGCGGTGGGCCATGCCGATCACGATTTCCTGCACGCCCTTGCTGCCGGCGCGCTGGATCGCTTCGTCCAGCGAGCAGATGAAGCTTTCACCGCCTTCCAGCGAGAAGCGCTTCTGGCCGACGTACTTGGTGTGCAGATAGCGCTCCAGGCCTTCGGCCGCGGTCAGGCGCTCGAGGATGTGCTTCTTCTTCTCGGCGTCAAAGCGGGCAGCGGCGCGCGACGATTCCAGTCGCTCCTGCAGCCAGCGCTTTTGCGTGGGGTCGGTCACGTACATGAATTCCGAACCGATGCTGCGGCAGTAGGTGTCGCGCAAGGACTGACTCAGATCGCGCAGCGTGGAATTTTCAGTGCCGAAGTAGGTATTGCTGATGTTGAACACGATGTCCTGGTCGGCGTCGGAAAAGCCGTAGAAGGACGGTTCAAGTTCGGGGATGGCGGGACGTTCCTGGCGCTGCAGCGGATCGAGATTGGCCCAGCGGTTGCCGAGGAAGCGGTAAGCAGCGATGAACTGGGTGACGGCGACGCGCTTGCGGCCCATTTCGGCGTCGGCCGAGGCGGAAACGGTGCGGATCGGGCCCTGCTTGGCGCGCTCGGCAAAGGAGGCGATCACGGGAGCATGGGCGACGTCGGGGCGGGTGCTGCCGTCCACAGCCGGGACGTGCTGCATGGCGTCGAAATAAGCGCGCCAGTTGTCGGGAACGGAGCCCGGATTGTTGAGATACGCTTCGTACAGTTCTTCAACGTACGCGGCGTTTCCTCCAAACAGATATGAATTGGAGAAGGAGTCCTGCATCATCGCTGCTCACCTTTCTTCGCGTTTCGCGAAGGATTAGCGGGTTCATATAACCTTCCGCGACACGGCCTGACCGGTTAGCGGATTGCAAAATCAAGTTGTGGGGGAAGGGCTAATGGGTGCTTTCACACTCGGTTTGTAGAGGCGAAAAGGATAGCACATCGAGCTTCCAGCGAGGTGAAGAAGCAGCACTTTTTCTCACGGGGAAACAGGCATTCGTGCAATAAGTTCGTGCAATCAGCTCGCGGGCGGCACTGGGCCGATACAGGGCAAGGGTGGCGCCAGAGTCCGGCCCGGTTCTCGACAGCCAATTCATCGGAACAAGGGCCTGCCCGCGGATAGCAAGCCCCTTTCCCGGAGAACCCACATCATGAATTCAGCATCCTCAAGCCAAAGCGCCCATCCGGCCTCCCCCTTCCCCCTGACTCGCTTGCCGGAGGAACTGCTCCCCCAGGTGTTTGCCTGGCTGCCACGCGCACGGTTGTGACGCACATCGGAGTGGTATGCAAACAGTTCCGGAAGTTGAGCGAGCACTTCGCTAATGCTGTGCTAATCGACCTTCGTATCGACCGTCGTATCGCCGGCATAAGCTCCGGGCAATTCACGGTTCTGGTTGAGGACACGATGAAACTGACCGTGCCCAGGTCCATGCTCGCCGCGCGGCTGACGAGCTCTTGATGATGCTTCCCTGGAAGGGAGATCAATGCCTGGCCCTGCTGTGCGAACTCATGCCGACGGTCGCCGACGAGGACTTCATCGTATCGACGACGGAATTGGAAATGGCCATGCGCTTCGGACCCGCCACCCAATACACGGTCGTCAAGGCCATTGCTTGCTTCGCAAAAAGAATCGAGTCGCTTCCCGAGGAAGAACGGGACTCCTTGCTCAATAACATGGCCACCAACCGCCGCAACGAAAGCGAGGAATCGCGCAACAGCCTGTTCACAAAAAAAGCGGGCCGCAGCCCGCTTTCCTTTTAATGCCTGAAGTTCGAATCAGCCGCGCTGCTTCATGGTCGGCACTTCGCGACGGGTCGGGCCCACGTAGAGCTGACGCGGACGGCCGATCT